>QNFX01000006.1 GCA_003650125.1 Campylobacterota bacterium
AAATATATTACCCGTCCTAGACATATTGAAGTTCAAATAATTGCAGATCATTTTGGAAATGTTATTCACCTTGGTGAAAGAGATTGTACGATACAGAGAAGATTTCAAAAAGTTTTAGAAGAGTCACCTTGTCCGATCTTAAAAGATGAAAAGCGCCAAGAAGTTTTAGATGCCGCCGTAGAACTGGCCAAATTTGTAGATTATGATTCTGTCGGTACGGTCGAATTTTTATACGATCAAGACGATGATAAATTTTATTTTATTGAAATGAATACTAGGATTCAGGTTGAACACCCAGTGACGGAGCAACGAACAGGAGTTGACCTAATTGCTCAACAAATAAAGATCGCTCAAAATGAAAAACTAGAGTTTGATCAAAAAGATATTGTATTTACCGGACATGCCATGGAATGTCGTTTAAATGCTGAAGATCCCTTTACTGGCGCCCCTTCGGCAGGAAAAATACTTTACTATCATCGCCCGGCAGGAATTGGAGTCCGAGTAGATGATTTTATCTATTCTGGCTACGATGTGCCTCCTTATTATGACTCTATGCTTGCTAAAATTATTGTCCAGGCCCCTACTCGCGAACTCTGCTTAGATCGGATGAAAAGGGCATTGGATGAGGCCGTAATAGAGGGAATTAAGACCAATAAAGAGCTTCATTTAAAGATCCTTGAGCACCCTAAGTTTAGGGGAAATAATTACGCTACGTCCTTTCTAAATACCCATTTGCAGTAAAATTTAATAGAGGAACTGTTTCTTTTCTTGCCCTATTTAATCGAGGGTAGCAGGGGTTTATTTGGAATTTTTTGGAAAGGTAAAAGAGCAATTTTTAAAATTTCATTTTAAAGATTCTTTAGAAAATGTCCTTAAATCTTTCAAATTTGAATCTCTACCCAAGCAGGCAGAAAGAGAACTATTAGAGATACTTCAAACTTTATTTGAAGAGGAAGAAAATAGAATCGAATTCTTTGAGCAGTTTTTTAAGATAGGGGAATTTTATTTTGAAAAACAAAATTATCCTAATGCTTTAAGAATATTTGAGGGCCTTATGCCTTTTTGTCTTGATAAGAATGTAGAGAAAAATTTATTTTATATATTTATCTCATCGGCCTATATAGGACAAATTCAGCACAGCAAAGAAACAGCAGAGAAATTACTTCATTTACGCTATAAGATGAAATACCTCAAGCGAGGCCTAGAGTTAATAGAACAGATCAAGAGTTTTAATATAGGTGCTGAACTCGTTCAAGAATATACTATTAAATTTGCACTTCTTAAAAAAGATATAAAAACTTTTAATACAGTTTTTGATCAACTAGGTCTCGAATATGACAGTAATGACTTCTATAAGTACTGCATAGAAGTTGAAGCAAACATTCAATCAGAATCTAAGGATTGGATGGTTGCTAAAAATTATTTAAAACTCAGCACGGTTTATAAGTTATCAGAGCTAGTTAACCAAAACATTTCGGATCCAATAAAAAGAAAAGAATTTGTTTATTTAATTTATCAATACAAGATTAGATATCCCACAGATCTGTTCATATACCCCCTACTTCTTGAATATGCAGTTTTTTATGAAAGAGTAAAATTAGAACAGGTCATATCTTCTTATTTTGCGCGTAATCCAAATAAGTTTAAAAAAAATACAAAAGTTAGAGATAAGATATTAACTCTTTTAAATGGGCCGAGACTTCAATTCAAAGAAGAGACAGACGCGATTAAAAGATCTGCTAATTTAAAAGAGCCTATTAGAGAGCTTAATTTAAAACCAAAAGTTGATGTAAAGTTAGACGATTTTGCTGCCGTAAGTGAAAGAGTAATGATAAAAGCAGTAGAGCTACTAGATGAAGGAATTTTTATAAATTATTATAAGGATCTTGTTGCTTGCTTTGCAGTAATGGAGTTCTATCAAGCGGCACTTTTTATATTAGATAAAGCAGGAAATATTCTAGGCAAAAAATTAGGAATTAAAGATTCCTTAAATCTTGATTACTTGAGAATAGATTTTTTTATAAAAACAGGAAAATATTATGAGGCCATCGCTATGGCCGATGATGCGGTCTTTTATCGGCCCCTCGATTTAAAAGAAAAATTAGGCTTTTTATATCTTAAAGCAGAGGCCCTTATGATGGTTGGAAAGCATTATAAGGCAGAAGAAATTTATAAATTAATAAAAGAGAAATTTCCAAATTTTAGATTGGTCAAGGGAAGGTTGAGAGAGATTGAAAGTCTTAAATAAACCGACATTAATTTTTCTATTTGTAATTGTGATTATCTTTTCTACGATATTTCAGTTTTTACAATCGCCTAAATTGGCAAGTCTAATATCAGAGCACGTAAACAGCAGAGTTCTTGCCCGAGAAGGACTTAGAGTCGATTTTGAAAGGGTTGACTTGAGAATATTTCCCCCGACTACATACTTTAAAAATGTAGAGATTCACAAAAAAGACAAAGATGGTGTGGAACTATTTCTAAAGGCAAAAAGGATAGGCTTTCATTTTGACCTGGTAGATTTCTTTTCCAGTAAATTTATTA
Organism: Campylobacterota bacterium; assembly: GCA_003650125.1. GTDB lineage: Bacteria > Bdellovibrionota > Bacteriovoracia > Bacteriovoracales > Bacteriovoracaceae > SMWT01. The sequence goes on from QNFX01000006.1 coordinate 2,545, forward strand.
TAAGCAAAATAAGCATTTGGGATGCTTTAGCGAAAATTTTAATTAAAACAAAAAGTGGCGAAGCGTTTAAGCTTTCGCTCAAAATATTAAAAGAATTCAAAATAAAAGAACTTCAAGAACTCTATGTTGAGAAGATAGTAACAAAATTGCCATTTATCCTTCGAAAGTTAGAATTGGATGAAATCGATGTGAGTTTAAACGATCAAGATTTTTTGTTAGATCGTTTAAACTTCAAACTTTTTAAACGAAGTTTTAGGCTAGAGGGAAGGCTGGAGGAATTTAAGTTTTTTAAATTGACCGGTTGGAATCCTCATGAGCAAGAATTAGATTTTGATATCAATATAATTAAAGACAAGATTAAAATTGATAGACTCGATGTGAAAAACAAGGAAGACAGCATTGGGTTTAGTGGTGAGATAATTAACGGGCCGCTAGTTACCGGTGATCTATCTCTAACGGGTAGGACTGAGAACTTTTCTAAAAACTTCGGCCTGCTTAAAGGAAAGGACTTGGTTAAAGGTTTTATTGAGGCAAAGATATCTTTGGCAAAAGATATCTTTAATCCTGATGCTGTTATTAAAGTTAGGGTTCACGATGTGGTATCTAAGTATGGAAATGTTCAAAGATTTTTGCTCGGTGGAGAGAAAAGAGGCAATAAGTTAACAATAAAGAAATTAACGATTCAAGATAAACGCGCAGAAATAGCTTTAAGAAATGACTTAGTTATCCTCGACTATAAAAGAATTGATCCTGATAAAATGAAAGCGCGATTTAAACTTAAAAATCTTCCGACTAAAGATGCGCTCTATTATGTAAAGGCACTTAAACCAATTAAGGGGAAAATCAATGGTGAACTGGAAGTTTTTATTAGGGATAAAGATATCTTTTTTAAAGTGCTCAAAGGTTTTAGATTAGATGATTTTAGACTTTGGTTTCCGGGAACAAAATTACCACTCTTAAAAAATAAAGGAATTACGGCCAATAAAGGTGAGGTGATTGTAAGAGATAATGGAGATGTAATTGTTGACTTTGATTTTAGTTTTCCCAATTCACGGATAATCGTAGCGGGGGAGGTTTTAGGTAAAAAAGAATCACTTATATTTAAAACTAAAGAAGGAACAACAATTGATTTTAAAATGCTTGGCCCTATTGCTGGAGTTAATATTGAAGGGAGCGGCCCCACCGAGATAGAGGTATCCGGCCCTTCAGATAATATAGTGATAAGTTTAAGGCCAAAGCTTGATAACTTTAACGTTTTGGATTTTAAACTTGGCAAGGCAGAAGGAGAAATTGATTACATAATAAATCAAGAAAAGTTAGATATAAAAAAATTAGACTCTACGTTTGGAAATACAGTCATAAAAGGAAAAGGGAATTTAACTTTTGGTGATTCGCCAACGATAGACCTTAGTATTGAAAAGCCACAGGCCACTTATCAAGATTCTTTGAGGATGTATCATGTTTTGGTTAAGGATATAACTCTCATTCCTAGAGATTTAGATTATGATTATGCCACAAAATTTCAAATTAAAGGGCCTTTAAATCTTCATAAAATGGCCATTGTAGGTCAGGTGAAGAGTGGCGCGAATTCATTATACTGGGAAGATATAAATTCCTCTGAATTTAAATTTAAATTTCAATATAATAAAATAAAGATTTTTGATTTAAAAATATTAGAAGGGAACGGTACGCTAACTGGAGAGTTGGAGTACGATTTAAGGAGCTCTGATATAAAGTATCAAGCTAAAATAAATAGAATTCGCACTACGGATATCGAAGTCATAGCTAAGGCCAATTTAGGATTTGAAGGATCTTTTGAAGGTGAGTTATCTGGCGTAAGGAAAGATAATTTTTTTAAATCTAAGATGCAATTGGATATCGTAAAAAGTACAATAGGTGATGTCGATGTTGCTGATTCTAAAATAGAGGTATCAATTGAAGGAAAGAAGGCCTATGTAAGAGGAGATTTCTTAGGTCAAAAAATAACTTTTGAGTCATTTCTAAATTTCAACAAAAGAGAAACTAAAAATCTATCTTATTTAAATTTCCTTGTTAAATCTGAAAATATCAAAGATCTATTAGGCTTTTTATCAACTCATAACATGGTAGATAATAAGTTGGAGGGAGAGGTCGAACTCGACTTTAGTTCTAGCTTTAATCTGTTTGATATTAAGAAGCTTGATGCAGAATTAAACTTAAAGAAGCTTAATCTAAAAAAAGGCGAGATCAAATTATCGTTAGATGAGAATGCCAGGAAAATATCTATAAAAGATGGCAATATTAATATCTGGGATGTGGCGTTAAAGGATGAGGTGAATTCCCTAACATTCAGGGGCGACGGAAATTTTTATAATAAGTTTAAAATTATTGCCGCTCATAAGATGGATGTAGGAATTTTCAAACTTTTCAGCCCCAATTTAAAAATAGCGAGGGGAGTCTCCGAAGGCAAAATGATGTTTTTTGGGAATAAAGATGGAATTCTAACTAATATTGTATTGGCGGGAAAACTCGATAAATTAAGTATTTATGGTGTTCCAAATTATTTTGAGGATATAGACTTTAATTTATCCTTAGAAAATAAAGATCTATTGATTCAACGTTTTCATGGTCGGTATGGGAAAGGGGAACTTGATCTTTCTGGAGATATAACTTTAAATTATCCAATACCTAGGGTTGATCTTGATTATCAATTTAGTAATATTAGATTTCCTATAATGGATTTAAAAAAGTCTTATGTGCTAGTTTCAGGCAGGGGGTCACTCGATGGTAATGAAATCCCCTATGATTTAAGCGGGAAATATTCAATAGTCTATGGTGATCTCAGAAATGAGATAAATGAATACTACGCATCGGTTGGGCCCTCCACATTTTATGAAAAATATCTTCCGAAGGAGTTGATAAAGAGGAGGTTTCCATATTTTAATTTTGATTTAGGTGTGAATATCACGACTCCTATTGAAATGAGGAATAGCTTAGCAGAAATTTTATTTGATGGTAGCATAGAGGTGACAGGTAATAGTCAAGGCCCTATTTTTAATGGAGTTTTGAGAGTAGTTCCAAATAAGAGTAAAGTCGTTTTTAAAGCGAATGAATTTAATATACAGGTAGGAGAAGTTAGATTAAATAATGCTCCAGTTGAAAACCCAGAAATAAAGTTTGCGGGTACTGCTAAAATAAAAGAATATGATGTTAAATTTGAGTTTGAAGGGGCGACAGACAATATTTCGATTGATTTCAGCTCTGATCCATTCCTTTCCAAAGAGGATATTTTATCTTTATTAACTATTGGAATTACATCTGAAGATGCCCAAGGATTAAGTGAGTCAGAAAAGCAGGCAATTACATCAGTTGGCCTTGGTACCCTTTTAGCTGATCAGCTAAAAATTAATCAGGGGCTCTCTTCTGGGTTGGGACTAAGGCTTAGTGTTATTCCTGAAGTTGAAGAGGATACAGATTATAGTGGAAGCGAACAAAGAGAAGGGGTGATTAGCCCTTATGCTACAAGATATAAATCTGCAACTAGTGTCCAAGTTAAAAAATTAATAACTAAGGATTTAAATCTATCAATTTCAAGTAGAGTTGGTGGGTCTATTGATCAAAAACAAAGAATGAGTGCTGATTACTATATTAATAAAAATATCTCCTTAGAAGGGGTTTATGAAATAAAGACAACACAAGATGCGAATATCTCAAACGTATCTAATGCATTCGGTGCGGATTTAATTTTTAGATGGTCGTTTAAATGATAAGAGTCTTTTTGACTACATTTATGCTTTTAATACCGGCCTTTGGTTGGGCGAAGAGCTTTCAAATAGACAGCATTAATATTGTCTGTGATCAGACGAATATCTGTAGACGCTTTGAGGATAAATTAGGGTCTTTAAAAAAGGAAATTTTAACCCCCAAAAAATTACAAATTAGATTAAAGCCTTACCTCTTTGATAGATCTATTGCTACATTTTCTTATGAAGTTAGAAACACACATATTGGAGTGGTGTTAAAAGTCGATATCACCAGTAGAAAAATAATAAATAATATTTCCTTTGAGCTGCCAGCAGAGAGCATCAATACCAGTAGTTTAAAAAACCTTCTCCCTTATGATGAAAACGAATATCATAATCCAGGTCTAGATGCTGAAGCAGAGGCCAAAGTATCTGAATTTTTAATTAATGCGGGGATTGCAGATCCTATGGTAACCATCGAGTTAATACCATCAGATGGTATAGTTGATTTGAAATTTAAAATTAATTATACAAAAACTATTTTAATAAAAGAGATTAAAATTAATTACATTGGCAACAAGGATATAACTTCAATAAACAATCGTTTAAATGATTTAAAAGATACTATCTATAATAAAAAAGAAATAAATATTGTAACGAACGAAATATCTAACGAAATATACGAGGAAGGATATTTCTTTTCGGAACTGGAATTAATTTCGCCTAAATTTAAAAATGGTGATGATGGGATAACTCTCGAGTTCAACCTTGATCTAAGTGTTAAGGTGAATCTTAGCTTTTATGGGAATAGGGTGGCTTCAAGAAGTGATTTGTTTAGTTTAGTCAAAGAGAATATTAGAAGCATGGGGACAACTCTTGAGCCAGAATTAATAGTTAAAGAGATTGAATCCTTCTATAGAGATAGAGGTATATATTATAGTAAGATTAAGTTTTCTAAACGAGAGGGCAAAACTAAAGCAGGCGGGGTACTTCACTCCTATTTCTTTGAGATTAAAGAGGGATCTAAAATAAAGATATCCTCATTAAGTTTTCAGGGAAATAGGCTTGTAAACAATAAAGTATTGAAAAACTTATACCAAGAGAAAGGTACTTCTTTGGCGAGTAGCTACTTTTTGGATGAAAGCTTTTTAGCTAAATTTAAGCAACTGATTCAGGAAGAATATCTTAAGCATGGTTTTATATCCACCAAGATTTCGGATCCGATTATAGAAAAACAAGAGAATTCAACAAATGCTTCAGTTTTATATCGAATAAAAGAATCTCTGATTTGTGAACTTAAGGCGATAAAATATTTTCGTCCCGTAGGTGAAGAGGTTAAAGCATTTATTTCGAAGGCCCTTTCCAATAAAGTGGGTAGTGCATTTAATATTTTAAAATTAGAGGAGGAATTAAAAAAGATATTAGAAGTAACTCGAAATAATGGTTATTACTTTTCACAAATCCTTAATAGTGAAGATCGTAATCTATTAAAATTCTCTAAAGATTATAAAAGTGTAGAGATTATCCTTGATTTGGATCTAGGGAAAAAAACTTACTTTAATGAATTACAAATTTCAGGAAATATTAAGAGTAAGGATAGAGTGATTCAAAGAGAGTCTTTCTTTGTAACAGGAGACATCTTAAAATATTCGAATGTGGAATTTTTTAAAGGACGTATATCCTCTCTAGGGCTTTTTAAGACAGTAAAGATCTCACCTATCATTGCAGATTCATGGAAAGATGAAGGTGAATTCAAACAATCAGTGAATTTATTAATTGAAATTAAGGAAAGAGATTCTATAACTATGGCAGTAGGTCCTGGTTTTAGAACTGATGCTGGGGCCAAACTTTCCTCAAGAATTAGATTTTTAAATATTGGTGGGATGAATCGTAGGATCAACCTTCTTGCCAATGCCAACTATAGAATATCTTTGCAGACTCTTGATGAAGAGAGGAGAAATAAGGGTTTAAAACTTTTAGAATATAGGTTTAGGGTAGATTATGAAGAACCGTATTTTTTCCATTTGCCATTGGAGTTTGATATTTCAGGAACTGCCTCTCGAAACCGATACTTTTCATTTGATGCTGATATTATGACTGGGACTATGGCATTTTCCAAAGATTTTTCTAAATCATTTAGTTCCTCGATTAAATATCAATATGACAATATCAAGCAATTTAATGCCAGTTCTAGTAAGGATGAAGGAAATTTTGTCGTAGGTGCTATAACTCCTAGTCTCACCCTAGATTTTAGAGATAATCCAGGAGTTGCTAGAAAAGGGTCTTGGTATGGCCTGTCTTTGGAGTTTGCTAATCCGGGGCTCGGTTCAATAAATATTGAAAATTTTGAAGTAAACTATCTAAAAATACTCTCTAGAAATAAATGGTATCTTAAACTGGCAGAAAAATGGGGGTTAGCAGCATCTTTGGTCTTTGGTTGGGAGAAAAATTTCGCCGATGATCCCTTATTAAATGAGGATGGAGATCCTAGAGTTGTTAATGGCCAGGTAATTACCAAGGGATATATCCCCTCGGTTAAGGTTTTTAGGATTGAAGGTATTGATATTGTTAGGGGATTTCAGGAGACTGAGATCAATCGGCTGCCCAATACTGGTGATGACATCTTAAATTATTTCGTTAATAATACGGCCTACTACTCAGTATTTAAATTTGAAGCGAGGCATTACTTTAAGGATAGCTTTGTTATTGCCGGATTTTTTGATGCTGGACGTGTTTTTGTCAATAAATTCAATATCTTAGATCTTCGGACCTCTGCGGGACTAAGCTTTAAGTTGCTCACCCCAGTAGGCTCACTAGATCTAGATTTTGGGGTTAAGCTGAAACGTGAAAGCTATGATGATGGGGACACAGACAGCTTTGGTCGCTTCCATCTCCTTATTGGCTATTTCTAAGGTGGAAAACTTATGCAATTTAGGCCTCCTATAGTTGACTTGTGGCCCCAACTTCCGATATAACATCGAGACTTTTTCGTTTGAATTTTAAGCAATTAGGAATGTTATATGTATACGCAAAAGAGCTTTGTATTAAAACCAGCAGACACAAATAAGAAATGGCACGTGATTGATGCTACCGATAAGGTAGTTGGAAGACTTGCCACTGAAGTAGCTGGACTTCTAAGAGGAAAAAATAATCCTCAATATACTCCACACACTGATTCAGGTGACTACGTAGTTATAGTGAATGTTGAAAAAGTTAAATTCACCGGTAAGAAGTGGGATGACAAAGTATATTACAGACATGAGCCTGGATTTGTTGGAAATCTTAAGCAGAGAACTGCTAAAGAGCAGTTGGAAAAACATCCAGAGCTAATTTTACATAAGGCCATCAAGGGAATGCTTTCAAAAAATATTTTAGGAAGAGAACAACTTGGTAAACTTAAACTTTATGTAGGTCCACATCACCCACATACAGGTCAAAAACCTGAAAGTTATTCTTTATAATTAAGAGGAAAATATAAATGGTTACTAAAAAGAGTGAAGGAAAAAAATATTTAGCGAACTCAGTAGGAAGAAGAAAATCTTCAGTTGCTCGTATTTATTTAACGGAAGGATCAGGACAGATCAAGATCAATAAAAGAGACATTAGAGATTATTTCCCTAAGGCCACTAACCGTTATGTAATTAACCAACCGTTAAATCTAATGAAGATATCAAATCAATATGATTTAAATATCAATGTAAAAGGTGGGGGAACTACTGGTCAGGCGGGAGCTATCCGTCACGGTATCGCTCGTGTCTTAGTTGAAATAGATAGTAATAGCAGGCCAGAACTAAAGGCCGCGGGATTTCTTACTCGGGATGCTAGAAAGGTCGAAAGGAAAAAGGCCGGTCTTGCAGGTGCCAGAAAGCAATTCCAATTCTCAAAACGTTAATATCTCAAGGCCCGACTTTGGGCCTTTTTTTTTCCATAAAATTTATTTAAAGACCTGACTATTAGAGTCAAGTTATCCGTCTTATCTGCCGAAAATCATTAAAACTTTTTGTTCAGGGTTTTAATGAGAAATCTCTTTATTTTTTTAGGATTAAATTTATGGGCCTTATCATCTATGGCCACTATTTTTGTGCCTATTCCTCTAGAAGACCAGTTCAAAGAGGCCGATAGTGTAATTCATGGAATCTTTAAGGGAAGTGTCTCTAAGAAATTACCAAATGAAGAGATCGTCACTGAAAATACTTTTAAATTGCTTAGTAAATCTGGTCTGGACGCGGGTCATATTATTAATGAGGAAAGTTTTAAAGTCCTAACACCAGGGGGAGTGTGGCAAGGATTGGTCTATCATATTGAAGGTACACCCACTTTTACAAAAGGAGAGAAGGTAATTCTTCTTTTGCAGAAGGGAAAATATGGATTTGAGGTCTATGGGCTAGGAGTCGGAAAATACAATATTAAGGTGGTTGATCGGCGAACCATTATCTATTCCAGTATTTTTCCCAATCATAAAAAACTTGGAAATATCACAGTAGAAGATTTCAATATCCTGCTCAATAAAGTCTATGGGGAACCCCTACAAAGACTTAAAGGGAAGCATTATGTCTACAAAAAGGATGAGGTAAAAAGAGATATTGCATCCATCAAAGAGGTCGATCAGGGCCTTAGAACACTTGGAACAGAAAAGGGAGAGGAAGATGGAGGAAGTGCACCTCTTGGAGGAATTCTATCCTTCATATTGATGATCGTTGGGATCGTCTATTTTTTAAATAAAACATGAAAAGTTTAATTTTATTAATTTTTGCTTTTAATTCCCATGCCTCACTACAAAAAATAGGTGGCCAGGGAAGAGCTTTATCTTGGTCTCAACAAAATATAACCTATGAGTTTAATACTAATGGTTGTCAGCAAGATATCAAAAGTGAGTTCTTATCAATATCTCAAGAGTCAGCATATCAGTGGTCAAGTAATTCTTCTCTCAATCTTTCAATCAGATCAACAAGTAATGGCCCTTCCAGTTATAGAAACGATATATATTGCTCTTCAGATTTATCCTATATGGAGAGTTCTGCGGTGGTGGGGGTGACGAGAGTTATTTATAACAAAGACAATGGACAAATTATTGAAACGGATATCATCTTAAGTAACAACATAACTTTTTCTCTCCAGGCGAGCAAAACAAACTATGTGGGAAATGTTTTGACTCATGAACTGGGGCATTCAGTAGGCTTTGATCACTCTGAGGCCTTTAGATCGACCATGTTTTATTCTCTATTTTTAGGACAACACACTCTATCTTTTGATGATAAGGCCGGAGCATACTCTATTTATCCAGAAGGAGGAGCGAGAGGAATTATTATAGGAAAAGTGATAGGTGGCACGGTTGATGAACCAATAGGAATTTTCGGGGCGTATGTTCAGGCCTATTCCACACAAACAGGAGAGTTAATGGGTTCTGTAGTCACTCGTGATGATGGGACTTTTCAAATTAGGGGACTTGCTAAAGATGATCAATATTTTTTATATGTAACACCGTTGGATAAGCTCGATACCATCTCTAAATACTTCTCCTCGGCCCGTACAGAATTTTGTGGTGTTAATTTTGCGGGGAATCCTTATCGAGGATCATTTTTTACTACTTGTGATACGACTTCTGGATATCCTCAGGGAATTAATCTTGAAAACGGAATAGTCGATGTAGGTTCAATTTCGGCCTATTGTGAGTTGCGAGAAATAAAATTACAAAGAGAGGATATTCCTGCAGTAAATAGTCGAAGTATTGCCAGTTTTGTAGATTTTGAACTTCATGGTTATGCAACAGATATAGATTTTGGAAGCACTTTTGTAAGCTACTTTACGCCAAATGAATTAAGTCTTAGCGGTGAGGCATCAAGTACTGTAATTCAAGAATTTGACGTTGACCTATCTTCCGAGGAGATCTTTGGTGATAACGACTATTTAGATATAAAACTAACTTCGCAAAATTTTTATTCACAAATTCAGTTAGAGATGAAGATTTTAAATACGGTAACTGGAGCTTCAGAAACTTTTTCAAGTGAATATCAAGATAGTGAGGGAAATATACAAATAAAGATAAATGATGATGGAGCTCCAGAGCTAAATTTAATAGGTCGAGCTCTATTAGATGCAATTGATAGCAGTAATAATATATTTAAAGTTTTAATATCGGCAGTAAAAGTTGATTTTAGTAAATATACTAGTTTTAGTGAGAATGATTTCTTTCCAGATAATAAAAACTTTATCGACGAGATAGGCTTTTATTTGGGAGTTATCTCTATCAGCGATGGGGATAATAAGACAGTTATGCAAAAGGATTACGGGGGAATTAGGGATAATCTAAGTTGCCCTGGGGCCCCATATGCGCTTCCCGTGGCGGCCATTGTAGATCCAGCATCTAATCAGGATGAAGATGATGGTTTTTTCTCTTGTAATTCTATTGAACCAAAAAATGGTGGAGGGAAGGGGCCATTTAATTTAGGTTTAGGGTTTTTGTTAGCTCTATTGGTAAGCAGGGTAGGCCATGATAGCCTTAAAAAAAGAAAAACTCATGGAGGAGATTAGATGGGAAAGATTATTTTAACATTTTCCTTGTTTCTTATGATGAATACTGCCTTGGCCCAAAACCTCATGGGTGAGCGGATTCGAAAATTACAGGGGAGAAAAACAGGAATATTTATTGATAAGGGGATATTTCATAATGGGTCGATAAAGTCATCTTCCTCGCTCTCATCTCTAAGACATTTCTATGATAAATCAAGTAAAAGTGAGCGGATAGTATTTGATTTTTCAACTAAGCAAATACCCAAGGTTTATGGGCTTATTTCTCGTAAGGAAAAGAAGATATATATTGACTTTTTTGCTACAGAATTGAAAGGTAATGTTGGTACTTTTGGGAGTAGTCATTTTGTGGACAGCATTAACTTTTATCCTTGGAATGACGGTTCTGTTTCTATTGAAATGACATTTAAAGAAAATATATCGTATGACTTATTCTATTTAGATACTCCTGGAAGGCTAGTTCTTGATGTAAAAGGCCTTTCAATTTAATGATGAAAAGGTCAGGGAGATTTTATGGCCAAAGGGCAACCATCTTTTGAAGTAAAAGAAGATAATATAAACGACCAAGAAAAAAACTTTCCTAAAGAAGTTGTTATAATTCCTATAATGAATAGTCCCATTTTTCCTGGGATGATAGCTCCTATAATTTTAACAGAAGATAAATTTACATCGGATTTAGATCAACAGATTTTAAAGTCTGGTTTTGTCGCATTAAATCTAGTGAAATCAGAGCTTGCTGAAGTTGATAAAGAAGAAGATATAGAAAGCTTTGTTGATGGAGAAGAGTTACCTGTTAGCGAAATTTCAGGTAGTGATATTTATAGAGTAGGGGTTTTATGTAAGGTTGTTAAAAAACTAAAACTGCCAGATGGTTCAATCAATGTTCTCGTTCACGGAATTAAAAGATATAGGGCGACAGAAATAATATCTGAGAGCCCAATTATTAGGGGAAAAGTTGAAGTTTTTGATGATATTTTAGAAACAGATGAAGAACTTGATGCTTACACCAGATCGGTAATTAACCAAGTTAAAAAATTAAGTGAAATTAACCCCTATTTTAATGAAGAAATGAAACTTGCAATGCTGAACTCCCCTTCTCCTGGGGCCTTAGCAGATTTAGTGGCATTTGCTCTTTCTTTAGATATTCCAGAGGCCCAAGATTTTTTAGAAACCTTGGTGGTGAAAAAAAGATTTGCAAAACTTTTAGTCTATCTAAAAAGAGAAAAAGATGTTGCCGATATTCAAAAGAAAATCTCCGATGAAGTATCTGAAAAAGTTAATAAATATCAAAGAGAATATTTTCTAAGAGAACAATTAAAAGTAATTAGAGCAGAACTTGGTATGGATGAGGATGAAAAATCCCGAGAGCTCAACAAGATGCGTGAAAGTATCGATTCTTTGGGTCTGCCCGAAACAGTTTTAAAATCTGTGATCGAGGAAATGGAACGACTCGAGTCAATTCCCGACTCCAGTCCGGAATATAATATTTCTAGAACCTATCTAAAGTGGATTTTTGATTTGCCTTGGAATAAATCCTCTAAAGAAAGGATTGATATTGATGAGGCAAAAAAGGTTTTGGAAAAAGACCATTATGGACTAGACCGGGCCAAGGCAAGGATTTTAGAATTTTTGGCAGTAAGAAAACTTAAGCCAAACTATGATGGCACTATTTTATGTCTATCAGGACCTCCAGGAGTTGGTAAGACGTCCGTTGGAAAAAGTATTGCTAAATCTATTGGAAGAAAATTCTATCGCTTCTCTCTCGGAGGAATGCGAGATGAGGCGGAAATTAAAGGGCACCGAAGAACTTATGTAGGGGCCATGCCAGGTAAGATTATTCAGGCCTTAAAGAGAGTGGAAGTAAACAATCCAGTCATCATGCTAGATGAAATTGACAAGTTGGGACAATCCTTTCAAGGAGATCCGGCCTCTTCTCTTTTGGAGGTATTAGACCCTGAACAAAATGGTTCTTTTATCGATAGTTATTTAGATATTCCTTTTGATCTTTCAAAGGTTTTATTTATTGCAACCGCAAACTATATTGATGCGATTCCAGAACCGCTTTTAGATCGTATGGAAGTTATTGAACTTCCAGGTTATTCAATTGAAGAAAAAATATCTATTGCCTCTAAGTGGATTATTCCGAAGCAATTGGTCAAACATGGTCTAGCAAGGAAAGATTTTTCATTAAATAAAACTGTTTTAAAAAAATTGATCTCTGATTATGCCAGAGAACCTGGTGTTCGGGTTATGGAACAAAATATTGCTAGGCTTTGTAGAATAGCGGCGCTGGATAAAGTGAAAAAGGCCAAAAAATATAAAAAGTTTTCCCCTTCTCAGTTAGATCTTGAAAAGCATTTAGGTGGAGCAAGATTTAGCAGTGATAAGGTAGAGGGAGGACTCAGGCCTGGAGTTGTAACAGGACTTGCCTGGACCTCTTTTGGTGGTGAAATTTTATTAATTGAAACTCTTCCTTTAAAGGGAAAAGGTGAATTCAAGCTTACAGGTCAACTTGGGGATGTCATGAATGAATCCGCAAACCTTGCATATAGCTATGTAAAAAGTATTTTACAGGAAGAACTAAATAAGAAAAAAGGTGAACAGGAGGATGACTTTTTAGCTAGTCATGAAGTCCATCTTCACTTGCCGGCCGGAGCTACTCCTAAAGATGGCCCCTCTGCTGGTATCACCATGGCCTTGGCACTTTACTCACTGGCCAATAATAAAAAGGTTAAATCCAATGTGGCGATGACAGGAGAGTTATCTCTAACGGGAAAGGTTCTTCCAGTTGGTGGAATTAAAGAAAAAGTTCTCGGTGCCAAAAGAGCAGGAATTAAAGAGATTATTCTGCCTAAGAAAAATGAGAAAGATCTGTTGGAAGTTCCTGAAATACACCGTAGAGGGATAAAGTTCTATCCTGTTGAACACTTTGATGAAGTCTTAAAAATAGCTCTAGGAAAAAAGAAGAATTAGAATTCTTCTGAATCGTACTCTGAAATTGGAGCGTGCTTAACTTTCCCGGCAGCAATCTCTCTAAGGGCAGTTACAATGGCCTTATTTTTAGTATGAATTAGAAAGTCTGCACCTTCTTTTATTTGCTTAACTCTTTTTATGGTCAAGTGAACAAGCTCATAACGGTTTTCTACTCTTTCTAGACAATCTTCAATCGTAATTCTGGCCATAAAGCTTCCTCTTAAATTTAAATCGAACTAAATGAAATATTAAAAAAATCGATATATGTCAAAATTTAACATTGGTGACGCATAACACAAGCAGCGTAAGCCTTTGAAATTACGAAATTTGGTCGTAGCTATGGAAAAAATTATGGCCTAATGGTTACAGCGACGACGTCTCCGATCATAAAGTCATTGTAGTCAAATTGGGGAGAGTCTTTTTTGGGAATTAAGTTTTTCATGATTCCAACTGCTCGATCACCTTCAGAGTGGACAATTTTGAGCTCACCCAGTTTTACCTGAAAGTTGCTTTTCTCCAGTGTTTCCCGTGGATGGACTATTGAAATTACTCTAAATACATTTAAAGTGGAGCCTTTAAAAACCCCTTGGTCTCTACCTATATTGATATAATAATTTTTGCGAATAATTTCATTTTCTTCCCCCATAGGAAGGTCTTGTGTAACGCCAAAAACAAAATATTGCTGACTAAAGGCCTGTAGTGGCAGAAAGAGAATAAGAAAAAAAATAGTTTTCATAGGAATTCCTTTAAATTTTAAGGACCTCCATATCCAAAATAATTTCTTATTTGCTTATCGAAAAACAGATTAAATTAATTAAGAATTGAATAGATTGCGGAAAATTTTTCCTTAGTATTTTGATTTTAAATATTTAAGACTGTTATTGATTAGTCCAGAGGGCCTATAGTTTTTAATTTTTTGATGGAATAAAATAAAATTAGAATCATAATAGAGCATAATCCATGGCAGATCATTTTGAACTACCGTTTCCATTTTTTTCATTATTTTCGATTGATCAGTTGTATTCATTGAAAATTGTTTAAAAAGATTTTCTAATTTTTTATTGTAATAATAAGTGGCGTTAGGTCCTGGGGGATGATTCTTTTTTAAAAGTAGTTGAATAGTATTCTCAGCATCGGGATAATCCATCGCCCAGCCATCAAACCAAAAGTTTAATTTTCCTTTTCGGGCCTTAGTTAAAAAGCGGGGAAAAGTGTTGGTATTTATTTTTAAATTAATTCCTATTTTGGCCAATTCATTTTTTATAAACTCGGCCTGTTGACGGGACTTGGCCTTGGTAGATCTGGTATCAAAGTTAAATTCAGGTAGTCCCTTGCCATCGGGATATCCGGCCTGAGCGAGAAGTTTTTTGGCCTTATTCAGATCATATGTATAGGGCAGTTTAGAGGAGCTGTTATAACCAGGTATACCGGGAGGATAGATAGAGTTGGACAAAACTCCAGTATTGTTTGTAAAAAGGTTCAAATATCTTTTTCGATTAATGGAATGAGCGATGGCCTGTCTTAAGAGTTTATTTTTTCCTAGGATAGGATCTTGCATATTAAAAGATATCCACCAGTAAGTTAGAGTTGGGGATTGAATTAGGTTAATTCCTTTGCTTTTGAGCTCCTCGCTTAGGATCCCCTCTTTAATAGCACTAAAAAAATTATCAATTGGTAAGTTAATAATATCTATTTTTTTGGATAAGAAATTAAGCCATCTGGTTTGGTCTTCTTTTATGAGTCGATAATTGATCTTTTTAAAATCGGGCAAGTCACTATGATATTGTTCAAAGCGTATAAAGTCGGCGCCTTGAAGAGGTCTATAGTTTTTTAATAAGAAGGGGCCTGTTCCCACTAATGTTGTGGAAAAGTCATTATTATAAAATTCAATTGCCTCCATTGGAGAAGGTGCAGTAAAACTCATGGCCAGGGCAAAAATCATTTGCGGAAAAGGTTTAATTAACTCAATTTCAAGCGTGTAATCATCAATTGCTCGCAGGCCAGAGACTTCTAATTTTTTAAATAAATTAAAACTATCTCCGGCCTTTTTTCGAAACTCATTAATTCCTTTTATTTTGCCATCAATAAGCCACCAACCTGAGCTTCTTGTAGGGATAAATGCCAGTCTTTTAAATTGATTGATAAAATCGATAGATTTTAAAAATCTTTCACGCTCTTTAAAGGCAGGGTTGGGGTGAAACCTAACACCTTTTTTAATTTTTATTAGGTATTTGGTACCATCCTTTGAAATTTGCGGGAGACTTTCCGCCAGGAGAGGTTTTAAGCGGTAAGGTCTTTTGTAGTAATCGTATTCATAGAGGGTTTCTAGACTTTGATATACAAGTTGTGCTGAGGCCCCATCGTAGGAAACCGCTGGATCTAGTGTTGAGATATTGGTAGATAAGGCCAGATTTAGAGTTTTAAGATTTTGTAATGAGTTTGTTTTTTTTGAACAAGCAATTATAAATATTATTAAAATCAGAATCTTCATGGCGTCATTTTTAGCACTAACTTTAAAGAATTGTCTCTAAATAACTTATTCCATCATCTATATTATGACCTTTACTATGAAGATGGCCTAACAGCTTTTTCATTAGCTTTTGTTTTTCTAAAGGATTTACTGGAGAGTTAAAGTTGGTCGGGAGTTTTTTACTGATTAAGTTTTTAATTTGTTTGTTGTGAGTTAATTCAGCTTCTTTAAAAACAGCTTCGATTTCAACGAGATCAATATTAATTTCTTCTAGCTCTAATTTTTTCTGGATATAGGACGTAGAAAAACCCTTTCTCATATGTTTGCGAATAAATTGGTCTATATAACTCTTTTCTCTTAATAAATTTTTTTCTTTTAAATTAGAGATAGCAAATTGTATCTGTTTTTCATCCATCCCCGCCGCCTGAAGCTTTTGCTTCAAGCGGGGTTCAGAATAATCTTGTTTGCTGAGAAGTTTGATGGCCTTTAAAAAGGCCTTATTCTCTACGATATCCATAGATTAGTGGACGGCCTTTTTACTTCTTTTTTTCTTAGGTTTTGTCTCTTCAATGATCTCACCTGTAGATGTATCAACATTCTTTTTTGTTTCTGCTTTTTCTTCTGTGAGTCCGTTTTTAAGCAGAATTTTTCCTTTTATCTCAGTAAGGATTTCAGGATTGGCCTGAAGGAATTTTTTAACATTCTCTCTTCCTTGACCAATTTTACTATCATTATAGGAAAACCATGATCCTGCTTTTTCAACGATCTCTTCTTTTACCGCAAGATCTAGTATGTCTCCTTCTTTAGATATCCCATGGCCATACATGATATCAAATTCAACAATTTGAAAGGGGGCCGCAACTTTGTTTTTAACAATTTTTACTTTAGTACGATTTCCAATAAATTCATCACCATTTTTGATGGCACCAATTCTTCTGATATCAATTCTTACAGAGGAATAAAATTTAAGGGCATTTCCACCAGTAGTGGTTTCTGGGTTACCAAACATTACGCCAATTTTCATTCGTAGTTGATTGATAAAGATTACAGTGCAATTAGATCTTGAGATAGAACCAGTCAGTTTTCTAAGGGCCTGAGACATAAGTCTTGCTTGCAGTCCCATGTGGGAGTCACCCATATCTCCTTCAATTTCAGCACGAGGTGTGAGGGCCGCTACAGAGTCTATAATGAGTAAGTTAACTGCTCCTGAGCGGATAAGCATATCAGCTATCTCTAGCGCTTGTTCTCCACAATCTGGTTGAGAGACCAAGGTATTAGGAATATCAACACCTAAATTTTGTGCGTACTTTGTATCCAGCGCATGTTCGGCATCGATAAAGGCAACTGTTCCACCTTCTTTTTGGCATTCGGCAGCGATGTGTAGGGTTAAGGTCGTTTTACCAGAAGATTCAGGGCCATATACTTCGATAATCCTTCCTTTAGGAATTCCGCCAATACCTAAGGCCAGGTCTAAACTTAAACATCCTGTAGGTAGAGCAGGTATATTCTCAGTTGGGGTATCGCCCATTTTCATTATTGACCCTTTGCCGAATTGTTTTTCAATTCCGGCAATGGCCAAATCCAGGGCCTTTGTTTTTCCTTTATCATCCGTAGCATTTTCTTTCATAAACTGTTCTCCTTGTTTGCAAAGATTAATTTTGTATCAGTCTTTGCAAAAAAATAAATCTATAATTAAAATAAGGGCCTTAAATTAAAGACGATAAAAATAATCATCGTTAATTTCTTCTATTCATATATAAAAATTTTATGCGTAAGTTTTGCGTAAGTCAAGCGACCTTCGGCAGGATATTTAGATATGAAATACCCAAGTAAACAAGTCCTGCAAAAAGACCGGCCACTACATCGTCTAGCATTATTCCCAAACCATTCTTCATGTTTTTATCGATGTGGCCCACAGGACCTCTCTTAACGATATCAAAAAAACGAAACAAGACTAGGATTATCAAGTAAGAGACCCAGTGATGATCAGATATAAAGGCCCATGCCACAAAAACCCCAAGGAATTCATCTATGACTATCCAAGAGGGGTCATGAACCTGATAAATTTTTTGTATATGATTTATGAGATAAATTGAGATGGTAGTCAAAATAACTAAAAAAGGGACAAAGAGAAAAAATGGAATGTTTGCATTGCCAAAAGGATAAAGGATGGCAATTGTCGCAACGCTCGCAAAAGTTCCTGGGGCCTTAGGGAGAAAACCAATGCCTCCCATAGATAAGAAAAAGACTTCAGGTTTTTTTAAGGATGGAGGATGTTCTTTTGTCATGGTAAATTAGTTTCTCAATTTGAAACTAGAGTAAATTTTTTAAATGGAAAGACCAAGTTATTTATCAAAATATTTATTTGACTGGGAAGTACTGGAAGTATTTCTTGAGGGAAAGTCTGCTCTAGACACTGCGCATTTCGTAGGTTCTGTTAATGATAAAAAGGAAGCAGGAAATCTTCTTAAAGGATATGGATTTAATCCTACTGATCCTGTTTTGATGGCCGAATTATTTGGAAACTTTCAGGAGGCGCTGCAGTTCATAAAGAGGTATTTTTTAAAGGAAGGTACCCCTTTAGGTGTTGATCTTAAAATACCTCCTTCTATCTTTATGATTACAGATGTTTGTGAGCTTTTTGTCATGGCATCTGCAGAAGAAAAAGATATAGAAAAAAAACTTTGGGCAGAAATAATTTTAAAGGTTCTCCACACAATAGTACATGTTGATAGAGATTGGAGATCGTCCTATTTTTCTGTAATTCAAACTCAAGTTTTTGATCGTTTTTATAAACAGATATTTCGTGATTCAGAAAATGAACTTTATGTTGCAGAAAAAAGAGATTCAGAAGATAGAATTCCTTTAATCGATTTTTCAGTAAAATCTCGTAAATCTCGCGATAGTGTTATTTTAAAGTTATTACATAAGGCAGATAATGTTGCAGAAGAGCTTTTTGATCGAGTTGGTGTAAGGTTTATTACAAAATCCTCTTTTGATAGCTTACAGTTGATAAAATTCCTAACAGAGCATAACATTGTAATGCCTCAAAATATAAAACCTAGTCGTTCTATAAATACCATTTTTGATTTAGAAAAATTTAAAAATTCCTTTAATGACCTTATAGAGAAGGCATCTCAGGAAAATTACAATGAAAAAAGTTTTCTAAAAAAAATAGATGAAATAGCGGGTGATTGCCAATTTAGTGAAAATAATATTTCTAAAAATGTTCATTCAAGCAAGGCCTACAAGTCTATTCAGTTTACTGGTAGGCAGCTAATTAGATATCAGAATCCTTTTTTCGAAGAATTTAATTCCTTAAGGCAAGATGCTAAAGCAGAGACAGGAAATCCTCTGGCGCAAAAGATATTATCTATGGATATGTCACTTATCGCTAGAGATATTCGTTTTTTCTTCCCTTATGAAGTTCAGATTGTTGATGGTAAAAATAAACAGATAAATGCTGAAGGCGATGCCTCTCATCAAGAATACAAGAAGGGACAGCAATTAACTTCACTTAAGCGTTTATTTAAACCATTAATGGAACTGAAAAAAATAAGCATAGATGAATCATTTATTAATTAGATCTTCAAGATTCCCCAATTCATTTTCAATTTCATCTATGACCTCCCCCTGATGGGAGTATTTTTTCATGGTATTTTGGTAGGATGATTTTAATAATTCATCAGGATCAGTTTTTTTCTCAACTGAATAGTTGATGATCTCAAAAGAAGTAGTTCCAATTTTTATTTTTTCATTTTTTTGATGAATTTTTTTCCCTTTGTATAATTTCTCATTAGAAAGATAATCTCCTTCAATATTTGCATTCCAACAAATTAATCCATTTTTTGTGAGTTCAATATAAAAATGAATTCCAGAAAGGTCTTTATCACGAACAATTATGTCATTTTGTGAGGCACGCCCGATGGAGATAACATCTTTTAAAGAAATGTATGGGCCAATAACGGCGGGATCACAGGAATCTAATATATTTATTTCAATCATATCAATATTCTATCATATAGTAGAAAAGATTTTAAAATCCTTAGACATCGAATCTAGTTTTTTTAGTATTTCAGGATGATTCTCATCAATTAATTTTATTAGATCAGCTCTTGCATTTATTAGCAATGCCTCATGTTCTATGGGACTTGCTAGCTTTTTCGAAGAGTCATGTCCTGATTGGTGTTGTCCGAAAAGATTCCCTTCACCTCTTATTTTTAAATCCTCTTCAGCAATTTTAAATCCGTCTGTGGTCCCTTCAATGATTTTTAACCGCTTCATAGTTTTATCGGTCAATTCGCCTAAATTGATCAAAAAGCAAAAACTCTGTTTGTGCCCCCTACCAACTCTTCCTCTTAATTGATGAAGAGAGCTAAGGCCAAAGCGATCCGGTCCAAAGATGGCCATGATAGTGGCATTAGAGACATCGATACCAACCTCAATCACCGTAGTGGCAATTAAAATTTGAATTTTGCCAGTATTAAAATCCTCCATAACCTGGGCCTTTTCACTCGCGGGTATTTTTCCATGCAATTGGCCGATATTTAGATGGGGTAGCCATTTTTTAAAGCTGGGATATACTTTTTCGAGATAAATCATTGTTTCTGATTCATTGATGGCCGGGACAACTACAAAGGCCTGCTCACCTTTTGATATCCTATGATTTAGAAATTTAAGAAATTTTTCAAATTTATCTCGTTTAACTATTTTAGTTTTAATAGGCAATCTATTGGAAGGAGGACGATCAATTATTGAAATACTCAGATCACCATACTGGGTTAGACTCAAGGATCTAGGTATGGGAGTCGCGGACATAATTAGACAATTTGCCCCCAGGTACTTATTTACTAATTTAAGTCTTTGATTTACTCCAAATTTATGTTGTTCATCAATTACAAAAAGTCCTACGCTAAAAAAATCTACATCATCTTGAATTAAGGAATGAGTGCCAATGAGTATCTTGGTTTTACCTGTTAGGAGTTGTTTTTTAATTACTTTTTTTGCCGATGTTGAAGTAGATGAAGTTAGAAGAGAAATCTCAATATCTTTTAATAGCTTTTTTAAATTAAGATAATGTTGAATAGCGAGAGTTTCAGTTGGACACATAAAAACTGCTTGATGGCCGGAAGCTATCACCGTTAGTATCGCTAAAATAGCAATGGATGTTTTTCCTGAACCTACATCCCCTTGCAGGAGTCTCATCATAGGGTAATCAGATGTCAGGTCTGATAACACTTCCTCAAGAACTTTTTCCTGAGATTTAGTTAACTCATATGGAAATACTCTAAGTAGAGAATCAAGGTCTTTGGGATAGTCGATTTCTGGGGGGGACAAGGAAATTATTTTTCTTTTACGGGCCTGAATTTGTAATTGTTCAAGAAAAAACTCTTCATAAATAATGCGCTCTTTTGCCTTTTCAAAAAGTTCGTCAGAGTATTCTTTCGTTTTTCCGTGAATTATTTTAAAGGATTCACTCAGAGACATTAAACTGTCTTTCTCGGGAGCATGACCTTTAATTTGATCCCACAAATCATCAGGGATTTTTTCAATAATTTTTTTAATATATCTTCCCTCAATAGAATTAATCGTTGGATAGGTGATTTTCTTTTTGTCCTCATCAGAGATAAATTGAGGTGAGATAATTTGTAGCTGTCCTTTAAAACTGGAGATGGTACCAGTAAATTTAACATCACCTTCTAGACTTTCTAATTTTTTAATGGCCGAACTGTAGGCATTAAACCATCGGAGAGTAATGGTCTTGTTAGAAAAAGAGTCTTTGGCCTGGGCAGTTATATTATATAAACGGGCGCGATTTTTTCCTTTTGCACTGTAACTGGGCCAAGATTTTAATTCTTTCAAGGTGCCAAGGCCGGTAAAGGGCATATCTTCCTCTATTTTGGAGAAACTTTCTTCAGGAGGAATTTCTTGTAGTTTTAGAGGGAAAATCCAGAGAAGGTCCTCTAGTTTTTCCATTCCTTGGTCAATTAACTTCTGGGCCGTTTTTGGAATTTTACTTTTATAAAGTTGGGTTATTTCGGAGTTCCATTCCATCTATTCAAAGGTAAATGATTCTACTTCATATTCTATATTACCTTTAGGGGCGCGTACTAAAATAGTATCTCCTTCTTCTTTGCCTATCAATGCTTTTCCAATAGGGCTAGCATAGGAAATTTTACCACTTTTTATGTCAGACTCTTCCTGACCTACAATTTTATAGACCACAACTTCACCTTCTTCGTTATTAAGCGTAACAGTTGCTCCGAAAACGATTTTATCACTTTTGATTGATTTAATATCAATCACTTGGCAAGATGCGAGGATTCCCTGTAAGGTGCCAATCCGACCCTCTAAGAGCGCCTGTTTTTCTTTTGCAGAATGATATTCAGCATTTTCTTTAAGGTCCCCTAGTGCTCTCGCCTCAGCAATAACTACTTTGAGTTCTTCCCGTTCGACTTTAATAAGTTGTTCAAGTTCTTGATTTAATTTATCAAAACCTTCTTGAGTAATGGGAGTATTTTTTTCCATTTTATATGTTCCTTTATTTCTTAAAAAGAGAGTTTGCCATATCGAGATGATCTTCTTTCTTTTCATGTTCTCCATCATCTCCAACTAAAAAGAAAAATTCGCAAAAATTTGCCTTTTCTTTGTCGACGATTCGTTCTGCTATTGATTCTCTACATTCATTGTAAGCACTAGGATCATAATATTTACACATTTTACAACAATGCATATTGGCCCCACAGGTAGGGCATTCCTCATGGCGAAGGATTTTTCTACCAACTTCTAATTCAGTGGGGTTATGGCATGAAAAACATTTAGTATCATTTTTAATAACTTCATCGGCCATTTAAAAGCTCCAGGATTTTGAAAAGACTATTTTTTTATGAGCGACAATATTTTGGGTATTTTTATAAGATAATGGGCCTATATTTATTTGAGGATTGTTACGTTTATTGTATTCCTCTATCGCCCTATTTAAGTTTTTTTCATTGCCATGTTTAAGTGTATAACTAATTAAAAAGTTAGCGGCAATGAGACTTGATCCTGAGATGATAGTTGCCATTCTTTGTTTAGAATCTAAGTTTGCCAGGATGCCTGCGGCCACTAAAGCAGCGCCAACCGTTCCTATTGCAGCATCATACCAATGAAATTCATTTCCTTTTCGATATTTTTCTAAATACATCGAGGATATAGGATCTTTTTCTAAATAATTCCTAAGCCCTTCACCTTTTTGGTTGCTGTTTAAATCAATTAAGATTTCTTGATTGTTGACCTTGGCCACCCGGCTGCAAGGCTCACTTGCTTGGGCAATCTGCATAAAAAGTAAGGTTAGCATTAAAAGTATTTTATTCAAGTTTTCGCCTTAAGGGGTAAAGACCATTTATTTAACACTTTAGGGGTCACTTGCCTACTCAAATATGCCCTGCGTAGCAACTCAATCTAGCTAAAATTCCTTAATTTATCTAAATCTTTACTATTTATCTCCCGAGAAGCATTTGGGAAACATATGGACTTTTTTAAAACTGGTGTAGGAATATCAAAAACCTTTAGAAATGTGGGTAGACTCAAAGAAATAGTCTTGGTCTTTGCACGTAATGGTTTTGATGAAATTATCTCCTTACCTATTGCTTCAAAAATACCTAATTTTGTAATTCCTAAATCAAAAATTAAGATTCGAGAAGAATTAAGAGGACAACAGGGAAAGAATCTATATGGAGTTTTAGGGCTTAGACTTAGGTTATGCTTTGAAGAACTCGGCCCAACTTTTATTAAATTTGGCCAGCTTTTAGGTTCGAGGGAAGATCTTTTTCACCCAGCCTTTATCGCTGAAATGAATAAATTACGAGATAGTGTAAAGGGACTTCCCTTCTCTAAAGTTCGATCTTCAGTCGAAAAAAATTATGGAAAAAAAATCTCAGAAATTTTTAAAAACATCGAGTCAGAACCTATTGGTACTGCTTCGATAGGAATAGTTTATAAAGCAGAACTTCTGAGTGGAGAGAAGGTAGTTTTAAAAGTTAGAAGACCAAACATTGAAAAAGAAGTAAAACGAGATTTGGCCTTAATGCAATTTCTAGCTGAATCTGTAGAAAAAAGAATCGAAGAAGTTAAGTATCTAGGGATATCGAGAATTTTTAAAGATTTTTCTATCAGCCTTAAAAATGAACTCAATTTTAATATAGAAGGTATTAATGGAGAGAGACTTCGTAGTGTAATTTCCAAATATGATAAGGATGAGATTTTTTATATCCCCAAAATTTATCGGAACCTATCTAGTGAAGATATTCTGGTAATGGAACTGATTGAAGGAATTAAATTTACTGATAAAGAAAAGCTTGATGAATTAAAGAAAAGAGTTGCCCCTAGGATAGATAAAGTTGTCCAGATTTTTCTGAGAACTCTGCTGCAGGACGGCTTCTTCCATGCTGATCTTCATGGTGGGAATTTCTTTTTAACTAAAGATAATAAAATTGCTCTAATTGATTTTGGACTTATGGGAAGGCTTGGATATAAAAGTCGAATAAATTTTATTTCCATAATTCATTCGATTATTACTTATAACTATGAAAATATAGTATTTGAATTTTTAGAAGTAGCAGAATATGACTCAATTCCAGATGTTGATCAGTTAGTAGCTGATGTTCGAGATGCTCTATCACCATTTATAGGTTTGACAGTTCAAGAGACAGACCTAGCAAGAGTTTTTAAAGCGATTATTAAAACTTTAAATACCCATAAACTTTATCTCCCTAGGGAGTGGATTATCGTTTTTCGGGCGCTGATTACGCTTGATGGGGTCGGCAGATCACTGGGGATTGACTTAGATATCTATTCTATGATGGAAAAAGATATCAAAAATATATTAAAAGAATCTTTTAACAAAGAAAAGATAATGGAAGAGGCCATGTTGACGGTTAAGGATGTCTTCCAGTCATCAAGAATATTTCCTCGTCATATAAAATGGTTTTTAAAAGAATGGGCCAAGAGAAAATATGCTTTTGAAATAATTCATACCGGCCATGAGCGTTCGATGGAGCAAATTACTGCTGGGGTCATATTTTTAGGTTTTGCCATTATTTCAGCGGTTTTTTTGGCCAGTGGTGTTTTCGTTTTAGGTACTACACAGATCTTAAGTATCAAAAATATTCCGATTATGACCTGGATTTTTTGGTCGTTTAGCTTTCTTATATTTCTTCTTGGGATTAAAAGGATTCGTTAAATCGAATCAAGACCTGAAAAAAATAATTTACAGGCAATATCTTTAAATTCATCTGGTGGAAAAGGTCCAAAAATATATTGTAAAAAATCACTGGTATTCACAGAATATCTTATCTTTTTAAGATTAAAACTAACTTTATTTTTTTTATAATGAGTTAATATTAAATCACCATTGCTTCTGATCTTAAGGAACTCCTTTAGGAAATTTATATTTCCTATTTTAAAAAGACCTAAATATTTAAGATCTCCAACTGCGCCAAGTGTTGGCGTCCAGAGCCTGAGTGATTTTAAATCATTTAAAACCTTTTGATGGCCATTTTTTAAATAACCGATCTCGTGTACGACGCCTTTTAAATCCCCACCTTTATTCATGCAAAA
This sequence comes from Campylobacterota bacterium, assembly GCA_003650125.1. Lineage (GTDB taxonomy): Bacteria > Bdellovibrionota > Bacteriovoracia > Bacteriovoracales > Bacteriovoracaceae > SMWT01. The sequence goes on from QNFX01000006.1 coordinate 27,838, forward strand.
ATAGTTCTCAATCTCACCTTTTTCATCCCTACTGAGATATAAATCTGTTGAATTTATTTTTTTTATTTTTTCCCAGTCGTCATTTGATCGTTTAAAAGTGAAATATTTATGGCATAAAACATCGGAGTAAATACCTTTTACTCTATCTAGATCATGGGAATCTAGAGCATTAAATTTAGTCTTTATAAATTTTGTTGGAACGAGACCTTCGGATTTACTATCTAAAAAACATCCTGCCGGATAAAAACCAAACTTTTTATATAGTTCTATCAGGTCGCTCCATAATATAAAAAGCGCCACCTTTTGTTCATATTTTTTCAGAAGGTTATTTAATAATTTGTTTAATAGTCCTTGTCCTCTATAAGCTTCTTTTACTGCTACACCACCAATTAAGGCGACCGAAAGTTTATGATCTCCGTTGATGATTTCTCTGAAATTGATTCCAATATGGGCCATAACTTCATTAGTTTCATGATTAAAAAGGATATGATTATTGTTGAAATTTTGGGGATTCATAATGGGGTAAAAGTCTACTGAAAAGCTTTCACTTTGCGGGTAATTTAGGGAGTTTTCTATAAGTGTGTAAGTTTCTTTAAAAAGATGCGGGAAAGATGAAAGTGTAGTTTGCATAAAATCATTCTAACAGGAATATTTTTCCCTTTCTTGATATTAAAACTTTTTTGTTTAAGAGGGCCTAAATTTTTAGTCGATAGACTTCTTAGGAAATAAATTTCCCAGGAACCCTAAATCAAGGAGGATTTTGTGGGACTTAGAATTAATACCAATGTGGCCTCTTTAAACTCCCAAAGACACTTGGGGAAGACAAGACTGGCATTAGAAAAAACTCTGGAAAAATTATCGTCAGGTAGTAGGATCAATCGATCTGGTGACGATGCTGCAGGATTGGCAATCTCAGAAAACCTCAGGGCCCAGATTAGAGGTCTTGGGCAGGCAGAAAGAAATGCTGAAGATGGAATTTCTTTGGTACAAATTGCAGAGGGTGGATTAGCAGAGCATTCTAATATCTTAATTAGACTGCGAGAACTTGCCGTGCAAGCTGCTTCGGATACTGTCTCTAATACGGAGAGGAAATTTCTCAATATTGAATTTGAGCAACTTCTTGAGGAGATGGATCGGATTGCCAATTCTACTGAATTTAACCGTGTACCTCTTCTAAATGGAACAGGGGCAGTATTTGATATTCAGGTGGGAACAAGAAACGATCCCTTAGTGGATAGAATTACTTTCGATGCTGGCAGCGCAGATGTAAATACTTCTGCTCTTGGACTTAATCTTGCCTCAGTTTTGGATAAGATTTCGGCACAAAATTCGCTAGCGACAATAGATGATTCAATTTTATCAGTTAACGGTATGAGAGCAAACTTTGGTGCTATGCAGAGCCGGTTGCAATCTACGATCAACAGCATTCAGATCAGTAGAGAGAACTTGTCCGCTGCTAAATCTAGAGTTCAAGACGCAGACATAGCGAAAGAAACAGCTGAGTTAACTAGATATAATATTTTATACAATGCGGGAACTGCAGTTCTGGCACAAGCGAATAATACGTCTAGAAATGCATTATCACTGATAAATGCATCGACTAACATGTAGATAGAGTGATTTTTGCAATGGATATTTAAAAAAAAATCACTTAATCCTGCACAGAGTGATTTGTAAGTAAAAAATTTTATACAACTGATTCTAATTTTTTTCAGGAGGTAGATAAAAGGATATTAAATAAATGGGCCTTTTTCGAGTAAGTATCAAATATTTTAATTAGAATGAGGGAGTTATCTATGCAAGCATCATCTGACATCATAGGTAATATTGAATTTCATAATGATCCTATGCTTGCTCGAGCTTATTGGAGTGGATCCAGGATATCTTCTGGACAAACTTTAAGAATTAAAAATGGCACACAAATAATTATTGATAAGGTCTATGAGACAGCTGAACTAGAGAAAAGTAATATTTTATATCAAACGAAAACTTTTATTTTGGTCCAGAGTAATGCCTATCCAAGCATTGCTCTAAGACCGATTGGATAGGTTGTATAAAATTCATGTCCTTTGCTTTGAATAAAGCAAGGGCATTTTTTCTTTTTAAGACTTCTCTTTAGCGTTTATAATTGTAAAGAGAGGTTTAAAATGGCAAATGATCACAAAACGATTCTCATCCTGGGAGCTTCTTCCTTTTTAGGATCTAATCTAGCAAAATTTTTAAAATCAAATTTCAAAGTTATTGGAACATATCATGGAAGTCCAGTGAATATTCCTGGCGTTTTTACTTTCCCTATGGATATTTTTAATCGAGATGAGTGCCAACTTGCCTTTCACAATTTTCGGCCAGATTTTACCATTTTTTGTGCAGGTATTTCCTCTCTTAATGAATGTGCCAAAGAAAAGAGAATGGCGGAACTTTTAAATACAAATGGTTTGATCTATCCCACGGAATTTTGTCACCGTTATAAATCCAGAATAATTTATCTTTCGAGTTCAGATGTTTTTTCAGGGTCAAAGGATGAATATAGAGAGATTGATCTTTCGGATTCTCATACGGTGCTTGGAAAAACACAATCTGCGGGTGAGTTTTATTTAGAAAAAAACTCACTTGATTATTTAATATTTAGAACGTGCCAACTTTATGGTCGAGATTTTATGACAGGGGGATCAAATTATTTTGAATATATGCAAGAGATGCTTATAAAAGGAAGAGAGATTTCTTGCGATGAACTTACTAGCTATGGACATTTAGATATTAACTATCTTGGTATGGTTATAGAGCTAGCAATTAAAAGAAATCTTAAAAACCATTTATTGCAGGTTTGTACCAAGGATATATCCAGCTTTTTTGAGTTTTCTAAGGCCTATTGTAAGATATTCGGAGAAAACGAAAAGCTTATAAAACGTGGACGATGGAATTTTCCGGTTATTAGAGACTTGGAAAAACCTGAAGATAAAGAGCGAAAATTTAAAATGATTGTGGAAAACTTGGAAAATTATTTGGATATTACTATGCCAACTATCGCAGAGTCTTTAAGTTATACCTTTAAGCGATTTAAGGGACAGGAAAGAGATCATTTAGCGGGCAGAATTACGGATAAACTCTGAGAGATAGTGGCGAACCATACTATCTAGTTCTAAGTCTTCGCCCTGAAATTTCCAACTGATATTATTAAAAGACCCTACATGTGCCCTTATTTCATGGAAGGGATCATCACCTTGTCCTGGGGAATTGAGCCTTGGGGTATAGAAATTTTTTCCACTGGCCATAAATCCTACGGTGATTAAGTCATTGGTCTTACGGGAAAAAACTAATCTTAAAGAGTTTCTAAAAAGCATAAAGTCATTGATGGTATTGGAAATCTTAAAGATCTTTATTTGAGAGTGTCCGCTTTGGTCACTACGGTATTCATTGAATTTTGCGACATAGTATTCAACCTGATCCCTTAGCTGATTCATAAAATCAATAGAGGATTCCTCTAAAAGGTGGACAGGGTTTAGATGATCATCGATATGAACTACTCCAGACTCATCCATATTGAGCTCTTCGAGTGCCAGATTTTCTATCCATGAAGTTGTGAGGCCTTTTTCCATAATTAAATTGTGAAGGGGACTTGGATTCTTGTCAAATGAAAGGGCCCTACCCAGGTAAAAAGATATGGTTTCCGCCCGTCATTTGACAGGTGGCCGCGATAGATAATTATTTTAGGCTTCTCACTTCAGTTCTCCCTAGGGAGAAAGGTGAGCTTGCACACCATAATCAGGGATCGCTCCATAAAATCACTTGTAGGGGCGAAACACGTTTTCGTTTTCACCGGGTAAAACCCAAGATCATTATAACAAATAATTTTTAATATGGCGTCGAAAATAAACTAAATCAGTTCGTCTTTATAGGCATTAAATTCAATAAAAACGGATAGTTGCCCTTATTGCTACGCATAACTAACCGAGTTATAATATTACATAGGGAAATGAACAAAGGAAAAAAGCAAATTGCTAAGTTATTAAAAATTCAAGGTTATGCGGGAAAATTCCGAATGTTAATCCAATCAGATTTTCCTGTAGGAGTGTGCCCATGAAAAAGATATGGGAATATCTTAAGAACGAAGAAGGTCAAACTTCCACTGAATATATCCTTTTAGTGGCGGTAGTGGCGCTTATTGTTTTCAAGTTCAAAGATGTTGCGACTGAAAAACTTGGCAAAATTACTGAAGGTGTTTTCTCTAATGCAGAGAACTTTGTTGATGAAATGGGAAACCCCTAAGAATCTCAGAGATTTTCTTCAGTTTTCTTTTGTTAAGAGAGTTGCTTTCTAAGCTTGGGAAGAATATACCTGTCTGTCCTTTTATCCTAGATTTAACTACTCTAAAAATATGAAGTTTTTAAAGACCAAAAAAGGCCAGGCCCTTTTGGAGTATATTCTTATATTTGGAATGATGAGTTTTGTGGCCATGAGTTTTGTTAAGGCCATTTCAACTTTTATGAGTAATTCTACGGGATCACTATCCTATTCTCTCACTCAAAAATTGACCACTGGTAGTTGTGCAAGAAACTGTTTCTACAGCGCCTACGGAAATGGGGTTCAATAATGCCTCTGGGGGGTTACATATTCTTAGGCATTGAACTACTCATTGTTGGCTATATCGATTTCACTAAAAAAAAGATTTCAAATGTTTGGCCAATTTTAAATTTCCTCATATTTATTGTAGTTGCAATCTTTTTTAGAGATAACTTTTTTGTAGGTTGGGAGCATTTCTTGTTTCCTCTAGGGATTTTGGCGGTTGGTTTTGTTCTTTTCCTTTTTAAAGTTATGGGCCCAGGGGATAGTAAGTTTCTTTTTTCCCTTTTTCTACTGCTTCCCTTACCTGATCAAAAAATCATGTTTTTATGCCTGATATATATAACTATATCAATCGGTTCAATTTTACTGCTCATGCATCTAATCCAAAATTTTGGTAAAATTATTATGGCGTTTAAAACATATAGTTTCGCCCCATTAAAGGGTGCTTTTGGTACTAAATTTTCTTTTGCACCTTTAATATTATTGGCCTGGATTTGGTACGGATGGAAAATAGACATTTTAAACTAGCGGGAAATGAAGGGCAGAGTGCATTGGAATACATTTTACTTCTAATGGTCGTTATTTCTCTAGGTATGACACTTTTTAAAAGTGATGTCTTTAAAAATTTTATGGGACCAGATTCAGTGTACTTTGAAACTTTGAGAAAAAGATTTGAGTATACCTATCGTTATGGTTCGCCTCCAGTTACTGGTACGGAAGAGGGAGACTCCAATGGCTATGCCTCAAGACACGACAGTTATTACAATTCAACTAGGGGACAGACAAGATTTTTTACCCCTGTGGAATCCTACCCCTAATGAAAAAGGGCAATCCACTATTGAATTTTTATTGTCGTTTATTTTTGTTTTTACTTTGATCTTTATGATTTTTAGAATAGGTGTGACTTTTGCCAACGGTTTTTTAGTTCATTATGCAACTTTTATGGCCTCTAGAACTTATCTGGTAATTGATAACAATAGTAATAGCTCTAGTGGAGGGGATCAAAACGCGAGAAATCGTGCCAGCATAGTGTTTGAGCAATTCCCTATGAAAAAGACAATTCCTGGATGGAATTCTTTAATCAAGATTAACCATCCGGGGTCGGTACCAAACGCATTATTTATCGGGGCATGGAGTGAGTATACTGAAAATTTTGGTATCTCGGATATAGTAGGTGGAATAAAGCCTGTGGCCCTTCGATCAGAATCTTTTTTAGGAAGAGAGCCGACGCGGGCAAACTGTCTCGAAAGAATTTGTCGGGCAATGGAAGAGGTCGGTGGTGATTGTAATGTCCATACTACCTTCTTTGATAATGGGTGCTAGTTATGAAAAAACTAAAAAACAATAAGGGTCAGGCAGTATTTGAGTTTATTGTTTTTTTGCCTTTTTTTCTTATTTTACTTTCGGTCTTAGTTACTATGGGTGGTGCCATAAATGGTTCAATCAATCAAAATAAGGCAGTAAGAGGATATTTCTATTATCTGGTAAAAAATAATTCCACTCTTCCTCCGGCCGAGGATCTAAATGCTTTGAAGGGGGCCGTCTCAGGTATAGGAATGTATTCAATTGGTTGGAGAGATTATTCCGCTGGTAATACCCCTTTTGGCCCTTGTTATAGGCTCCTGTCTTTTGCCACCGGGGGGGAGAAACGAGAAGAAAATTGTGGCGATAAAATGCTAGGAGCGGAAGGGATATCCACATTTGTAAAAGTATTCAGTGTTTATGGGGTTTGTTCTTCATCTTATTTTGTGGGACCCTCAGGAAATATGGAACTTAATCCCCTAGTGAATACCTCCATTTCTGGTGATTGTAGTATTCGGTAGAATGTTCCTTTTAATCCCACAAAATTTTAGAATTTGATAAAATAAAAAGGCAAATACAGCGTTCTTAGGAAAGGCCATGAATACTCGAGCATTTACTTTAGCATTAGTTATATCTCTTATCGCAATGTTTATGGTGTACACCTACATGGAGGACCAAAAGGCCGCCATGATTAAACGATACGGAACGGAGAGTTCGGTAGTAGTTGCGAAGGTTAATATTAAAGAACTGGAACTTATTGATGATTCTAAAATTCAAGTTAAAAGTGTTCCGCAAAGTTTTTTGCAACCTGGACATTTTAAATCGATGAAAGAATTAGAAAATACGATCGCGACAGTTCCGATTCTGAAAGGTGAACAGGTAACTAAACCACGAGTTACTTATCCAGGAGCAAAAACGGGTCTTGCAAGACAGGTTAGTATTGGAAAAAGAGCTATGGCCATAACGGTAACAGAAAACCAGGCCGTTTCAAAACTAATCAGGCCTGGAGATCGAATAGATGTCTTAGTGGCAATGGATTATGCGGCGGGGAGAAAAGATAAACAAAAAATTGTAACAGTTTTGCAAGATGTTTTAGTTTTATCAACGGGACTTTCGATGACTAATGAAATCCCCTTAATCGGTATCAAAACTCCAAGTGTAATCAGAAAAATGAATCTTAATACTTATACTCGATATAACACGATTACTTTGGAGCTAGACCCTTTTCAAGTACAAAAGCTCACCCATATTCTGACCTTTTCTGGTAGGCAACCTATTCTTACCTTAAGAAATAATAGTGATAAAAATATAGTGGCAATCCGAGGTACCGGTCTATTTGATATTTTAGGTGGGGATTCGAGTGAAGCGAAGGTCTTCTTTAAAGAGAGATATAAATAGATATGAAGATATTAGTTACTTTTATGTGTCTTTTCTCTCTTTCTCTACACGCTCAAGAACAAGTTGAAGAGCAGCAAATTGATATGGTTTTAGGGATTGATAAAATAGTGAAGTTAGATTTTGTAGCTCACACTAAATTGCAAGTGGGGAACCAATCTCTAGTGGGATACACGCTGATCCCTCAAAAGAAAGAAATTACTTTTAAGGGATTGAAACCAGGTAGAACTTCAGTGACTGTCAGAAATACTGTGGGTGATATTAAGGCCCGCTATCTTCTAAATATTATTGCTTCAGATTTATCCAATTTAGTTTTGGAATTAAAAGAATTTTTAGCACAAATTGAAGGGCTTGAGATTGGTATTAAGGGAGATAGTGTTTTCCTTGGTGGACAAATTGTTGTTCCCGCAGATTATGGACTTATAAATCTTGTTTTAAAGAAATATTCTGACAAAGGTATCCTCGATATGGTGGAACTCTCACCGCAAACACAGAGGATGGTGGCACAAAAAATGCAGGAGGAGATCCACAAAAATGGAATGAAGGATGTATCCGTTAGAATCGTCAATAAGGCCTATTGGCTTGAAGGTTTTGTAATTTCAAAGTCCGAGAGAAATTTAGCAGGTAAAATTGCGGTTGCCTTTATGCCAGAAAATGTGGCATCTCTAGCAGAGAGAGAGGGAGCGGTTCAAAAGGCCGGTGGTAAAAAAATCCTTCACGATTTCATTATAGTAAATGCAAAAAGAGCAGCGGTGCCAATTCCTAAGCTAATAAAAATAACGACTCAGTTCGTGTTGTTAAATAAAGATTATACTAGGGTCTTTGGTTTTAAATGGATCCCGGTATTAAGTGGTAATGGTGCTCAGATTAGTTTTGGTAAAACCTCCGATGATGGGGCATCTACTCAGGGTGGAGATTCATTTTCAGGAACAATTTCAAATCTCCTTCCTAAATTAGCATCTGCTAAGAGTGCAGGCTACGCCAGGATTATTCAATCTGGTATTGTTGTAGTTAAAAATAAAGTTCAAGCACAACTAAAAAAGAATTTAAAGCAACCTTTTTCTATTGGTTCAGGAGAATTTACCAGAGCAGAAGAGGCCAATGCAGGATTTGACCTTAAGGTTACTCCGACAATTTTATCTAAAGAAAGAATTGATATGAATATTGGGGTTTCAGTGAGTGCGACTGAAGGAAATCCTCCTAATACACAGGAACAAACTGTAACCACTCATTTAGTAGTTAAATCAAAAGAGTCTGCCGTGGTTGGTGGCGTCTCAGTACAACAAACTACCACGGCCTATGATAAAGACCCCCCCGGCGGCGAAGATGATTTTGAAGATGTTCAACCACTCTTTACTTTTATTAGGAGTAAGAATTTAAAATCTAGTCGAAACCAATTTGTAGTTTTTGTAACTCCGGAAATTATTGATAATGCCCATAAGGGTACCGAAGATATTTTGAAGAAATTTAGGAGAAGGAGCAGATAAAATTATGGCACGAGGGTATATTATTTGTGTTTTAGGTGGAAAAGGTGGATCTGGTAAATCTCAGATCGCCGCAAACTTAGCATTTGCCTTCTCAGCTGAAACAAAAAGCAAAACTCTGTTACTGGATTTTGATCAAAAAGCGGCAGGTGATCAAAATATCATTACAGGACTTAAATCAAAAAAAGATCTAAAAGAGCTATCGGAGTTTACAGGAGCAATTGAAGCTCGGGCGCTGCAGAATTTTGTTACTTCTCACCCCTCAGGTGTGTCCTTTATTGGCATGCCAAATGATCCGATCTCGGCAGATGCAGTAAATGTTGATGGGCTAGGCAAATTTTTAAAATCGGTTACGAGTATATTTCCACTTATTGTAATTGATGGTGGAAGTGAATTGAATGAGCTTGCTCTTAAGGCCTGTGAGTTCTCTACTATGATTATGTTAGTAGTTAATGCTGACGTATTGGCCGTTAACCAAACGAAGAGAATGTATTCTGATCTTATTTCAATGATGTTTCCCAAAGATATGATTCAAATAGTTTTGAATATGGCCGACAAAGCTCACCCAGTTAATCCGGCCTTTGTGGGTAAGATGATAGGCAAACCTGTATTTTCTTCTGTACCTAAGGATGAAAAAACTTGTACTCAGGCATTAAATGCTAAAAAAGTAGTTCTTACGGTTGCTAAAAATAGTCCCTTTGCGAAAGGGGTTACTGAAACTGTAAGAAAAATGATTCAAAAAAATGTTCTTAAAGTCCTTGCAGGTATTCAAAAGTCCCCTGAAATAAAGAAAAAAGAAGGGGCAGAAGCGGTAAAAGGGCAGAGTTTATGGACGGGGTTAAAATCTAGACTCCATAAATCCTTAGTAGAAGAGTTAGATCTATCAAAGGCCGATGATAATGACTCAAAATCAAAGATCATCTTGCGGGAAAAAACTAAAAAGTTAGTAGTAGAACTACTCGGGAAGGAAGACACCAAAGGAATTGTCGACACCCGAGAAGATATGAACAAAATCGTCAAAGAAATTATTGATGAGGCCTTAGGGCTTGGGCCCTTAGAAGATCTTTTGGCAGATAAAACTTGTTCAGAAATAATGGTTGTTGGCCCCTCAAAAATATTTTATGAACAAGATGGAAAAATTAAAAAATCTGAGACGATATTCACTAATGATCGGCAAGTTTTAAATGTTATCGAAAGGATTGTGGCACCTATTGGTAGAAGAATTGATGAAAAAACGCCCTACGTTGATGCCAGGCTTTCTGACGGTTCCAGGGTTCATGCCATTATTCCTCCTTGTGCCTTAGGTGGTGGAGTTATAACAATAAGAAAGTTTCCTGAAAATAGACTTACCTATAAAGATTTGATTACTTTTGGTTCAGTTACTCCACGGATGGCCGATTTTTTAAGAATCGCCGTTCAGTCTCATAGAAATATCGTAGTAAGTGGAGGTACAGGGTCTGGGAAAACGTCTTTAATTAATATTTTAGGTGGGTTTATTCAGGCCAATGAAAGAGTTATCACTTGTGAAGATTCTGCTGAACTAGACCTACCACAAGATCATATAGTGAGTTTGGAAACCAAGCCGCCATCTCTTGAAGGTGAAGGTGGGGTGGATATTCGTTGTCTAGTTAAACAGACTCTTAGAATGAGGCCCGATAGAATTATTGTTGGGGAGTGTAGAGGTGGAGAAACCCTTGATATGCTTCAGGCGATGGGAACAGGGCATGATGGATCTCTAACCACTGTTCACTCCAATAATCCAAGAGAATGTGTCGGGAGATTAGTGGTGTTATGCCAATATGCGGGAGCAGGACTTGAGCCAATGGCCATAAAAGAAATGATTTCAAAGGCAGTTCATATGATCATTCAGGCCTCAAGACTTGATGATGGTTCAAGGAAGACTACCTTTGTAACAGAAGTCCAAGGGATGCAGGGTGAAACGGTGACTCTGCAAGATATTTTTACTTTTGTTCAAGAAGGTCAGGATAAGAAAGGGAAAATTATAGGAAAGCATAAGGCCTCTGGTTTTATTCCTAGTTTTATCGAAAAACTTGAAAAGAAAGGAATAAATATACCTAGAGGGTTATTTAAAGATGAGGATTAAATGGAAGTAGTTCTAAATATTTTAGGACAGACCGGGATTTCTACTGTCATTGGACTGATGATCTTTATTCCTATCTTTAGAAATGCCCAAAAATTATTTGATTGGATTGAAAATCAAACTATTGGTGTTAGAAATTTTATTTTGGAAAGTTTGGAAAAATTATTTATAGAGATTTCCCCAGAAAAAGTGACCTATGGGTTAATTGGTATGGCCATTTTTTCATTTATTTTTATGATTATCTTATTTGGTCTGGTTATGGGATCTTGGGGAAGTTCAATTTTATTAGGGGCCCTGGCCGCTTTTTTCTCTTTTAAATTACCCAAGCCAATTCTTAATTATTTAATTGAAAAAAGGATGAAAGAATACTCAGGTCAGATGGTTGATGCTCTTACTCTTTTATCAAATGGAATTAGGGCGGGTCTTTCCATGCCCCAGGCCTTGGGAATGGTGGCAGCGGAAATGCCTGCGCCTACTGCTCAAGAATATAATTTAATTTTACAACAACAAAGAATTGGGGTCCCACTTGAGGAATGTTTAGAGAATTTAGCAGCGAGAATTCCCACAGAAGATAATGATATGTTTGTTTCCGGGGTAAATATTTTAAAGGAAACCGGGGGTAACCTGGCAGAAACCTTTGATACCATTGTGGATGTTATCAGGGAGAGAGTGCGAATTGCTCAAAAAATTGAACAGTACACCGCCTCAGGGATGTTTCAAGGGATGACTATAGCAGCGATGCCCTTTGGCCTTGGGGGTCTCTATTTTGTCACTGATCCTGCGTCCATGGAGAGAGTGTTTGCCCATCCGCTGGGAATCGCTTTGATGGTCGCCGCAATAGTTCTTGATGGAATCGGTTTTTTTGTTATTTTAAAAATCGTTAAAATTAAGGTCTAGTCTTAAAAATCCGATAAATAAAAAGTATAAATTTCAAGAAAAGGAACTTGTTATGAAGTTTTTTAAATACTTTTTATTTACTATGGCCCTGCCTCTCACCTCGCAGGCGGGTGTGAATCTTAAAAATGGCAACTTTTACATAAACTATTTTGATGTAGTCGTTCCAGGCGGTGGAAAAAACCTTGAGATAAGTCGTACTTATAATTCAAAATCGACTACTAAGGGCTGGTTTGGTTTTGGCTGGGGTAGTGACTTTGAAACGAAGTTAGAAGTAGCAGCAGATCGCTCTGTTATTATCCATGAAAATGGGTCTGGTGCAGAAACGAGATTTGTTCCTAAAGATCCCATTGATGCCGCCCAGGCAGCTAATAATATTATTGCTGCAATGAGAGTGAAAAATAAAGTATCTGATGAAGTGGCCAAGAATCTAAGTGAAAAATTAATTAAAGATTCTGATTTAAGACAGGCCTATGCTAAAAAATACAATGTTAGGGCCAATATTAAAGAAGGGGTTGAGCTGTTTTCAAGTAGCAGAGGGCTTCAAAAGGTACTCAAATTAAGTAATGGATTTAAGAGACGTTTTAATGATGGGAAATATGAACTTTTTGATGAGAATGGAAATTTAACTAGTATTCATGATCGACATGGTTATAAAATTTTTCTTAATTATGATGATGGGAAGTTAATCTCTTTAAAAGATTCATTAGGTAAACAGCTTTTCTTCGAATTATATTCTGATGGAAAGATTAAAAAAATTACAACTACTGGTGGAAAACATTCTTCGTATAAATATGATGATGAAGATTTAGTAGAGTCGACAGATATCGCGGGGAACAAATACAAATTTAGTTATGATGGCAATCACAATATGAAGTCGGTTAATTACTCCGATGGTGCGAAAATGGAGATTGTCTATACTAAAAAGACTCAATTTGTATCGCAAATTAGCAATAGATCTGGGGATGTTACTAAATATAAATATGAAAGTAATTCTAAAAATCCTAACTTCCATTATTGGACTCTAGTTACTAAGAAGTCTGGAGGGAGAGAAGTTACCAATAGATACGAATATGAAATTAAAGCGAGACCAGATGGTTCACAATTTACGTATAGGACTCTGACAGATATTAATGGGTTTAAGACTGAAACAGTGTATTCTGAATGTTGCCAAAATCCAACAAAGATAGACAGGAATGGAGCTGTAACTACATTTTCTTATGACGAAGATGGCCTTTTAACTAGAAAGACAAATTCTTCCGGGAAATTTTTAAAGTTGGAATATGATAAAAATATTAAAAAGATAAACAAGGTAACCAACAATAGAGGTTGGACTAAGTTTGAATATGATAAAAAAGGCAACCTGTCCAAGGCCAGAAATAGCAAGGGCAAATCAATCCTTTTAATCTACGATTTAAAAGGCCGTATTAGCAAGATGATTGATTATCAGAAGAAGAAAACGAAAAAACGTGCTCTTACCTTTAAATACAATGCTGCTGGTAAGCCAGTGGAAATAGCCATGAGTAATATAGGTAGAATAAAAGTTTCCTATGACAGTTATGGCGAAATTAAAGAAGTGAAATCAAGTGCTGGTAGTAAAATGGCAGTTCAGGTTACCAATGCCTTTAAAAATCTTCTATCAATTGTGAAACCTGCCGGTGTGAATCTAAATATGTAGGAGGCATTAGTGAAAAAACTACTTGTTATCGTCCTCTTTGGTCTAACTTTTTCGGTCTTTGCTCAGAGAGACTTTGCTGATCAATTGGGAGAAAAGATAGAAGGGTGTCCGGAAGGATGTACTTGTATTACCGATATTAATCGGGAGTCTAAAGCGAGAAAGAAATTAGGCGAAAGTGTTGATAGAGATAAAACTGGCGTTGAAGATAATAAACGAAGAAGACGCAAAACTAAATCTAAATAAAATTGGTGGCAGTATGAAATTTTTAAGTATATTTTTTCTTTTAATTATTTCGAGTTCTTTGCAGGCCCGTGAATTAGGAGAGGATCCTTCCAACGTAGAGTGTACCAATAGCATTCAAAAATCAAGACCTCACATGGCCTTGGTAAAAGTTGAAGTAAAGGATGATGAAATCCCCGAAGTTAAAGAAACCGAAATAAAAACTATTTCAAAATAGTTTTAGTTAGTTTCTTTAGATACCGTATTTATTAGGATTTTTGCTCCTAATTCCTTTCCTTCTTTTATTTTTTCTTTGGACTCTTTTTCTACCTTATTAAAGATCACCTTAATATAAGGTTTTAAAGGTTTATGAAGGTGATAAAAAACGGGGTTACCAGAGATGGGAATTGATAAAATTAAAAAACTGAAAACGAAAAATAGGGAGTACTTTATAATGGTCATTTAGTCCTTCATTGTAATGATTTGCTGTAAATAATAGATCGATTTTTCTAAGTCGCTTTTATTCAGAGGTTTTTCGAGGTTATCACTAACACCTGCTAAAATGGCATCAATTTTTAGTCCTTCTAATGTTAGAAATGAGGTGAGAATAATTCCAAGGTGTTTATTTCTTTCTTTAAGTGTCCTAGTAAACTCTATTCCTGTCATATCCACCAAGCACATATTGCAATGTGATGTATTAATGAGTTTTTGGGTCTTTTGTATTGAGTTTGCTTCACCCACCACAGTAAAGCTTAAGTCTTCTAGAAGCCTAACGGTTGTTTTTCGCGAAAAATTATAGGAGTCAACGACAATGATTTTTGGTTCCATTCTTTTTCCTGGAATTGGTGGTACCTTTCTATTTTAGCTTAAAAACAAAATGTTTTAAGGAGTAGTTTAATGGGACGCATTGCTTTTGAAGAAATATATATGAAATTGGCATTTGATCTAGCAAAACGATCAACTTGTATCAGGCTTCAGGTTGGGGCAGTAATCGTTTCCTCTGATTATTCAAGGGTTTACGGAATCGGTTATAATGGCAACGCAGCGGGCCTACCTAATAAGTGTGATACTTCTACTCCAGGAACTTGTGGATGCTTGCATGCAGAAGATAATGCACTCTTAAAAACTAATGGTGGCCCTGAAGTTTCAAAAACAGTGTTTGTTACTCATCAACCTTGTGCTTATTGTGCCAAGAGAATGGTGAATAAAGGTGGGGTGAAAAAAGTCTTTTACTGTCTTCCTTATCGCTGTCGAGATGGCCTGGATATATTAGAGCAAACAGGTATTGAGGTAGTTAATCTATCGCTTCCAAATAAAGATGAATTGTATGAGGAATTAGGCCACTAGAGATTCGGGAGTAATTGTGGTCTTTTTCCACGATCTTTTTTTCTTATCCCAATTGATAAGGGCCAGTTCAATTACTTCAGAAAAATGTTTTACAGGAATAAAATTTATCTTTTCTAAATATTCTTTTGGAATATCCACTAGATCTTTTTGATTTTCCCAGGGAATAATTATCGTACCAATTCCCACTCGCATAGCTGCTAGCGCTTTTTCTTTAAGACCACCTATGGGCAGCACTTTTCCTGTCAGAGTAATCTCTCCCGTCATAGCAATATCTTTATTAACCGGGCATCCGGTAAATAAAGAAACGACTGTGGTGGCAAGAGTAATACCAGCACTGGGGCCATCTTTTGGGATTGCTCCGGCCGGTAGGTGAATATGAATTTCACTACGTTCAAAATCTGTCTCGTCGATACAGAAAAAATTAGCATTACTTCTAATATGGCCTATCGCTGTCTGGGCAGATTCCTTCATCACATCTCCTAGCTGCCCAGTTAGAGTGATTCCCTTTCCTCTCATTTTTGTAGATTCGACAGAAAAAATTTGTCCTCCGGCCGAGGTCCAGGCGAGTCCTGTACAAACACCAACTTCGTGTTTTTCATTCTTGCTATCTGAAGTGAACATTTTAGGGCCTAGGAACTCAGAAATCATCTCTGGAGTAATAACTGTTTTTGCAGTTTCACCCTTAGCTATTTTGATGGCGATTTTTCTTGATAGGGCACCTAATCTTCGTTCTAGGTTTCTAAGTCCTGCTTCAAAGGTAAAATTTCTAACCACAATTTGCAGGCTTTCTTCGGGGATTTCCACGAGATCATTTGGTACCCCATTCTCTTCTAGTTGCTTTGGGATTAAAAACTTACGGGAAATTTTTAATTTTTCTTCTTCGGTATATCCGGTTAAAGAGAGGATTTCCATCCGGTCTCTCAAAGGCCCGGGAATATTTTCCAGCACATTGGCGGTAGCAATAAACATTACGTTTGAGAGATCAAAGGGTAGATTGATGAAATTATCGCGAAATGAATCATTTTGTTCGGCATCGAGTACTTCTAAAAGAGCACTTGATGGGTCTCCTTTAAAATCACCTCCTAACTTATCAACTTCATCTAATAGTAAAACAGGATTATTTGTTTTTATTTGTTTCAAGGCCTGAATAATTCTTCCCGGCATGGCCCCAACGTAGGTTCTACGATGCCCTCTAATTTCAGCTTCATCTTTAATTCCACCAAGGGAAATACGAGCGAATTCTCTGCCGGTGGCCCTGGCAATAGATTTCCCCAGAGAAGTTTTTCCAACACCTGGAGGCCCACTAAAACAGAGGATAGGACCTCTCATCTGACTTCCCTTTAGCTGTTTTACAGCTAAAAATTCAAGGATTCTTTCTTTTATTTTTTCCAGATCAAAATGATCTTCATCTAAGATTTTTTTTGCATGATCTAAATCGATCTGTTCTTCGCTAGAAACGGACCAAGGTAGTTCAACAATCCAATCGAGGTAGTTTTTCAGGATAGTTGCTTCCGAGGATTCTGGGTGCATCTTCTCTAGTCTTTGAACATGCTTTAGGACTTCTTTTTCAGATTCTGGAGGGAGTTTTGCCTTGGATAGTTTATTTCTTATCTCTGTGAATTCATCTTCAATACCTTCTTCTCCAAAATCAGGTCTGAAGTTTTTCATTTGGTCTCGAAAGTTATTTGTCTTATTAAAATCGTCAAAGAAGTTACTTTGATTATTAGATTGCATATTTTGCACTTCAATTTCACGGGAGAGGATGCTACTGATCTTATTTAGTCGGTCAATTGGATCAATGGCCTCTAAAATCATTTGTTTTTCGGCAACTCTCAAACTTAGATTTGAGGCCACTAAATCTACCAATCTCCCCGGATCTGAAACATCTTTAGATATGGGTATCAAATCAGGTGATAGATTTTTACAAATGGTAATATATTTTTCGAGTAAATCTTGTACATGCGATATTTTTAGTTTGATTAACGGATCGTCTTCCTCGGTTTTTTCGTCTTCAATGGGGAGTATATTTACTTGAAAGAAAGGCTCGGTTTTCTCAAAATTCTGGATCCTTGCCTTTTTAATCCCTTGAACGAGGATTTTTATCCGGCCATCTGGAAGTTTACGCATTCTCATAATCATGGCCACGGTTCCAACCTCATAGATCTCATGTGGAGGTGGATTTTCAGTAGTTAAGTCTTTTTGGCTGGCCAATAAGATTAATTTATCAAATTTTTCAAAGGACTCTTCAACAGCTTTTATAGAGGATGCTCTGCCCACAAATAGAGGAAGAATCATAAAGGGGTAAACTACCAGATCCCTGATGGGTAAAAGTGGTAGGTTTTCTTTGATTTGTATTTCTTCACCATCGTAATTTGTGACCATTCATCAATCTCCTGGATTACTTATCAATTCGGGATTTTTCTCGTTAGTCTTTAAAATATTTCATTCTATGAATAAGTAATATTTAGGTGATGATGATACTTGAAGGACTTATATTGCCGCGCAACATATCAAAACAATCAAATAATGCGTTGTATAAGTTTGAGAAATTGGATAGAAATAGGTAGAAGTCATTAACCAACAATTTTCATTTAGGTAAAAAACTATGGTGACCGGAGTCGAATATTGGGAAGAAAGGGGTGTTAAGTTTATCGATAGACGGCACACCTACGTGGCAGAAGGGATTGAAATAGGCCCTGGATCTATAATTTATCCCAATTGTCATTTAGAAGGAAAAACTAAAATCGGTAGAGAGGTAACTCTTGAGCCCGGCGCTATAATTAGAGACTCCCAGATTGAAGACGGGGTTACGATTAAGGCCTATTCCTATATAGAAGACAGCGTCATTAGAAAAAAATCAGTTATAGGCCCTTTTGCTAGGATTAGACCAGGAACAGACCTTGGCGCCGAATCTAAGATTGGCAATTTTGTCGAGATTAAAAAATCTAAGCTAGATAAGGGTGTAAAGGTCTCTCACTTAAGTTATGTAGGAGATGCTGAGATTGGAGAAGACAGCAATATAGGATGTGGTTTTATAACCTGTAATTATGATGGAAAAAATAAGCACAAAACTTTGATTGGGAAGGGAACTTTTGTGGGTTCTAATTCCCAAACAGTGGCCCCGGTAGAAATTGGAGACCGTTGTTTTATCGCTAGTGGAACCACAGTTACAAATGATATGCCAAATGAGTCCTTTGCAATCTCTAGAGGCAGGCAAAAGACCAAAGAAAAATTGGCCAAGAAATTTTTAAAGTGAGCAAATTATGTGTGGAATCGTAGGACATATAGGATCTAATAATTCAGTTGAGAAAGTTCTAGAGGGTCTAAAAAGACTTGAATATAGAGGCTATGATTCAGCAGGTGTTTGCTTTAAAGATCAGTCAGGTGAATTATCATTGTATAAAAAGACTGGAAAACTCGTTAATTTAACTAATTTATTAAAAAATATTGATTATGGATCTTCTTCCTCTTCTGTTGGTCACACTAGATGGGCCACTCATGGAGCAGTGAATGATATTAATTCTCACCCCCATCTTTATAAAAACCTTGCTATTGTCCACAATGGAATCATTGAAAATGCTGATGAGTTAAAAAAAGATCTAGTGGCCAAAGGATTTAAGTTTAAATCAGAAACAGATACTGAAGTGTTTTTAGGTCTTTTAAGTTTTGAATTAGAACAAGAAAAGGATCTTCTTAAGGCCACTTCCAGTGCTTTTAAAAAAATAAAGGGAAGTTCAGCTTTTGTTATTCAATCTAAAGATTCAGATGGCATCATTACGGTTAAAAATGGTGCTCCTCTAGTTTGCGGGGTTAATGAAATCCTGGGTGAAGCAATGGTTAGTTCAGATCCATATGCTTTAATGGGGTTTGTAGAAAAAATATTTTTTCCTGATGATGATGTAATTTGCTTTTTGAAAAAAGGTGAAATTAACTTTTATGATTTAGATGGAACCCCAAGTAATCGCTACCTTGCAAAGGACCTGGAAACTAATTTTGAGGCCACAACTAAAGGACAATTTGAACACTACATGCTCAAAGAAATTTATGAGCAACCAGCGCTGATTAGAAATCTTGTTGATAATTATTTTAAAGATATTGATTTAAACCTTGAAAAACCAAAACGACTGCATATTGTTGGCTGTGGAACTGCTTTTTATGCTGGAATGGTAGTAGGACAGATTTGGGAAAAAAGATTGAAAATTCCCGTTAGTATGGAACTCGCTTCAGAGTTTCGTTATAAGGATCCTCTTCTCCTTCCAGGAGATCTGGCAATCTTTATCAGTCAATCAGGTGAAACCGCTGATACCCTTGCCGCTCAGAAGCTTTGTAAAGATAGAGGAATAAAAACTTTTTCTATTGTTAACGTTGAAGGTTCCAGTTTATTTAGGGCAGTTGATCAAAATTTTTTAATCCATGCAGGTCAAGAGATTGGGGTAGCTTCTACCAAGGCCTTTACTCAACAAGTTTTAACCGGCAGGATTATATGTGAGGCCTTTGCAGACAATAAAGATTTTTCATCTTTGAAACAAAAATTTTCTCTGCTCTCCCATAGGATTGATGAACTTTTAAATAAAGCAGAACTTTTTAAAGATATTGCCAGCAAAATTTATAATTTTGGAGGATTCTTTTTCACTGGAAGAGGTATCTATTATCCAGTGGCCTTAGAAGGGGCCTTGAAATTAAAAGAAATTGCTTACGTTCATGCTGAGGGATATGCTGCCGGAGAGTTAAAGCATGGCCCGATTGCCTTGATTGATGAGCGAATGGTCAATATTGCCATTGTAGGTCCAGAACTTTTTGAAAAAACTCTTTCCAATATCCAAGAGGTTAAGGCCCGTAAGGGAGTTATCATTGGTATAGGGCCTGAGGTATCAGAACTTAGAAATATCTGTGATCTCTTTATTCCTCTTACTTTTGAGGGATTGGAAGAGCTTTCTCCGCTTTATGTCAATGTGGCCAATCAATTACTCTCTTATCATATCGCTAAACATAAAGGGACAGATATTGATAGGCCAAGAAATTTGGCCAAATCGGTGACGGTCGAATAGCATCTCTCCTAATATGGAATTAAAAGATCTAAATCCCAATCAACAGGAAGCTGTCCGTCTTATTAATGGGCCAATTATGATTTTGGCCGGTGCCGGATCAGGTAAAACTAGAACTTTGGTTTCTAGAATTTCATATTTACTCAAAGATAAAATGATCAGTCCCTTTAAAGTGTTGGCCTTAACTTTTTCTAACAAGGCCGCACGAGAGATGAGAGATCGAGTTTCCCAGTTAGTGGATATGGAGCTCGGGGCCTTGCAGATAACCACCTTCCATTCATTTTGTGTGAAGGTGCTTCGTTCTGAAATAGTTCATTTAGGATTAAGTCGAAATTTTACTATCTACGATAACTCAGAATCAAAGGCGGTGGTAAAATCGCTTCTAGGAAAACGTGGGATTAGTACCAAAGAAATATCTCCCTTTGAAATTTTACATTACATCGAAGAGATTAAAAACTTGGGACACTATATAGATAGAGCAGGTGAGTTCGACTATGAGATAGATAGTGATCATGAGTTCTATTCTTTTTATTTGGAATATGAAAGCGAGCTTCACAAGGCCAATGCTTTAGATTTTGGAGGGCTTATTGCGGGAGTTATTGAGCTTTTTGAAAAGTTTCCTGATGTTAAAACCAGATATCAAAAAAGATTTGAATATCTCTTAGTCGATGAGTACCAAGATACCAATAAGGCGCAGTTTGAGCTTTTAAAGATGCTTTCAAATGAGAAAGAAAATATCTGTGTGGTGGGAGATGAAGATCAGTCCATCTATTCTTGGCGGGGAGCAGATATTAGTAATATCTTAGATTTTGAAAAAATATTTCCCCAGGTTAAAGTTATTAAATTAGAGCAGAACTACAGGTCTTCAAAAAATATTATAGAGGCCGCAACTTGCGTGATCGAAAAAAATTCCCTGAGAAAGGGTAAAAAAATGTGGACGGAAAACCCTCAGGGAGAGTCCATTAAGATTGTAGAATGCAAGGATGATCGGCTCGAGGGAAATTTTATAGCAGATGAGATCTTAAGTTTGAAAGAGGATAAAGTTCCTCTGAGCGATGTCTCAGTTTTTTATCGTACCAATTCTCAATCAAGACTTATTGAAGATAATCTCAGGAAAAAAAATATTCCCTATCGTATTATTGGGGGAACTAAGTTTTATGACCGGAAAGAAGTAAAGGATATGTTGGCCTACATGAGAATTGTGGTCAATGATAAGGATTCCCTGGCCATAAGTCGTATCATAAATGTACCGGCCAGAGGGATTGGTGCCATCTCTCTTAGAAAGTTAGAAGACGAAGCGATAAAAATGTCTTCCTCTCTTTGGGAGACTTTAAAAGATATTGTGGATAACCTCGAAAAATATTCTCATTTAAGGTTAAGTGCCAAGATTAAATCAGCATTAGGAGAGTTGGTAAATGTCATTTCAGAGGTGAAAGTTTTAGAAAAAGAAAAAACTTCACCGGTGTTTATCTTTGAAAAACTTTTGCAGGAGACAGGGTATTTTAACTACCTCAAGGCCAATAAAGACTTTGAATCTATCGCCAGACTGGAAAATTTAGAAGAACTAGGCAATGCAATTAAACAATATGAACAATCAACCTCTAGTCCATCTCTATTAGGATTTTTAGAAAATATTACACTTGATTCTAATTTAGAAAATGTGGAAGAGAAATCTACTGGTGAAGTTTCTCTAATGACAGTTCATGGCGCTAAGGGACTGGAGTTTCCTTATGTTTTTTTAGCAGGAGTGGAAGAAAATCTTTTTCCTTCTTATAAAAGTTTGGATATGGGAGTTGAAGCACTAGAGGAAGAGAGAAGATTATTTTATGTCGCCATGACGAGGGCGATGAATAGACTCTATATAACTTTTGCCCGAGGTAGAATGCTTTTTGGCCAGATTAAATTTAATGGCCCTAGTAGATTTATAGATGAAATCCCAGAGCACTATTATAACTGGCAAAGAGAAGGTGGTGAGGATTCCACTTTCGATTTTGGAGGGGATGATAAATATTTTTCTCAAGAAAATACTTATAATGATGACCTCATCTATCAGGTGGGTAAGAAAGCACCAAAAGAAATGAGCAGAATTCTTGGTTCCAAATATCACAAAGGCCTAAGTATTTTTCACTCTCTCTATGGAGAAGGAAAAATCTTAGAGACCAAAGGCTCCGGAGAGCAGGAAAAAATTCTTATTAAATTTAAAGATGGGGCGAAAAAACGCTTTATGGCGGCCATGGCCCCGATAAGTCTTATCGAGTGATAAATCTGACGAAAAAGTTAAGAGATTTAATTCAAGGTCATAATATTGAATTTAAAGAACTAGAACATGGCCCCGGCCAAACTTGTGAGTCTGCTGCCGCGGAAAGAGGCGAAGAATTAAAAATTGGAGGTAAAACCCTACTTCTTAAAGATAAGAGAGGATTTAACCTATTTGTTCTCTCTGCTGCAAAAAAGGCCGACAATAATAAGATAAGAAAGATATTAAAATCTCAGAAGCTTCGATTTGCCACTAAAGAAGAGCTAATGGAGCTTATTGGAGTTGAAAAAGGAGCACTTCCACCTTTTGGGCGAGATCTTCTACCATTTGATCTCTATTTAGATAAATCCATTTTAGATAATGACAAGATTGCTTTTAATGCTGGTGTTCTCACGACTTCATTTATTTTAAAAGTTGAAGACTACCTAAAGCTCGTTGACCCGATAATCTGCCAATTTTCAAAAGAAGAATAGATTGATAAGATACAGTTATGAAAGCTTCCATTGATATAGGATCAAATTCAATTTTACTTTTAGCGGGCGAATATGAAGATGGCAGGTTCATTGAATCGATTAATATCGCTCGGGTAACGGGATTAGGTAAAGGGATAGATAAAACTGGGGAACTTTCTCCCGAAGGGATAAAAAGAGCACTAGAGGCCTTAACAGAATATAAAGAAAAACTTAGCTTATTTGGGATTTCACCTCACGAAACTTTGGTAACAGCTACCGAGGCCTCAAGGGTGGCCAAAAATTTCTCTGAATTCTCTTTGAATGTTAAAAATAAGTTGGGATTTAGAATTCATCTCTTAAATGCTGAAGGTGAGGCCTATTTTTGTGCCAGGGGGGTGAATTTTGGAGATGATACTATTTTAGAGGATTCAGTTGTTTTAGATCTTGGAGGGGCCTCAACAGAATTAATTAAATTTAGCTCTAAGCCTTTTACGTTCAAACAGTATGTCAGTTTGCCTGTTGGTTCGGTTAGGGCCACTGATTGGATGGAAGAAGGGAGCTTTGAAAAAAATATAGAATTGATTTTTAAAAACTTTGAAATTGATGATTTTAAAAATAATGAAGTTATTGGCGTGGCGGGTACCATAACTACTCTTGCCGCCATGATGTTAGATATCTCCTCTTATGCAGATAAGAAAGTAATGGGGAAGATGTTTGAAATTAACCTTTTCGAGGAATTCATTGAAAGATTGGAAGAAATGTCTCTAGCAGAGATTAGTAAAAGATATCCCGTGGCCGGCAAAAGGGTGAGCACAATAGTCGGAGGTAGCAAAGTGACTTTAGCAATTTGTAAAAAATTAGAGATGAAAAAATTATTTATTTCTACCTACGGGCTTAGATTCGGGATTATAATAGAAGAAGAAATAAATCAAAAGTTTTTACAAGTAGAGAATTAAGAGATGGAAATATTGAAACTAAAAGAAGGTGAAGTCCTATTTGTTGAAGGTGAGATGATAAATGAACTTTTTATCATCAAGCAGGGAGAGGTTGGTGTCTTTAAAGAAAAAGGAGATCGACTGGATCCTTTTCGAAATATCAATGAGGGAAATTTAGTAGGAGAGGTTTCAATCTTTACCGGTGAGAAACATCGAGGTGCTACGGCCTTGGCCACTTTAGACTCAGAAATTATAAAAATTTCTAAGGCCGCTATTTTACAAGTTATCAACACCAGGCCTTCCTGGTTGGGAGAGCTGATGCAAGATCTGACACAAGATTTAATATACTCCGGCAAAATGATGAAAGATCAATCAATCTTTCAAGATGATATGACCCGGGAGTTTAGGATATTAACTCCTGATGCAGAATCACTCTATTTAAATTCAATTGATGACTATAGAAGAAAATCAGGAGTAGTAAGACCTACTACCTAAATGGATTTATTTCGAATTAGATTAATGACAATTTCAGATATTTTATTTTGAGCTCTTTTGATGTGAATAGCATCATCTTTAAGTTGTCCCATCAGAGTTTGATAGGCCGATTCAGCATATTTTCTTGGCGCTAGTGACAGCACTCTTCGTTGGAAAGTAGTATCTAAATCTCTTAATGCCATACCAAAAACCGGAGGAGCAACTTTAGGAAAGATACTTTGAATTTCGGTATCCTCTAATCTGGCGATATCTTTGAAACTATAACTATTATGCATTAATTCTTCGGCCAGTTTTGGATTTTTAACCTGAATTTTTTGTAAGATATTTGTTCGCTCGTCAGAGTTAAGCATTTGGATAATTTCAAAGGCCTTATTTTTTCCATTGATAAAAATATTTTTTTTGGCGGTATCCATTATCTTTCCTCGCTGGCAGTTGCAGGCCCAAATTTGGCCCTTTCTATTTTGTATTTTCTAACAGTCTTATCGAGTTGAATTTGATGTTCATTCCTAAGCTGTTGTAGTTGGGCCTCTTGATTGGTACGAAGCCTTTCTATCTGGTCGGCATGGGTTTTTCTAAGATCAGAAAGGGTTGTCTTGGCCGCTTGTTTTTCAGTAATTACTTGCTTTTGAATTTTACCTTGAAACTTTTTAACCTTGTTCTCTTGTCTTTCTTTTAATCCATTAAGCTGGAGGTAGTAATCTCTTTTAACTGATTTCGCAGCTCTTTGATTTTCTTCTCTCACTTTTATTAGTTCATCTTTGTGAGACCGTCTCATATCTCGAACATTACGTACGTGACGCGCGTCTTCAGCAGCTCTTGAATTTTGATTAACGGTTGCTACATGTCTACTAGTGCTCATAGTCCTTCTATTTTACCTATGTTTCTTATATGATACGCCCGATCGAAAACAATTGGAGGGAGGAAAATATGTCTAATACTGGAAAAATTTATTTAGTATCAGGGAAAAGGACCCCTTTCGGTTCATTTGGTGGATCGTTAACTAAGATTAGGCCGGTTGATTTAGCAGTTAATGCCACTAAGGGGATGCTGGAAGAAATAGGTCTCTCTCCTGAGAAGATCAATCAGGTAATCTTAGGTAATGTGGTTCCCTCTTCTACAGATACAATGTATGGCGGAAGACATTTGGCACTAAAAGCAGGAATGCTTGAATCAACTCCCGGTATAACGATCAATCGGTTATGCGGTTCCGGAATTGAGGCGATACTCTCGGCCTTTAACTTAATTAAACTGGGGAAAGCAGAATGTATATTGGCCTCTGGTACTGAAAATATGTCTATGGTTCCCCATCTTACTTATGGAGCGCGATTTGGAACCAAATATGGTGCTTTAAAATCTGTTGATATGCTACTTGATGCTCTTACTGACCAATACAGCAATACTCCCATGGGAATCACTGCTGAAAATTTGGCAGAAATGTATAAAATTACCAGGGATGAATGTGAGGAATTTTCTTTAAACTCTCATCAAAAGGCGGCCAAGGCCTATAAGGATAATTTACTTCAGGGTGAGATTTCACCAGTTGCCTTAAAAAAGGGAGAGCTAACTCGCGATGAGCATTTGCGAGAAGACGTCTCGCTTGAAGGGATGAGAAAACTTAGGCCTAATTTTAAAGCTGATGGAGTTGTCACCGCTGCCACAGCTTCTGGAATTGTTGATGGTGCGGCTTCAGTGCTCGTGGCCTCGGAGAGTTTTGTGGAAAAAGAAGGACTGACTCCACTTGCCGAAATTATAGATGGCCATACGTTAGGGGTGAATCCTAAAATTATGGGTATAGGTCCTGTACCGGTAATTAGAGAGATGATGGATAAAAATAATTTAAAGTTAGAAGATATAAATCTTTTTGAAATCAATGAGGCCTTTGCTGCCCAGGCCTTGGCCGTATCAAAGGAGCTAAACCTTGATCCAGCGATTTTAAATATTTGGGGAGGGGCCGTAGCATTCGGTCATCCTTTAGGGGCGACAGGTGTTAGAATATCTCTGACCTTGGCCAGACAGTTAAAAGAGCTTAAACTAAAAAGAGGAATCGCATCAGCGTGCATTGGCGGAGGCCAGGGAATCGCAATCCTTTTAGAATCTATATAATGGAAGATATAAAGTTTATAGGACTAGATATTCAGGAATACCGACGGTGGCTAAAGCTAAATATTTATAGTGTCACTTGGAAGGGTAAATATACTAAGGAATTTGAAGAGTTCTGGTCTTTATTTTTTAGTAATAAACAAAACTTAGCTGATGTTACAAAACGTTTTGAGTTTGCGAAGTCTATTGTAAAGATAGGCCCTTTAATCTCTTGGTTAAATTTTTTGATGGAGCGATTTTTCGCTTACACTTTCATATATAAGAAAGTATCCCTTTTAGAGCTTTCTCGGCAGTCGGGTATCCCCGTCCCTAAGATGGCCACTATCTTGAGGAACTTTTTTCTTGAGGCCTTTCCTTATTTTGATGAATATTTTAATAATGTTTTTCATGTGGGAAATCTCGCCACTCATAATCTAAACCTTACCTTTGATAAGATCGCCAAAGAAAAAAAAATATCCAAAGATTTTTATGGGCCTGCAGATGATGACATCCTTTCGAGCTTAGAGGTTACACTCTTTGATGAGTGGCCAGTTTTTATTAAAAAATTAAAAAAACATTTGAATATATCCATAAAGGAATACAAACAGGCCAATGCCAAAAAGATAATTAAAAATAATATCGGTCCATTTTTAGAAGTAGTGGCACTTTTACTTCTAGGTTATCTTTTAGTTATGGGGACCAAAAATTTTAATAAATGGTACGAGACAATCTTAATAGGTAAAATCGAAATCTTTGGGCCACAAAAAAAATGGGAAGATAATAAAATCCTTTTTAAAAAAGTTGATATGAAGGAGTTGGCCGAGCTTAAGGCCCCGGCCAAAAATTTGGAAGAGATTAAAGGTCTTGAAACCCAAGAGGCGGTTGATGTTGAGTTTGAAACGGAATCAGAAGTTATCCTTACTTCTTGGAAGGCCCTGCCCAAAGATTTTAATATCACCGACTTAGAACAATCGGAATATGAGGAAGTTAAAACAAGAGGAATTCGAGATACCCGCTACGGAAGTAGAAAAATATTTAGGATAATGATGGAATCTGTTCATCCTGAAGGAACTAAGAAGAAATTAGATGATCTTTTATTAAAATATCAGGTAACCAAAGTGGATAATGTTAAACCGGGAACCTATGTGCCCGGAGGTCTTTATTATAATATTTTTGTTCCTCAGGAATTTTTAAAAGAATTCTTGGCCCAAGTTATGGAAGTTGAAGAGGCCACTTTCTATGAAACTCGTACTAAAATAAGAAATCCTCCTGGAAAAAGTAGGGTCTTTATTTGGATTAAGGGTCTCTAGCTACATTGAATGATCAGAAATTGAAAAAAGAGATTTTAATTTTCTAAGAGTTTTATGAGTTTTACCGAGATAGTACCACTGCCTGACAAAGCCTATTAGCATTGCAGCAATAAAGCCGTAGGAAAGTCCTGAATGAATATGTTTTGAAACAAGTCCTGTGTCATAGGCGCCGCCTAGTAAAAAAGCAAACATACCAAGAACCAACATTAGCATGGTCCAGGGAACGGTTTGTCGCTTGCTAACGGTAGTATCATGAACAAATTGATTTACTTTTTTTAAATATGGCGCAAGATCTGCAGGAGGATTTTCAAATAATTCTTTTAGGTTAGCGCCCGAGTTTAGAATTTGGTGAATATTATTAACTAATCGCGAAACACCAATAAAATAAAACATCACAAATGCCTGAGCAAAAATAGTAAATAAAAAAGCTGCGATGGCCAATTTTATATGTGAAAAGGAAAAGCTAATCCAGCCTAAGGCAGTCATGGAGGTTGCTCCGATTAGGAGCACCATTAAAATGATTAGAGTTCTAAGTAAATAGGCCATAAAATTATCTAGCTTTTGCCTGTTTGTTTTGTTAATTTCCCCCAAACTATTAGCAGCGTATTAAAAGTAATGCAAGAAAATGGATAAACCTAAAAAACTTTTAGACAACCCCCTACTAGGCAGCCTTGTGATGCCTATAGCCGTAATCCTTGTGGCCTCCATTATTATTTTTGGTGGCTCAAAGCTATTGTTTACTGAAAGATCTCATAAAGACCTAGTGTATGAAATGAAGTCTAAGACTTTTGGCAATAGATGGGTTGCTGCATTTGAGCTTTCAAAACTAATTTCTAGTTCTAGTATCCCTCAAAAAGATATTCCACAGTTAGTAGATGATTTGGCCTCTATATATAGGGTTAGCCAGGATCCAAGAACTCGAGATTTCCTTATAGTTGCCTTTGGCGCCTTAAAAAGTCCTCAGTCCTTGCCTATTCTCTCCTACTCACTACAAAAAGAGACTAATCCAAACATTTTGTTTCATACGATTGTCGCACTTGGTAATATGCCTGAAGGTGTGGAGTTTGATTGGGATGTATTAATATCTTATTTAGATCAATCAGATAATGGTCTAAAGCATGCTGCTATATTGGCCCTGGCCAATCACCATGTGGAAGCATCTTATCCTAAAATAGAGACTCTTTTAAGCAATGAAGATCGAGGAATACGTTTCGCAGCAGCGACTGCATTGATTTCTAGCAAGAATCAAAAGGTTATTCCTGTTTTAAAAGAGATTTTATCACTTAACCAAAATGATAAATTTAAGCCTCAAGAGTTAACTGGTCTTAAATTGAATGTTTTAAATGAGCTTGAAAAAAGCAAATGGGCAGACGTTAAAAACTTAGTTTTTAAAATGATGCAAGATGAAGAAAATATTCAATTGAAGGCCAGGGCAGAAGAGGTCTATAAAGATTTGAATAATTGATTTAATTTTAACATAATTCCTTTTTAGGAAAAATTTGATAGATTAAGGGCTATACCCTTAATTTATGTATACCCTTGCAAAAAGGTGGAAAGGTCATGAGCAAAGAGACCAAAACCAGTATTAATAGAAGAGAATTTTTTAGTTATCTAACTGTAGGTTGGATTGCGTTTACCGCTGCTGTTGCGGGCCTTCTAGGCCTCACTTTTAGGTTTACCTTTCCCAATGTCAACTTTGAGCCAGAGATGGATTTTCTCGCCGGTGATCCCGCTGATTATGAAGAGGGGGTCGATGAAAGATGGAAGAAGAAATACGGTGTCTGGATTATTAAGTTAGAAGGGAAGCTTGCAGCTCTTTCTAATATCTGTACTCACCTAGGTTGTATTCCAAACTGGTTGGCCGGTGAAAGAAAATTTAAATGTCCTTGCCATGGATCTGGTTTTTATCAAAACGGTATTAACTTTGAAGGGCCAGCACCAAGACCATTAGAGAGATTTAAGATAACCATGACACCAGAAGGTATTATCAAAGTAGATAAGACCAAAATTTTTCGTCAAGAGAAAGGTCAGTGGGATAATCCAGAGTCTTATTTGAAAGTTTAAAGGGAAGAAAAAATGTTTAGAAATGGTATAGAGGGATTTGCTAAAAAAGTCCGTGAAACTCAAGTTTGGAAATCTATTTTCCGTCATGGCCCCCCAACTAATTCAAGAAATAGGGCCGCTGTAGTTGCTGGAAATGTCTTTTTACATTTGCACCCCATAAAACTTAAAAAATCTGGAGTTCAATTAGGATATACATGGTGTATGGGAGGTCTTACCTTCTTTATCTTTTTGGCCTTAACCGTTACGGGTGTTCTTTTAATGTTTTATTACCGGCCTACTGCCGAATACGCTTTTAATGATATTATTGCCCTTCGTGAACATGTGCCTCTTGGAATTATGAGAGAAATTCACAGATGGGGAGCGCACGCCATGGTTATTACTGTTTGGCTGCATATGTTTAGAGTCTTTATGACAGGATCTTATAAACCCCCAAGAGAGTTTAACTGGGGTATTGGTGTTATCCTTTTAATTTTGACACTACTTTTATCTTTTACAGGATATCTTCTTCCTTGGGATCAACTGGCCATATGGGCGATTACAGTTGGTTCTAATATGGCCAAGGCCACTCCTTTTCTAGGGCATGGTGGTCCTGGCGCAGCTTTGGCGCAAATAGGCGATTTTGTCATGGTTTCTGATAAAAATGATGTCCGTTTCCAACTTTTGGCCGGACGTTTTGTCGGAGAACCTGCGCTACTTAGATTTTACATCCTTCATTGTGTTTTTATTCCACTGGTAGTGGGAGTTTTAATTGCAATTCACTTTTGGAGAGTAAGAAAGGATGGCGGGATTTCGGCCCCACTTTAAATCACTAAGAGGAAGTTATGATTAAAGAGTTTATCAACTACATTTCAGATCCCATAAGGTCTTTTCCTATAGTTACGATTCTGTTTATTTTGCAAATGAAGTATTATCGTACCTTTGGAACTAAAAAGTTCTATTTTTGGCTTATGATCATAGGTATCCCCCTAGTTTTTTTAGCGGCCACAGATCCGAACTTTTTATTAATTTTAACTTGGCCGGATAATGTTCCTATCTCTCTTTTAATATTATCTCTTGGTTTTTTTACTTGGCTTAGTTTTCATAAAGCGGCAGTAAATGATGCGCGAATTGAAGCGGGAGAACCACCAGTTGAAGGAACTCCGGAGATGAGAGAAAAGGTTTGGTGTTGGCCTAATCTTGTCTACACAGAACTATTTATGAGTATTGCCGCCACAGTTTTTTTAATTGGTTGGGCGATTATTTTCAAGGCACCACTAGAAGAACCGGCCAACCCTACTTGGGCGCCAAACCCTGCGAAGGCCCCCTGGTACTTTTTGGGACTTCAGGAAATGCTTGTCTACTTTGATCCTTGGATGGCGGGAGTTGTGCTTCCGGGAATTATCGTTGTAGGTCTTTTGGCCATTCCTTATATCGACACCAACCCTAAAGGAAATGGTTACTACACGATTAAAGAAAGGCCTATGGCCATGGGGCTATTTCTTTTTGGTTTCTTAGTTTTATGGATCTTTTTAATTATTATTGGGGTCTTCATGAGAGGTCCAAACTGGACCTTTTATGGGCCATTTGAATATTGGGATTTCCACAAGGTTGAAGCGGCATTTAATATTAACCTATCAGAATTTTTCTGGGTTAAAGGTCTTAATATGCCTATGCCAAAAAACATTCTCCTAAGAGAGATTGTAGGGATAGTTTTGACCATCGGATATTTAATCCTTCCAGGAACTCTCTTTCTCAGAATGAAGCAAGGGAAAGAGATGCTTTCAAAAATTGGAAATATTCGTTATTACCTTTTAGTTTTTCTAGTCCTGACCATGGGGACGTTACCTATAAAGATGGTTTTAAGATGGCTATTTAGTTTGAAATACATAATTGCCATGCCGGAATTTGAATTTAATTTGTAGAGAAAGGGTTTTAAAATGACCAAAAAACATGAGCCAGGAATGGCCTATGATATGAAAAAGTTGAACAAGGTTTTCGCCTTTTTGTCGGTTCTCCTTTTGGTAACAGTCGGATGGGTGTTTCTAGATGATTATCTGAGACCTTGGAAAAAAGTTCAAATTGAAGCACAAAGTATCAAACGTGCCAAATTGCAGACCAAAATCGATGCTGCAAACAAAAAAATAGATAGTAAGAAATTAGCAAAATTAGAAGAAGAACTTTCTGAGCAAAAACAAAATTTATCGCAAAAAAATAAACAAATAGAAATTGCTCAAGAAAAGATCACTCAAATTAAAGGGAAACTTAAAGCAGAAAATATAGTTAATGGTGTTTTAAATGCTGACGTTGGCGAGATGCAATTTAAGTATGAGACGGCCCATGATAAACATCAGGTAAATGCTGATGATTTATTTAAAAAAATGCGCAAGCTTAAAGTTGAGTTTGTTGCCTCTCGAGATAGATTAAAACAATATCAAGGTGAAGAAAAAGCGGCCAAGAAGAACCTTCTTAACCTTAGTTTTGAAGTGAATAAGTCCAAAGCAGAAATTACCAAGTTGGTTGGTAGTAGAGATTTATTAGTAGCGGCCAAAGAGGGAGCAAAAACACTTGATAATCCTATTTGGCTTCTTAGAAATGCTCCAATTATCGACTATCTTGATCCCACCCTTAAAATTTCACAGATCGTTGTCCATAAAGTGAAAGATGATCGCTACTTTGTCCAAGTACCTAAAGTTGATCGTTGTATTACTTGTCACTCTTTTATTAATCAAACCGGATATGAAGATCAGGCCAATCCTTTTAAAACTCACCCCAAACTTGATTTAATGGTGGGCATGGATTCTCCTCACCCGATGAAAGAAATGGGATGTACATCTTGTCATGGTGGTGAAGGCCATAGAGTAAATGATTTTAACGCCGCTGCTCATACGCCAAATGATAAAAAACAAGAGGCAGAATGGGTTAAAAAATATCACTGGCATGCTCCTCACAAAATTCCTCAACCAATGTATCGCCTGAAAGATACCGAGGCCTCTTGTATTAAATGTCACCAGGGAGTGGAATTTATTCCAGAAGGAAAAATCGTTAATGAAGGTTATCGAAATATTGAAAAGTTCGGTTGCTATTCCTGTCATAAAATAAAAGGATTTGAGCATCGAAGAAAAAGAGCACCTTCACTTAAAAAGATAACGGCAAAAATCAATAAAGAGTTTTTCAAAAACTGGGTATGGTCACCAAAGGCCTTTAATAAGCATTCAAAAATGCCCTCTTATTTTAACCAGGATAATAATAAAAAGCCTGAGTTTATGAAAAAGAATATGGCCGAAGTAAATGCCATGGCCGATTATATTTGGAGTATCTCTAAAAATTATAAATCCAAATATAAATATTCCCGAGGAAACGCGAACAAAGGTAAAGAGCTTCTAGGAGAAGTCGGTTGTACCGCCTGTCATGGAATTGAAGGTCTAGAAGAACAATCAAAGAAGATTGGAGCTTATGCAGGGCCTTATCTAACAGGTATGGGATCAAAAATTAAAAATCCCGATTGGCTTGTTACATGGCTTATGGAACCCAATCATTTTAGCCCAGATACTATTATGCCTTCTTTTAGATTGACTAAGAGAGAGGCCAATAACATTACGGCCTACCTTTTAAGTTTAAAAAATGAAAAATTTGAAAGACTTAAGTTTGAGCCAATGGATAAAAAAGAACGGGACGATATTCTTTTAACTTATCTACAGACCTTTGATACCCATGCCTCTGCCAAAGCTGAACTGGCAAAGATGTCGGATGTTGAAAGAACTCTTGAGCTTGGAAGAAGATCGGTTGGTAAATATGGTTGTTACGGTTGTCACGCTATAACCGGCCTTGAAAAGGCCACGGGTCTTGGGACTAATCTCTCTGAAGAAGGATCAAAGCCGGTTACCCAGTTTAGTTTTGGACATGTGAAAATTGACCACGATAGAAGGGCCTGGATATTTAATCATCTTAAAAATCCAAGACAATGG
Source organism: Campylobacterota bacterium (assembly GCA_003650125.1). Taxonomy (GTDB): domain Bacteria; phylum Bdellovibrionota; class Bacteriovoracia; order Bacteriovoracales; family Bacteriovoracaceae; genus SMWT01. The sequence continues at coordinate 61,402 of QNFX01000006.1, forward strand.
GATATTGGGGTGGATAAATCCTTTAAAGATCTTCTTATAATGCCTAATTTTGACATGAGTGAAAAAGAGGCCGAGTCCATCACCACTGTTTTACTTGGCATGGTCAGTGATCAGATTCCTCTTGAAGGTCAAAAAAGACTTAATGAATACGAAACAGTGGTTGCCACAGGTATGAAAGTGGCGAATAAATTTAATTGTATTGGCTGTCACCAAATTGATGGTGAGTTTGGGGATATCTTAAAGTACTACGAAGATGAAGATATCAATGCAGGTCCACCAAGACTTGTTGGAGAGGGACATAGAGTACAGGCCGATTGGTTCTATCATTTCTTAAATAACGTAACTGAAATTAGACCATGGCTTACAGTTAGAATGCCTTCTTTTAATTTATCTAGCGATGAACGAAATAAAATCGTGGCCATGTTTCAGGCCGAGTCAAAGATGAATACTTTTGAAGAAAAATCCGAGAAGATTAGCTGGCTTCGTGGAGAAAAGAGAGGGGCCATCGCCCTTTGGAAATCATATGACTGTGCTTCTTGTCACACTCAAGGATTTAATAACGACGAGCCATCTGCTCCGAATTTGGCCAATGCTCGGGACAGATTACGTGAGAGCTGGATTAGAAAATGGCTCAGAAACCCAGGAGCAATCTTGCCGGGAACCACTATGCCAAATTTTTGGGAAGATGGTGAGGCCACAGACGACGATATATTTGGTGGCGATGTAGATCGACAGATTAATGCTCTTACTAAATATGTGTTAGAAATTGCTCAAAAGAAGAAACAAAAAAAGTAGGAGTTAGATAATGGCATCTCACGCTCAACCAAAAGATCTTACCTATCCCAATGATAAACAATTCGGCTTTGCATCACCGGGAAAAATAGGAATGTGGATTTTTCTAGTAACTGATGCCATGTCCTTTTCAGGACTTTTAATCGCCTACGCGGTTATGAGAGCACAAAAAAATTGGCCAGATCCTGTTGAGGCCCTCGGAGGTGTGGGACTTTCTGGTCTTATGACCTTTTTACTAATATGTAGCTCAGTTTCCATGGTTTTTAGTATCGATGCTTGTAAAATGCAGAAAAAAGATAAGATGATCAAATGGCTTGTGATCACAATTCTTGGAGGACTCAGCTTCCTAGCTCTTCAGGTCTATGAGTATGCCCATCTAATTGGGGAACTAAACATGACCATGACGGGATTTACTTTTAAAGAAGTATTTTATCCCCACTTTGGATCAACTTTTTATGCCGTAACGGGCTTTCACGGATTGCACGTTCTCTCTGGGGTTATATATTTAATATACATGCTAAAACTTTCTCTTGATGGACGTTTCGATCATGGAAATTACAATCAGTTGGAGATTGCCGGGCTTTTCTGGCATTTCGTTGACCTAGTTTGGATATTAGTCTTCACTTTTATTTATTTATTATGAAAATCTTTCCCCTTTTGCTTTTTTTGTTTTCTGCTCAAGTTTGGGGTTGTCCGGGATGTCTGGCGACCTCAAAGACAGGAAGCTCTGATGTAACAGTCTATATTTTAGGCATTTTTATTTTGCTTTGCTACATTCCGCTTTATTCACTCTTTAAAACAATTATTAAATATAAAAACATAAATAATACTTAAGTTATGATTGATATTTCAAATCTTCCAGGAATTAATGCCACTTTAAATAGCTGTTCGGCCATTTGTTTAGTCTTTGGTTTTTGGGCCATTAAAAATAAGAAAGTGGAGATTCATAAAAAATTTATGGTATCAAGCTTTGTTTTTTCAGCGATATTTTTATCATCTTATCTTTATTATCACTATCAAGTAGGTCACACGGTTTTTCCTGGGTCTGGACTTATTAAGACTATTTATCTAATCATTCTCATTCCTCATATAGTTTTGGCCGCAGTAATGGTTCCTATGATCCTCGCAACCTTTTATTTTGCTCTTAAAGGAAATTTCAGTGCCCATAAAAAAATAGCAAAATGGACCTTTCCGATTTGGATGTATGTTTCCTTTAGTGGAATCCTCATCTATTTCATGATTTATAAGTGGTTTGCCTAATTTAAAAATCATATTAAAATAAATTTTGAGTTCTCAAGGAAGGAGAGTGTATTTTGGATCAAAAAAAAATTGAAGATTTTGCTCAACAATTAGATAAGGCCCGCAAATTTAACTGCCCTATAGTTTCTAAGATGTGGCCGATTAATCTGGAAGAGGCCCAATCTATTCAAGCAGAGGGTTTAAAACTTCGGCAAACTCGAGGTGAAATAATAATGGGCCTTAAAATTGAGGGAATAGGAGATACCCAGGAACTTTTATGGGGGTATCTAACTAATCAAATGACCTTAATACCCGGTTGTAAATTTTCTAAGGCCGATTCAATCATGCCAAAGATTAGACCTCACCTGGCCATCTTCATTGATTGTCAGCTGGGAGAGAATGTTTCTCAGGAAGAAGTATTAAATGCCTCTTCAGGAATAAGTGTAGCTCTTGAAATTCTAGATTCTAGATTTGATAGTCCCTCTACAATAGAGGAAGAAATTTGTGATAATTTTTCTACGAGTTATTATTTAGTTGGAAATAAAAGAGTCGATCCTAAAGAAGTAGATCTAAAAGGCCTTTCAATGAAATTGCAGATAGATGAGTTTATTGCCGCGAGTAAAACCTTGGCGGAAGATCCCTTGGGTTTAATTTCCACGTTGCTCAATCAAAGGGGCATGGGAATACCTGCAGGAATGGTTATTTTAATAGGTATTGGTAATTCTATTGATCTAACTGAGGGAATGAATATTGCTTTAAATATCGAGTCTCTGGGTGATTTGTCACTTTCTGTTATTTAACAATCAACTCGCCGTGTAATCTGTTTGTTATATTGCTAATTGTACGATAAGAAGGGTGTCAAAATAAAATAGGTCATCGCATAATGCCCCTTAAATACTTAAGTTTTGTAACTTTATTCATTACCTTTTTACTCATTATTTTGGGTGGAATTGTACATAACACTGGTTCATCCCTGGCCTGTCCTGATTGGCCACTTTGTTATGGACAATTTTTTCCTAGAATGGAAGGTGGTATTTTAATTGAACATGGCCATCGGCTGCTAGGTTCTTTAGTTGGTTTTTTAACCATTATGATGGTGCTAATAGCTAACAAAGATAAAAAGGAAAAACCTTTTGTTTTTAAGCTGACCATCTTGGCCCTCATCATGGTGATTATTCAGGGAATTTTAGGTGGCATAACTGTTATCTATAAACTTCCCACCATAGTTTCCACCGCTCACTTAGGATTATCTATAATCTTTTTTTGTACTTTAATTTTAATAAATCATCAGTCTTTTAAGTTTGAACATAAAGATATTAAAAACACTTGGAATCCAGATTTAAAACTTGGCATCCTTTTTGTTGCGGGATCAGTTTATCTGCAAATTCTTCTCGGCGCTTTTATGAGGCATTCAGGAGCAGGTGCAACTTGTGGGCTTGGAACGAACTACATGCTTAAATGTCTTCAAGGATCTACTAGTACCTGGTGGCCTAGTCTGCCAATTGCTCAGCTACATATGAGTCATCGAATTTTTGCCGTGATAGTTTTTTTCTTTGCGGTTTATTTTTTAGGTAAGAGTGTAAAATATTTTTGGAAGTCCCACAAAAGGTTTGTTGTTCTTCCGCTTTTAATTATTGCCGCTATTTTAGGCCAAATTATTTTAGGACTTCTAACTATTGGACTTAATATGTCCATTGTTCCGACCACTGCCCATCTTGCTCTTGCGGCCATCTGTTTAGGTCTTTTATGGAAGTATTATTTATCTCTAAAAACTTTGGAGAGCTCTCTCTTTGAGATTCAACCGATTACTAAGCTTTCTAGCTATCTAAATTTAACTAAGCCTAGGCTTTCTGCCTTGGTGGTTGTAACTGCACTTGTTGGGATTATTTCGGCCCCAGGTGAAATTTATTTTTTTAAAGCACTAGGAGCAGTAGTTTGGATTACTTTAACTGTTGCCGGGGCCTGTGCACTTAATTGCTACATAGAAAGAAATATCGATTTAAAAATGAAGCGCACCATGGATAGGCCTCTACCTGCCGGGCGCTTAAAATCTAAACAGGCCTTAATCTTTGGTCTTGTTTTACTTTTAATATCTTTGCCCCCACTTTTTATTTGGATAAATTTTATCACTGGCCTTTTGGCCGGATTGGCCGCGTTTCTCTATCTTTTTGTTTACACACCACTTAAACAAAAATCAGAATGGGCAGTACTTATTGGTGCTATTCCAGGGGCCATTCCTCCCCTTTTAGGAGTGACTTCAGTAACAGGACAAATCACTGAAATGGGCATTGCATTGTTTGCGATTCTCTTTGTTTGGCAATTACCTCACTTTCTTGCCATCTCTCTTCTCTACGAAGATGACTATACTGCAGCAGGAATTAAAGTATTTCCTAATGTGAAAGGAGTCATAGTAACGAGTAGAAAAATATTTTATTTTAGTTGCTTATTATTTTTCGTTGCATTAATCCCTTGGTTTTTAAATGAGGCCTCACTTGCCTATAGAAATTCAGCTTTTGTCTTAGGAGCAGCACTTATTTTGTTTGCTCTGCGAATTTTAAGGGGACAAGGCGAGACAGAGATACTGAGGTTGGCCAGAAATTATTTTTATTTTACTCTTCTTTATTTACCGCTTCTTTTGGGCTCTTTAGTATTTTTTAAATAGAAAAAGGGAGCAGTTATCGTTATAATGGCCCATGTTTCATTGATGTATTCGGAATTTTTTCCTAGAGGAAAATAGTTATGACCAGATTATTATTATTATTGGTGCTGGCCTTTTGCAATCTGGCCATGGCAGGGGAAGTAAGCTCTGTGGCCGACCCAACTATTTGGGATTCTTTTCATTTTCCTGAAGACATCTCACAAAATGGCCATCTAATTGATTGGCTCTTTAATTATGTTACCTACGCAATTACCTTTTGTTTTACGTTGGTGGTTTTAGGGTTAGTCGGATTTTCTTTTTTTTATTACTACAAAAGACATCCTAAACCCTACTACACGTATGGAACTAAGCGAGTGCAGATCTATGTAGCAACTTTTGTTGGTATTGCCGTCTTTTTTGGTATCGATTTAAATATTGTTAGGATTGCCAACGATGACTTTACCAAGGTTTTTTTAAACTGGCCGGATGAGAAAGCAGAGAAAGTAGTAAGAGTTGAAGTTATGGGTCAACAGTGGATGTGGAAGTTTAGGTATGCTGGGAAAGATGAGGTATTTAATACCGAAGACGACGTAGTTACATTAAATGATTTAAGAGTCCCCGTTGGTTCCAAAGTGTCTTTTCAATTAACGTCTAAAGACGTGATTCACTCATTTTTTATTCCAAATGGTAGAAGAAAAGTTGATGCTATTCCAGGAAGAATCACCCGTATGTGGATGCAGTTTACAAAGACTGGGACTTGGAATATTGCCTGTGCCGAAATGTGTGGGACGCACCACTACCTTATGAAGGCATACCTAACGACACTTTCAGAAAAAGATTATAATACTTGGCTTAAACAGGCACAAACTTACGCCATAGCAGAAAATGATGTGGAAAATCCCGATGTATTTTGGGGTTGGAAATGGGATTAAGGGAGAGATAAGAGATGGCATTTTTTGAACAGCATATTCACGATGCACCTAAGACATTTTTATCAAAATATATTTTTACAATGGATCATAAAGTTATTGGTAAACAATTTCTTTGGATGGGGATTTTCTTTCTAGGTATCGGGGGCATGATGGCCCTTATGATTAGATGGACTCTTGCTTTTCCAGGACAGGCCTTTCCGATTCTGGGGCCTTTTCTCTTTCCAGAAACTGGTGGGATTGTTCCTCCTGATACCTATGCCATGCTTTTTACTATGCATGGAACCATCATGATTTTTTATGCCATCACGCCGATTTTAATTGGTGCCTTTGGAAACTTTTTGATTCCATTGCAAATTGGGGCACGTGATATGGTGTTTCCTCTTATGAATATGGCATCTTTTTGGATCTCATTTTTTTCAGGTGTGGTTCTCATGGTGGGTCTTTTTACACCACTTGGAGCTGCCGCTAGTGGATGGACCTCTTATCCAACGCTCTCAACCCTAATAGGTGACCCAGGAAATGGGCAGACCCTCTGGACCTTGGCAATCTTTATGCTTGGAGTAGGTTCTACGCTTGGGGCGATTAACTATATCACTACAATTATTACCCTTAGAGCACCGGGAATGGGGTATTTTGATATGCCTCTCACCATCTGGGGAATTTTTATGACTGCGATTTTAAACGCAGTCTTTTTGCCAGTACTAGGAGCAGGTTGTTTGCTGCTTTTATTTGATAGATTATTTGGAACAACTTTTTTCCTTGCAGGGGCCATCGCTACTAATGGAACGGGGGATCCAGTTTTATTTCAACATGTCTTTTGGATTTTTGGTCACCCCGAAGTTTATATTTTGATCCTTCCAGCATGGGGGATCGTCTCTGATCTACTTGCTTGGTTTTCAAGAAAGCCGGCCTTTGGTGCCAAGACAACTGCTCTTTGTATGATCACCATTACGATTCTTTCAACTCTTGTGTATGGACACCATATGTTCACGACGCAAATGAGTCCGCTTTTGACTCAGACTTTTATGACTCTAACCATGACCATTTCAATTCCATCGGCGATCTTCTTTACCAATTGGCTGGGAACACTTTGGCGAGGATCAATTCGTTTTGATTCACCCATGCTATTTGCCATGGGAGTGGTTTTTGTCTTTGGACTTGGCGGTTTAACCGGTCTTTATCTAGGAACAGTAACAACTGATATTTATTTGCATGATACTTATTTTGTAGTTGGCCATTTCCATTACACCATGGCCGCATCAGTTCTCTTGGGAGGATTTGGCGCTGTCTACTTCTGGATGCCTAAGATGTTTGGCGTGATGATGAATGAATGCCTGGCCAAGTGGCATTTCTGGCTCAGCTTCATCGGACTTAACGGTATCTTTATGGGGATGATGGTACTCGGGTACGCTGGTATGCACAGAAGATTATATAACCCGTTTGTCTATGAATTTATGAAAGGAATGGTGCCACTTAATACTTTTGTTACTTGGTCAGCAATACTTATGGGAGCAGCACAGGTCATTTTTGTCTACAACTTTATTCATGCGCTAATTAAAGGCAAGAAAGTAGAAGATCCCAATCCTTGGAATATAGGTACTTTGGAATGGACCATTCCTTGTCCCGCACCTCACTATAATTTTAAAGAAATTCCAGTTGTGAAATGTGGGCCACATGAGATGGGAAATCCAAACCTCCCTGAAGGCAAAGATTTTCAATATCAAACAGAAAAATTGGTAAAAGTATAAATGATGACACAGAAAGTAGGGAAAATTGAAAGCGGAGAACAGGTGGTCAACTCCATTGCGATGTTGGTTACCATCATCTCTTTTTCCATGCTTTTTGCAACCCTATTTCTAAGTTTTTTTCTCTATCGACTTTCGGCCACGCAATGGCCTCCCATGAATTTAGATAGAATAGATCATCTTTTTCCTGCCATAAGTTCTATCTTAATCATTTCGAGTTCTTGGTTTTATGAAGTTTTTAAAAAGAATCTAGATAGATCACCGAACAATGCTAGATATAGTTTTCTGCTTTGCTTAGGACTAGGTCTTGCTTTTATAATCTCTCAATTTCTTTTTTGGAATGACTTAAAGGAAGTAGGGATATTTGCTAGCTCGGGAATTTATGGCTCTTTAGTTTATTCTTTTACCTGGATTCATGTAGGTCATATGGCCATGGGAATATTTACGCTTCTTTACTTGCTGCCAAGTGTGATGCGCGAAGATTTTAAAAAAAGAATTCGTATAGTTAATATTGGTAAGTTTTGGCATTTTTTAGCGGTAGTTTGGCTGATGATGTATTTGCTTTTGTTTGTTATTTAAAATGAGGATGATTATGAAAAATTGGTTCCTAATTCTTTTTGTCTTAAGTCTCACCTCCTGTACGGAGAATGCCTTTCATGAAGACAAAATTTTTGCTGGAGGAGTAGTTGCTACAAAGGCCCAGCTGAGTTCCGGGAAGCAAATCTATATGGAATATTGTATGGCCTGCCATGGAGCGAAGGGTGATGGAAATGGTGTGGCCTCAAAAGGTATGTCAAACCCACCTAGAAACTTCACTTTAGGAACTTTTAAATTTGGCAACGTCGTATCTGGAGACTTGGTTCACGACGACACGCTAATAAACATTATTAAAAAGGGTCTTCATGGATCTGGCATGCTTCCTTGGGATGTCAGTGAAGAGCAGGCATTTAATGTCGTTCAATACATAAAAACCTTTGCCCCAGATACCTGGGAAGGAAGTGATAAAACCTTGGGTGAGAAAATTAAAATCACCAAGAATCCCTATGGCATGGCCCGTAATTCGAGTGCAGTTGCCAGGGGAAAAGAAGTTTATCACATAATCGCTCAGTGCTGGAGTTGTCATCGGGCCTATGCGGATAAACGTGATCTAAATGCCATGAATAAAAAGATTAATGGAGAGGACTTCGAGGATTATGATGCGGAAATGTATGAATTAAAAATTCAAGATAGTGATCATGGTTACCGGAATATGCCACCAGATTTTACTTGGCACACGGTCAAGTCAGCTAAAACTATTGAGGATTTATATGTCAGGATTTCTGCTGGAGTTGGTGGAACAACTATGGCGTCTTGGCAAGATACAATTGAAGATGATGATATTTGGGCCGTAGCCCATTATATTAAATACCTAATGGATCTCAAGGATAAAAAGGAGAGAGAAGACTTGGTTGGAAAGCTACCTTAGGTTTAAGGAGAAATTATGAGCATACAAACTATTGCCCTTAGAAGGGATGAAACATTTATTCAAAAATTGGTTTTAAATAAAACCTTCTGGTTTATTTTTATCCTTTTTGGATTTTCTTATCCGATCTTTAAATCATTAAGACGAGAAATTCCTAACAATCTTCCAGTAATATTTAGCTTGTCAGAGTATAAGCTCACCAATGAGTTTGGAAAACCATTTGGTAGTGAAGATTTAAAAGGAAAGGTTTATATTGCCAGTTTTATCTTCACCAGTTGTGCGACTTCTTGTCCCCAGATGATGAAGAAAATGCAGTTTATTCAAAAAAGACTTCGGGGACTGGGAACTAAAGTGGGAATTGTCACTTTTAGTGTCGATCCAGAAACGGATACACCGCCGGTTTTAAATAAATATGCCAGAAGATTTAAGGCAAATCCTTACGTTTGGTCCTTTCTCACAGGCCCTAGAAAAAATGTTAAGGATGTCATCATTAATAACTTTAAAGTTGCCATGGGGGAGAAAACTCCTGGTATGATAGATATTGCCCATAGTGAGAAGCTATTTTTAGTGGATGGGGCCGGTAAAATCAGAGGTCTTTACTCTACGGATAAACAACATGTGGATCAAATGATGATCGATGTGGGGATTTTAGTAAATACAGCAAATAAAATAATGTAGGGGAGTCGCGATGAGCGCTACAGCTTATAAAGGTCATACTAAAGAATATATTTTGGTATTTATTCTTCTCACAGTTTTGACTGTGGTTGAAATGTTTATTCCGTCCTTAGAGAATGTTTCAAGATTGGTTAAAGGAATCCTGTTAACTGTTTTAGCAGGTAGTAAAGCATTTTTTGTGGCCTACTTTTTTATGCATTTAAAAGAAGAAAAGCCTTGGTTGAAATTTATAGCGGTGATTCCTCTTTCGGCCGCCCTATTTGCTTTTGCTTTAGTTTTAGAGGGTATGTACCGTTAAAAGATAAAAGGATTATTTATGAGTAAACAATTTGAATCATCCGTAGTTCATAAAGAATATAAATATTTAAGTAAAACAGAAGAGCTAGATAGAACACCTAAAAAGCAATTCTCCCTGGGAACTTATACCGGAATTATTCCTTTTTTAATTTTTGTTTTCTTCCTTATAAAAACTTTTATCTATATCAAAGATCCTAAGAGACACGGAAAATAGAAATTATTTTTTCTTGATACTGAATGAAACAATTATGTCATTTTTTGTAATTTTATCCACCACTTCCATTCCTTTTACTACTTGTCCGATAATGGTGTATTTGCCATCAAGATGAGGAAGTGTAGTTAAGGCAATATAAAATTGCGAATCTGAGCTATCAGGTCCTTCTCCTCTGGCCAGAGCAACCGTACCTTTAATATGAGGTATGGAATTAAATTCGGCCTTTAAGAGTTTCCCTGAGCCACCTCTTCCAGTCCCTGTGGGATCGCCAGTTTGGATAATAAAATTAGGGATTACCCGGTGAAATTTTAGGCCATCATAGAAGCCTTTTTTTATAAGCCCAACGATTTTGCTAACACTGTTAGGAGACTCTTTTGAATAAAATTTTATTTCAATATTTCCATGGACTGTTTTTAATAAAGCTATGAGATGAGAGAGCCCTTCTTTATCCGTTTTAAAGGTTTTTGCTGCAAAATCATCTTCAATTAGGGCCTCCCGTGGGGATTGGATCGTTTTTGTGCACCCAGTAATAAGGGCGATCCCTAATAAAAAAGTAGTTAGATGAATTCTCACTGCCTTGTCCTCTTTGAATATTTCTTAAATTAAACCATAAATACCTGATTTTTTTAAGGTTTCCTTAAATAGTATTGTCATAAATTTTTTTTTAAAAAAAATAGTGAAAGATCAAATATATTGTTGACTTAACTGCTACCTTCTAATAAATTCCGTCTTACGCAAATTGGAAATTGAGCAGAATTAGCTCGTTAGACGGGCCTTAATTTTTATGCGTTTTTAAAAATTTTATAACAGTAAAAAAAGCGAATTTGAGAGGGCAACCTTGCAAATTCTGCTAAGACGAGAAAGAACCATATAGATTTAGGTTCGACGTAACTAGAGAATTAGGTACTTCTGTATCTAATTGAGTCGAACGCTAATATCTATTAACTTAGATTTTTAGAATCTAGGGCAACCAAA
>QNFX01000007.1 GCA_003650125.1 Campylobacterota bacterium
CCTGGATCTTTTACAGTTGCCGGAAGCTTTAATCCACTTGTTAAAAAGACATGACCCGATTCTTTAGAAAAATAAACCACATCACAATCAGGTTTTTGACAAAACTTATAGGCGAGTTTATTTTTGAGTCTCTCAAGAGCTCCTTCTTTTAGAAGAGTTTGAGGAGTTATGATTTTAACTTTATTCCCCTCGTTAGCACATTTGGGACAAATAAATAGATGATCAATGCGTTGAGCAGTAATCATACTCAGCAAATTTTATGATCATAAGGTATGAAAAATATGGCCTATCTTATTTGTTGGATCCAGAATGTATATTGAAAACATATTCTTAATTTTATAAAGATTTTTCCTATGAAAACAAAAGACCTGGGCCTTTTAGAGTTAGTTTCCATTTCCTTAGGTGGAATGATTGGTGGTGGGATTTTTGCCATCCTTGGAATCTCCGTTGAAATGGTTGGGAACCTCGCCCCCTTTGCCGTGGCCCTAGGTGGTATTTTAGCACTAATGGCGGGGTATTCTTATGCAAAGCTTGCCGCTTATTATTGTGATGAGGGAGCAACCTATTCTTTTTTTAAAAAGACCTTTCCAAGGAAAACTCAGGCCGCCTCAATAATAGGGTGGATTATAATTTTTGGCTATATAAGTACTCTGGCCCTCTATGCTTTTACCTTTTCTTCTTATTTTACCAGTTTTCTCCATTTTTCTTTTCCCTACATAAAGGAAATTATTGCAGGATTAATAATTTTTCTTTTTTCTATAATTAATATTATCAGCGTTAAAGGAATGGGGCGAATTGAGGATTTTTTAGTGTATATAAAGGTAACACTACTTGTATTTATTTCAATCTTACTTTTCAAAAATGGAAGTGTTGAAAATCTTAGGCCCTTGGTCAATACTGATTTTAAAATTCAAACCCTTTTTATTGTGGCCGCTATAACTTTTGTATCCTTTGAAGGATTTCAACTCGCTATCCATGCCTTTGAAGAGGCAAAAAATCCGAAAAAATCTGTTCCTCGGGCCATATATATTTCTATATGTATGGCAATATTGATTTATATTTTTCTAACTGTGGCAGCTCTAACCTGTTTACCTAAGGAACTTTTAATTCTAGAGAAGGAATATGCTCTTGCGGCGGGGGCAACTAAACATATTGGCGTAATAGGACACCTTGTAGTTATTGCAGGGGCCCTACTGGCAACCTCAAGTGCGATTAGTGGAACTCTTTTTGGTGCCTCAAGGTTAATGGCGGTAATTTCAAGAGATGGTTATCTCCCGGCCTTTCTCTCGTATCGAAAGAGAGGACATATTCCCCATAATGCAATTATTTTCATGGCCACAACTGCATTTCTTTTTATTACTCTAGGAGAATTAGAAAGTATTTTGCAGTTTGGCAGTATTACATTTATCCTAGTTTCTTTTATTATGGCCTATAGTAATTTTGTCATTAGAAAAAAAACTAAATCAAATTCTCTGGTCACCGTGACCTCAATGGTTGGTTTAGGCTCAGGTGCTGTTCTTATTTTGTATTATGTTTATCAGACGGATAAGACTCAGCTCGTAATTATTTTTTCTGTTTATTTCATACTTGGTTTAGGTGCAATGATTTTTAACATGGTTAGAAAAAAGAAGCAGAAACTTCTTAATTAAGATTCGCTCAACGCTTGGCGTGAGTAGTCAGGTTGAAAAAATATTGTAGAAAGTTTCCTTTTTTACTTTTAGACTAAAATCTATGAAATATTTTATAGGCCTTGTTCTTTTTTTTATCATGATGAATGGATTTGCTTTGGATCCAGTTTGGGAGGAGATTTCAAATAAGGATGGAATTAAAGTTTATACTGCGAGTGTTCCGGGGACCACAGTTAAAGGTTTTAAAGGGGAGACCATCATGAATGACTCCATCGAAAAAATCCTTTATGTGATCATGGATGATGAACATCGAAGTAAATGGGTGAAGCGTTTAAAAGTTTCAAAAATGTTGGAGGAAATCAGCGATTATGAGGCCATCATGTATCAAGAGATTGAGCTCCCCTGGCCTTTAAAAAATAGAGATTTTGTTTTTTGGGGAAAAATTGAAAGGCCTGAAAAAGGAAAAGTTATTTTAAAAATGAAAAGTGTTAAGCACAAAGATGCACCTAAAACAGTGGGGATCAGGGGGGAGCTTCTTCTCAGTAAGTATGTACTGACATCACTTGGAAAATCCAAAACAAAAATAGAAGTAGAGATTTTAACTGATCCTAAAGGACTTATCCCAAAGTGGCTGGTTAATATGATTCAGGCACAATGGCCCTATAAGACTTTTAAGGCCATTGGGAGGCAACTAAAAAAAGACTACACCAAAGAATATTCACTTCCACCATTTAAATAAAATTTATAGATAAAAATCCTTAATCCTTTACCTCGATATTGCCGATAATCCTTATAAGTTCACTAAAAAGGTAGGGATAATGGAAGATATTACAGTTCAAAAAAGAGACATAAATGCTACTAAGGCAGAAGAAAAGAAAGTTCAAGGAGAAGGCTTTGTAAAAGGAGTCATCTGTGGAAAAGACTTTCCTTCGATTTCCATATTTGTAAATATTAGAAAAAAGCATATCCACCAAGGTAGTATTTTTTCTATGAAACTGGGAAGAAAAAATCTCACGGTTACTGCAAATCAAATCCAACGGGATCCGGTTAAAAGAAATATAACTCATGTGAGCTTTTTAAATGTTGCCAAAGGGGAAAAAACTACCGTTGAAGTACCTCTTTCTATTGTAGGGGAGTTAACTGGAGAAGGCGCAATTCAATCTTTAAGAGATAGTGTCCAAGTAAATGGAGCTTTATCTGATATCCCTGAAAGTTTAACTCTAGATATTAGTGATTTAGATATCAATGAAACGCTTTGTTTAAGTGATATAGAGCTTCCAAGTGGCCTGTCCTGGCAAGAGGATGATTTAGACCAGGTAGTGGCCAAATGTAATCCTCCACAATTAGAAATTGTTGAAGAACCTGTAGTTGAAGAAGTTGAAACAGCAGAAGAAGCTGAAGAGGAAACTGTTAAAAAAGCGGGTTAATTCAAGCTCAGAAAGAGGAGGGCCCTAGGCCCTCCAGACTAAAGCTCAATTTTTAATTTATCTATTTGTTGATTCTTTTGATCAAAAGTTTTAAGGAAGATGTGGTCTTTTTTAACCGTTACAGTAGTAAATGTTCTGGACAAAAAATCACCAAATACCTGGTAGGGGTTTCTTCCTAGAGGAATAGCTCTAGTTCCACCAGCAGGGCCGGCAATAACATAATGAACACCATCTTTAAAGCTTCTCTCATAGACATGGGTATGACCATTTAATACCAGTTTAACTCCATATTTTTCAAATAGCGGGACAAATTTGGTTTGTAAAAATTTGGCCTGCTTAGTGTTGATGAAATAACTAGAGGAATATGGTGGGTAATGCATGGCCACGATGACTGTTAGGTTTTCTAGCGCAGCTTCTTTTAACGTTTTTTCTAGCCATTGAATTTGTTGCTCATTTTCACTATCGGTTAACATTTCAAAAGTACTATTTAAGATTACTAGTTGAAAATTAGGATAGAGAGTAGTCATATAACCAATTTTTTTAGCTCCCCCCCAACGCATATATTTTTTAAAATTTCCTGGGAGAGGACGATTTTTTTTGTCTTCCCAGTAAGCATGGTTTCCAATGGCCGCAATAATAGGTCTTCCTTGTAGATAAGTTTTTGCGACATCAAAAAAGTTTAACCATCTATGATTTTCGCCACCCTTATGAGTGATATCGCCAGTGTGTAAAATAAAATTCACTTTTGTTTTTTCTAATTGTTTAGTAATTATCCGAGCAATTTTTTTATGATTTTTTGGACTTTGTTGAGAATCACTAATAAATCCAAAGGTGAACTCATCATAAAGGTGACATTCAAAAGCAGGTAGATTGGTGGTGATGAGCTTTTCCTTAATCGCCTCATTTTGCGCGGTCATGGTGTAACCTAAATTATTATCACAAGACTGTCTTCCTAAGTTTAAGCTAACTAATTGTTTTGGATAAGCTTCAACTATTTTTACAGCATCAATAGATGAGGGATCATCTTGACGAAAAATAGAGATATTTAGTTTTAGGGGTTTGTTAGTTTGAAATTTTAAATGAATGTCGCCATTATCGGCCTTAAGTGTATATGGTGATATTGTAAAATAGTTGGCCGCTTGGGTTAAAGGCGTGAGTAGTAATAACCATAAAAACAGTCCAAGTTGTTTTTTCATAAATGATTCCTTCAATAATGATTAAAAGAATAAATAATAGAATTAATTTTCAAAAAATTAAAGTTTCAAATTGAAAAAAAGGAATGAGGGAAACTGTCAATTAAAAATAACGCAAGGCTTTAGTTACTGGAGGCCTCCTGGCAGAATATCTTTCTTAATTTTTGACTATTTTATCGATTTTTGCAGCAAAGATAAAATCACTTTCCACCAGTCCATTTATTTTATGGGTCCAAATTTCAATATCAAGATGGCCAAATCCAACGTGCAACTCAGGATGATGCCATTCCTCATCTGCTATTTTAGCAATCTTATTTGCTAGTTCCATAGGTTTTGCCATTTGGTGCAGAGATATTTTTCTTAGAAGCCTGGTATTGTTATGTGTGAACTTCCACTCAGGTGAAATTTGTTTTTTTAACTTGTGAATTTTATCCTCTGGTAGAGGTGGAATATCTCCAGAACAAGGAATGCATTTTTTCTTGTCTAAACTCATTTTATCTCCGTATAAAGGGGGGGGGAATTAGAAAAAAAATTGTTTTTTCACTTTTGGCCCTCTATACTGACACTCACTTTTAATAGAAAACAATATGGAACAAGCACCGTACGAAAATATTAGGTTATTCAAGAGTCATTATTTAGAGTTTTTTACTCATATCCCCCCATGGCTTCCTATCACCTTTTGGACACCGATAATTTTATACATGTTTATGACAACAAACCAATTAGCGCCACCAGAGCTAGTTTTAATTTTTTTAGCTGGAGTCTTAGCATGGACCTTTTCAGAGTATATGCTGCACAGGTTTATTTTTCATTTTAATGCCAAGTCTGATTTAGGGAAAAAAGCGGTATTTTTGTTTCACGGTGTTCACCATGACCAACCACAAGATCCAACTCGGCTTCTCTTTCCACCTCTGCCTGGCCTTATTTTATTTATGGGGCTTTATTACTTGTACTCGTTAGTGGTTCCGGAGCGCTATATTATGACCTTTATGGCGTCCTTTTTGGTGGGATATCTCTGTTATGATTATATCCACTATGCGACTCACCATATGAAAATGAGTGGCAAAATAGGACAGTTTCTAAAAAAATATCACCTAAAGCATCATTTTAAGCATGAAAATTTGAAATACGGGGTTAGCAATCCCTTGTGGGATCTGATATTCGGTACTTTTGGCGATTAAGCGTTGCGTCTAACAACCGGAATTTATGAAGCGATTACTAACTTTTTTATTGATATTTTCAGTTCTCCAGACGCCGGCCTATGCCAATGAGGACGAATTCCCTCAGGATGCTTTTTGGAAAGATTTTCTTACCTCTGTTGTGTGGATGGGTGAGGGATTTATTAAGCAGTTTAATATCACCAATGCGATTCAAGCAGGCGTAGCAGCTCCACTCACTTGGTGGGCCTTTGAAAGAGATGAAGCAGTCCTTAACAAAAACACCGGAGATGATGTGAGTGGATTTGTAAGCTTTGTCTCAGATTCTTCAGTGGTTGCTTCCTTTGCTGTCGTTCAAATTGGGATGTACACCTGGGGCAGAAGTACAGACGATGGTAAAATGGTGAGATTTGCCATGGAGTCTTTTTCCACCATGTATCTTTCCATGATTGAGACCTCAATTTTAAGTTATGCGATTGATGTTCATGAAAGACCAACTGCAGGCACAAATGCTTTTGAGAATAATTTTCGTGGTAATTCGTCGTTTCCTTCCGGACATATAATTCCCTACTCCGCGCTATTTTTAAAAACTTTTCAATTTTATGGCCCTTGGTGGTCACTCATTCCTGGTGCCCTTATGGTGATTACGGGATATGAGAGAGTCGCTTCAGGAAAACACTATCTATCAGATGTGGTAGGTGGTTTTTTTGTTACCTTATTTGCCTCTGAAGGTGTTCGCGTTGCTGGGAAATACCAAGACAATCATCCCGCTTTTAAATGGATCTATGAAAACGATTTAAAAGTAGGATATCAAAAAAAGAAAAATACTCATTATGCCAGGGTCTCTTGGTCATTTTAGAGTTTTTTCAAAAATTCGATAGGTCTTATAGGGGGTGGCCCCCATTTTATGTAAGGGCTTAACCATAGGTAAATTATCTTCTAAAACCCATCCCATTTCAGCATCAATATAGCCGGCCTTTTGGGCCTCTTCTTTGGCCTTAATAAAAAGTAGGGTGGGAATCCCCATCTTTCTATATTCAGGAAGGATTCCTAGGGTGAGCACTCGTACTCGGTTGATATATTTTTTAGCTCTAAATAATTTAAAAATTCCAAAGGGAAGTAAACGCCCATTAGGGATTTGTTTAAAGACTTGGTTGTAATCGGGAAGAACTGTAATAAAGCCAACTTCCTTCCCATCCACTAGGGCAAAGGTTATTAGCTTTTCTTCCACCAATTGTTTCATTTCATTAATTAAATGTTCCATTTCTTTTGGAGGCATAGGAATAAAACCCCAATTTTTTTCCCAAGCAGCATTATAGATCTCTATAACGACTTTCTTTTCATGGTCCCAGTTTTTTAAATTAATATGGCGATAAGTTACTTTGTATTTTTCTTGAATTCTCTGGGCCAATCTCTTAAAGACCTCAGGCATCTCAAAGTCTGTTCGAAGATGATAGGAAATTAGATCCTTGGCCTTATTATAGCCTTGCCCTGTTATTAGCGTTTCATGATAGGGGAAATTATAGGGCATCATAAGATAAGGCATATTATCAAAGCCTTCTACTAAGGTTCCACATTCATAGTTAGTTGAGGGGCTGACGGGGCCTCTAACGATTTCCATGCCTTCTGCTTTTAAATAATCTTCTGCTTGTTTAAATAATTCTCGAGCAATACTTTCATCATCGATACATTCAAAAAAACCAAAAAAGCCGCATTTCTCCTGATGAAATTCATTGTGGGCAAAATTTACTATAGCAGTAATTCTTCCCACTACTTTGCCATCTTTTTCTGCTACCCATGATTTTATTTTTGCCTGATCAAAAAAGGGGTGATTGGGTTTAAAGATATCTTTTACGGTTATTTTTAACGGGGGGACCCAATAGGGAGAATCTTTATAGATATCAAATGGTAGATCTATAAAACGATCTAGATCCTTTTTATTACTAACTAGACGTGTCACGTCATGCATAATGTTGCCTTAGGTTATTATGTAGTGCAACTTATTAAATTTAACGCGATTTGAACAGTAGTTTGCTTTATGAACTTAAATTATTATTAATTTTTTCTAAAATAATTTAGCGGAAATGACTATGTGCTTATTTTTCGTTAATTTTCTTTTTCAAGGCCTCAACTTTTTTAGTAATTTTAATTTCTGTATCATGAGGTATCTTTACAAAATTTAGAGCAACTTTTTTTTGTCCCTCTCGTCCTTCATCATCAAAAATTTTAACTACTGTAGTTCTAGGGATTAGAAAACTCTCATTCTCAATAACTACTTTAATTTCATTTATGTTTTGACCAACTTCAAGCTTTTGATCGGTAAAGAAACTAGCACCACCAAAGGAGAGATCAATGCCTTCATATTCTTTATCT
Source organism: Campylobacterota bacterium (assembly GCA_003650125.1). Taxonomy (GTDB): domain Bacteria; phylum Bdellovibrionota; class Bacteriovoracia; order Bacteriovoracales; family Bacteriovoracaceae; genus SMWT01. The sequence continues at coordinate 7,779 of QNFX01000007.1, forward strand.
TCAATTAAAACTTTAATAGTAATTCCCCGCTCAGGCATAGATTTTATTCTTAGCTGTATTCGTTGCTGGCTTTTATAAAAATCACCTTCTAAAATTAGATAATGTGATTTTTCTTTTTCACTGTATAAAAGTTTTGTTTGACCGAACAGGTGGACTCCTTCCCGTTCGGCCTGCAAGTATATTTCAGCATCTATTAGGTCTGATTTTTCCGACTTAAATCCAAGCCATAAAGATTTCTTAGCAGATTGATATTTAGTGGGTGAGAAAAATTGGGCATTGTCTTCATTTCCTTTGCTCCAGATTTTTACTTCGACTTGATTTAATACGAGGATTTTGCCCCATTCCTTTAAATCGTCTTCCCCTAGCTTATTAAAATGAAATTGTGTGGTAGCAGATTGATTATTACTCATAGTTTAATTGTACATAAATTCAGTGACAGAAGGCCACTATCTTGGCATAATTTCGCGATATGTTTACAGGCCATCTCAAGAAAATGGATTCAGGCCTTTCAAATCCGGTAGAATACTTATTGGTTCTAGGGGAAGAAAGGATCGGACTCAATCAATATTTAGGAAAAAAGTTAACGCTAATATTTGAAAATCAAATTAATTGTATCAACTGTGGCAAGAATATAAAAAAGACCTATAACGGTGGATATTGTTTTAATTGTTCTCAGGTTTTGGCCAGATGTGATTTATGTATTTTCAAACCTCAGCTGTGCCATTTTGACCAAGGGACTTGCCGAGAACCCAAGTGGGGAGAGGAAAACTGCCAGATTTCCCATTTTGTTTATCTTTCAAATACCTCAGAACTTAAGGTCGGTATTACACGTTTTACCCAAGTTCCTACTAGATGGATTGATCAAGGAGCAATTTCTGCTCTACCTATTATTAAAGTAGGCACGAGATATCAATCAGGGATTTTTGAAGTACTCTTATCTGAGATGGTTGCTGATAAGACCAATTGGCGAAAAATGCTTTCAGGAGATATAACCCCAATTAATCTTGAAATGGAGCGAGATCATCTTTTCGAACAATTTGGAGAACGTCTTGATGAGCTGGAAATGGAATTTGGGGACGATCAAATTGAAATTTTAGAAGACGAGCAGGTGGTAAATATTGAATATCCTGTTCTGGAATATCCCCGCAAAATAAAATCGCTTTCTCTGGATAAGATTCCTAAGATCGAGGGCACTCTTTTGGGAATTAAAGGCCAGTATTTAATTTTTGACATTGGGGTAATTAATATTAGAAAACATACTGGATATTTGACGACATTTCAGGCGGAGGAAAAATGAAAGATACATCACCAAAAATTATTAAATTAGAAGATTATAGGCCATCGGCCTTTTTTATATCAGATGTGTACCTAACCTTTCATCTGCATGAAACTGAAACCGTTGTAAAATCACGTTTAAATATTTATCGTAATCCTGACTTTGGTGAGGAATTAGAAGACTTGATTCTAAGTGGTGAAGGATTAAAGTTTATTTCGGCCAAGTTAAATGGTGCTGTCTTGAGTCCGGAAGATTATACCATCTCGGAAGAGAGTCTTATTATTCCAGTAAAGGAAGATTCCTTTATTTTAGAGATAGAAAATATCATCAACCCTTCGGCCAATACATCTTTGCAGGGTCTTTATAGATCTCAGGGAATGTTTTGTACTCAAAATGAACCAGAAGGATTTCGTAGCATAACTTATTTCCTTGATCGTCCTGATGTCATGGCAAAATATAAAACTAAAATCATTGCTGATAAAGTGAAATATCCGATTTTACTTTCCAATGGTAACCCCATTTTAAGTGGTGACCTTGAAAATGGAATGCATTTTGTAGAATGGGAAGATCCCTTTGTAAAACCAAGTTACCTCTACGCTCTCGTGGCCGGCGACCTTGGGCTAGTTCAAGACGCGTATACTACTGGATCAAATAGAAAAATCGATCTTAGAATTTATTGTGAAAAGGGAAATGAAGATAAATGTCATCACGCCATGGCATCTCTTAAAAAAGCTATGAAATGGGACGAAGATGTCTTTGGGCTTGAATACGACCTTGATATCTATATGATTGTTGCTGTTGATGCTTTTAATATGGGCGCGATGGAAAACAAAGGCCTAAATATTTTTAATTCGAGTGCCGTATTGGCCAGTCCTGAAATTGCTACCGATATGAATTATCATCGTATTGAAAGTATCGTCGCTCATGAATATTTTCACAATTGGACGGGAAATCGGGTTACTTGCCGGGATTGGTTTCAACTGACTCTAAAAGAAGGGCTGACTGTTTTTAGAGATCAAGAATTCTCTGCTGATATGAACTCACGTGCGGTCCAAAGAATTCAAGATGTTCAAATGTTAAAAGATCGCCAGTTTGTTGAAGACGACGGGCCTACTGCTCATTCTATTCGGCCAGAACGTTATATGGAGATTAACAATTTTTATACTGCGACTGTTTATGAAAAAGGTGCGGAAGTTATTAGGATGATTCATACCCTTTTAGGTAATGATGGCTTTAGAAAAGGGATGGATAAATATTTTGAATTATATGACGGGCAAGCGGTTACTTGCGAAGACTTTGTAAGCTCAATGGAAGTCGCAAATGGTATAGATTTATCCCAGTTTAAAAATTGGTACTCCCAATGGGGAACTCCACGACTTGAAGTGGAAGAAATTTATAACGATGAAAAAAATACTTTAGAGTTAAAGTTTAGACAAAGTTCCCCCTCAGGGTCTGGGCCACTTTATTTTCCTTTCAAGCTAGGTCTTTTAAATAAAGATGGAGCAGATATCAAACTTGAATTAAAAGAAGGGGATAGATCTCAGCTAGACAAGGGTATTTTACATGTGAAAAATAGGGAAGAGCACTTTGTTTTTAATAATGTTCCTCACCGTCCGATACTCTCTTTAAATAGAGACTTTTCAGCACCAGTAAAACTTGAATGGAAACAATCCTATGAAGATATGGCCTATCTTATGGCCCATGACTCAAATGCCTTTAATCGGTATGAGGCCTCTCAAGGATTGGCACTTAAAATTATTCTTAATCTAACACAAAATTTAGTTAATGGAGAGGAGCTTGAATTAGATGAGATTTATGTAGCGGCCTTTGAAAAGCTTTTGATTGATGAAAAAATGGATTTATCTCATAAGGCCCTATGCCTATCTCTCCCGAGTATGAATGTAATCCTTCAGGATCAAAACCCAATGGAATTTGAGGCATCATTTAAAGCTCGTGAATTTGTAAAAAAGACTTTGGCCGAAAAGTTACATGAAAAATTTCTAGCTCTTTATAATAACTACTCTGTCTCTAAGGAGTATTTGTTAAACATTAAAGACGTTGGTGAGCGAACGATAAAAAATACCTTACTTAATTATTTGATGTGCCAAGGAAATAAGGAAGTAGAGGAAATCTGCTATACTCAGTTTAACAATGCCACCAATATGACTGATGAAATGGCCTCGCTGTTTAGTTTATCGCATCATGAAAATGATAAAAGAGAGCAGGCATTAGATTCATTTTTCAAAAAGTGGAAAAATGAGCAATTAGTTATGGAGAAATGGCTTTCGGTACAAGGATCCTCTCCACTTGAGGACACCTTTGAAAGAGTCTTGAGACTAGAGAGCTCACCTATCTTTGATAAAAACATTCCTAATTTAACTAGATCCTTATGGGGGTCATTTGCTAATAATGTGGTTCATTTTCATCATAAATCGGGAAGAGGATATCATTTGATAGCAGATAAAATATTAACGATGGATTCTATAAATCCCCAAGTTTCTTCCCAGTTGGCCAAGGCCTTTAGGCATTATAAAAAATTAAATAAGGGCAATAGTGAATTGATGAAAATTCAATTGGAACGAATTTTGGCGACTCCAAAAATCTCCAAAAATCTTTTGGAGATTATAGGGAAAACCTTGGGTCAATAACTCATTATTTAAGGAGACTTCGACCCTCTGATTTTAAGTCTTTTATTGCTTTGCCGATCCGCTCACCCATGCTGTCTTCGCCCTTTTTCATCCAGGATCGAGGGTCGTAGAATTTTTTGGAACCAACTTCGCCTTCCACTTTTAAGACTTGATCGTAGTTTTTCATCATATGATCAACTACAGGTCTTGAGTAAGCATATTGAGTGTCGGTATCAACATTCATTTTTATCACGCCATAATTTAGAGTTTCATGAATCTCGCTTAGTTCGGATCCCGAACCACCATGAAAAACAAGCCAATGTTTATTTTCATTACCAAACGCGGCCATTACGGCGTCTTGTCCCTGTTTTAGAATTTCAGGTTTAAGTTTTACATTTCCAGGCTTGTAGACCCCATGAACATTGCCAAAAGTAGCGGCATACATGAATTTTCCGATAGGGGAGAGTTCTTTATATACAGAGACCATCTCTTCAGCTGAAGTAAAAAGCTTATCAGCAGGAACATCTTCATTATTAACTCCATCTTCCTCGCCACCAACAATCCCAGTTTCCATTTCTAAGATGATTTCACTTTTTGCACATCTTTCTAGTAATTTTTTTGATTGAGCGATATTTTGCTCTAGAGGGAGCTCAGAACCATCAAACATATGCGAGTTAAAAAGATTAGGAAGTCCATTAGCTCTTCTTTTTTCCGTTTCCGCAATTAGGGGAAGCATAAAAGAATCAACGAACTGAGGGTGGCAATGATCTGTATGTAGAGCAATTAACACATTGTATCTTTCGGCCATTAAATGAATATGTTGAGCAAGAGAGATGGCACCTAAGACCATATCATTTACACCTTGGCCTGAAGCAAACTTACCCCCGCCAGTTGAGACTTGGATGATGCCATCTGATCCCATGTCAGAAAATGCCTTAAGAGCAGCGTTAGCAGTAGTCATAGAAGAAACATTTATCGCAGGATAGGCATATCCTTCTTTGAGAGCATTATCTAACATTCCACAGTACTGTTCATAATTGGCCACTGGCATAACTGAATCTCCATTTAAAATTTCGAGATATTAAAACTCAAAAGAGCTATAAGGGCATTATGCTGAGCGTCTCTCATGGTCATAATAGGAAGCATGCTTCAATTTTGTTTACCTGTTGACAGGAATGTTGCGCAATGCCATTCTCGTGAAAAGGTATCAATATGTCGAGCAAGAAATACAGTCTAAAGACTACTCCAAAAAATATTTAAAAAAAATGGTACAAGCTATTGTCCCTTGGAAGACAGTTAGATGAGAGGGCGCCGAATTATCTTAAACAGGCAATTGGATGGTCTTATCATGCACCCTATGCTGGTCATGATGGAATTCAATTGGCCATAGGCCAAGTATTTACCTTAGGTGAAGATCACCTTTTTTCTTATTACCGGGATATGCTTACTTGTATCTCAGCAGGATTAAACGCCGAAGAAATAATCTTAAATGGATTGTCTAAGGCCACTGATCTGGCCTCTGGTGGATATATCGGAGGTGGACTTTATCATTCCCAAAATTTGGAAGGGACCTTGGCCACTCTTCCAGGAATTCGTATCGTAAGTCCTAGTTTTGCCGATGATGTGGCCGGACTTTTTAGAACTGCCATGAGATCAAGAGGGCCGACTTTATTTTTAGAGCCTAAGGCCTTGTATAATTCTAAGCAGGCCATGTCCTCAGTGCCAGATGATTTTGAAGTACCTTTTGGTGTTGGTAGAATTCGCCGCGAGGGTTCTGATTTAACCATCATCACCTACGGAAATACCGTCCACTTATCCTTAGATGCGGCCAATAAAGCTTTTGAACAAGAAGGTATTGAAGTGGAAGTAATCGATTTAAGATCTATTGCACCCTTTGATGAAGATATGATTGTAAAGAGTATCCAAAAAACCAATAGGGCCTTAGTAGTTCATGAAGATAAGGTATTTGGTGGCTTTGGCGGTGAATTAGTGGCCTTTATTAATGAAAATGCTTTTGAGCTATTGGATGCGCCGGTTATAAGAGTTGGCGCAACAAATACTCCAGTTGGTTTTAATCGCATTTTTGAAAGGGCCATTCTTCCTAATGCTGATAAGATCTATAAAAATATTTTATCAGTCTTCAATTATTAATTAGGCTATTTCCATCGCGGGATAATTTTCGGGAGCATGTCGCTTAAAAAGCTCTTGTAATGATTTTTTATACAATTCCATAGCTTCTTCTACTTCTTCCCAAGTGGGATCTTGTTTGGTCTTGAAATGTATAGGTGTACCAAATGCAATTTTAAGATCTACCTTAAAAGGAATAGGAAGAAACCATCTTCCTCTAAAGGGCTGAATCGGCATGAGCTTAGCTCCATATCTTAGCTTATTTCGATAATTAAAAAGCAGTGGATAATATTTATAAGATTTATGGGCATTAAAGGTCAAAATGGGAATAAGAGGCATTCCAGTTTTAAGTGCAACTTTGAAGAAATTTAGATTAGGAGTTAAAACCGCTTTTAAGGGATGATGAGAGGTTAAAAACTCAGGGACATCACCTGGAGTAGTTAATATATTTAAGTCTTTGCTTTTTGCCCACTGATACGACTTTTCTAGTGCTGGTATATATCCCAACAAACTTAAGATTGAACGAAGAAAGGGGAAATAAAATAATTCTTTGATAAATGTAATGCGATATTTTAGTCCCTTTTTAAATAGATGCTTTTCGATGGGATATACATGTATATCAGTGAGTCCATGAGGATGGACACAAAAGATATGATTGTTTATATTTTCAAGCGGAACCTCTTCTACGATATCAATTTTTTTGAAATTTAATTTATCTAAACCTAAATTATTTTTAATATAAAGGGCGAAGTTAGGCGGATTTATTTTAAGCGGTCTTGAAATAATTAGCTCGGCCAAATAAAATAACCAAAGGATTGGATTTAGAAATGAAAAAATAGCAAAGAAATAAAGAGGGAGAAGATACCCAAATACAAAATAAAGAGTACTTGGAAGAACTTTTAATACCGTTAGAAATAAAGCCCCCTTACTGACATCTTGTTTGCTTTTAAACTGTCCTGTTTCAACATTTTTTAGGCGCTGACTTAAACCTTTTAAAGTGGGATTTTTATAGATCATTTCTAAGTCAATATTAAAATTTCGATACTTTTTTCTAAGTAAATGTAGAAGTTTTAAAACATTTAATGATGTTGCCCCAAGGTCAAAGAAGTTATCATCTAGCGATATTGGATATTTATCAATACCTAATTCTGGTGATAAAATTTTCCTCCAGATGGCCGCTAATTCTTTATCTTCCTTCTCATCGGGAAGATTATAAATTTCTGCTTGTAGCTGGGTCGGGATTGGAAGGTTTTTATAATCAATTTTCCCCGAAGAGTTCCATGGGAAATTTTCCAGCGGAATTATTTTATAAGGTCTTGCATAGTATTCGAGATTTTTTTCGAGATAACTTTGCAGTTCATCTATCACAACATTTTTAGGTGTTATATAAGCAATTAAGTTACCATTAAGAGGGGAAAGATAGGCCCTCTCGACCCCAGGGTAATTTTCTAAAGTTCGCTCGACTCCATCTAGCTCGATTCTAAAGCCACGGAGTTTTATTTGACGGTCAATCCTGCCATGGTACTCGAGCTGATTTTTATTCCATCTGACTAGGTCACCTGTTCGATAAATTCTTCCTTCACCAAATGGATTGGGAATAAATTTTTCTGCTGTCAGCTTATTTAGATTTAAATATCCACGGCCAACACCTTCGCCACCAATTAAGAGTTCACCTTTTTCTCCCTCAGCGCAAAGCTGAAGGTCTTTATTCACTACATATAATTGGCCATTAGAAAGCCTTTTCCCAATATGAATATGTTTTGAATCTATAACTTTAGTTACACTTGCTGCAAATGTGCATTCGGTGGGCCCATAACCATTATAAATATTAACCGTTTCGGGGAATCTTTTTACTATTTTTTCCTCTAATCTCTCTCCACCTAATATTAAGTTTTTAAGGTGAGTACAATCTTCTTTATCTACTAGCTCGGTCATAGAAGGAGTCGACACTAGGTAAGTAATACATTCTTTCTTTAAAACTCTGAAATCATTTCCTTGCCATAAAATTAAAGTAGCACCACTTGATAAAACTGAGAAAATCTCTCCTACAGATGCATCACAGGTGGTGGACATACATTGCAAAACTCTGTCTTGTGGGACAACTTTTGGAGTGAAAATTGTTAGAAGAGAAAAGAGGTTTTGGTGTTCAATCATTACCCCTTTAGGTTTGCCTGTAGTACCGCTTGTATAAATTACATAGGCCAGAGAATCTACAGGAATTACTTTACAAATAGGGGTGAAATTTTTAGCACCAAGTTTATCAAGTTTTATATTAATTACATCAAAGCTATTCTTAGAAAATCTTGGAAGAGGATAGTTTTTTTTGCTTATTACAATTGTACAGCCACTATCAGTTAAAATATGTTCTAACCGATCTTTGGCATCATTAGGATTCATAGGGACGTAGGCCCCACCGGCCTTTAATATTCCTAGTATGCCTACGATAAACTCTATAGACCTAGGAAGAAATAAACCAACCAATGAATCTTTAGAAATTCCCTTGTTCGTTAAAACCTGGGCCAAATAATCAGATTTATTGTCCAATTCTTGATAGGTTAAAATTGAAGTATCAATCTTGACTGCTGGGTGATCAGGAAATTTTTTAACTTGTTCTTTAAAAAGCTCTAAGAAGGTGCCCTTGTAAGGGGCCAATAGCGGCCTTTGCTCCCATGAAACATTATTAGACTCAATAATATTATCAAGCAACGAAACCCTCCATGGTCAATTGCTTTACAATAATATAATTAATGATTATTTTTTGACAAATTTTATTTTGCAGAAATTAAAATTGCGGTGTGGACTAAGCTTTTTTAAGCTTGATTGAAAAAGACCTGTTTTGTGCATAAAAATCTGCATATAAAAAATTCCTGTAAGAGGAGAGAGTGCTTTAAAGAGTGATTCCTTTGCAGAGTAAGTTAATGTTAAAGATTTTTCATAATTAGAATCAAAACGTTTTAATTCAGTACTGGATATAATAAACCTTTCTAGTTTTTTTGCTAATTGTTTATCAAAAATGGTTTCGGCATCATATCCAACGCTTTTATAAAAACTTTTTTTAGAGACTATTACTGAAACGTAACCATTTGTATGAGTTAAAGAACCACAAAAATCACTTGGCCAATCAGGGCCACCAGATTTACTTATACCAAGAGGTATACCCAAGTTTAAGGCCTTATTAATACAATATCTGCCAGCTAAAAATTCGTTGTATCTTTTTAAGGCAAAATTTCGAGGAGTAGCAAATTTGCCCCAGGCCTGCTTAGAATGTGGATTGTATTTAGCAGAAAACTGAATAATTTGATTTCCTTTAACTAGCTTGGGGTTTGAAGTGCCCTCTATTTCAAGTAAATTTTTAATTGATTTAAAATCCATCAGGTAAAATTATAGGGGAAAAAATAGATATATGAAAAGTTAGTGGGCATGAAATAGTGTGAAATCAAGTGCTTACCCCATTGCGGGAGAGAAAAAAATTTAGGGATAGTTGGAAAATTTTTAAATGGGGTCTATAAATACATAATGAAATTTAAACTAATCATATTAGTCATAGTCTTTACTTTTAAAGTGGCCTTTGCATCTCACAGAGAGGTCATTTCAGACTATCCCTTTGTTGGGAAGTTAAGATATCTTGGAGTTAGTTGTTCCGCTTTTATGGTGAAACACGGAGTTTTAATTTCAGCTAAACATTGTTTTTCACATTATGATATTTTTCCTGAGAATTTTGAGTCACAAAATTTAAGAGTCACCTTTAATTCAAATGAGATACTAACAGGTGATAATGTCTTTGAACTCGTTTTTGATCGGGGAGAAAATGATCTTGCTTATATTATTTATGATCCCGATTTTTCAAGAGAGAAATTCGATTTATCTAAAATTTTACTTTCTTTTGCCGTAGAAGAAAATGTTGATATTTTTCGCATAGGCTTCCCTGGTGTTGGTCAATATCAAGGAGATAAGATCTTAACTCATCAATGTCGCTATCTTGGAAATCAGGATGTTTTTCCCCCAAAAATCACTGACCCTGGATATGATGGAATTTTACTCGATACCGATTGTAAGGCCTGGCATGGGGATTCGGGAGGTCCGGTTATGAGAAAAATCGATGGTCATTTAGAAATTTTAGGAGTTCTTTCCCATACTTTTGAAGTGGATTTTGCGGGAGAAATTAAAGAGGAATCAATGGGAGAAGATGATATAGGACCTTATGTTAAGACTTCCATGTTTTCACCGCTGAGTGAGGCAGTTGATTTAGAGTTTTATCTTAGAGATTAATTGATTTCATATTTGGTTTTAACCAAATAAATCTTTTTTCGAACTTCTCTTGCTACTTTTGATTCGGGAGAAATCTGCAAAGATTTTTTAAAATAGGTTAGGACATGATCTTTTAAAATATTTTTCATGTCTTCTGGCCTTAATTCACGTTTTGAAATTTCCAAGTGAATACTTCCTATTTGATAATAGGTATCTTGTAAAACCCACTTTGAGGGGGTCGTTTTGGTGAGAAGAGTTTGAAAGGATGTTTTTGCTGCTCTAAAATTTTCTTGTTTAAAATAAGAGTTTCCCAGGTAATGATAACTTTGAGCTTTTTTATAACCCTGATTAATTGATTTTTTAAAATAATTTTTTGCCTTTTTAAAATCACCAGTAAAGTAAAATGCTTTTCCTAATTCAAAATCAACTCCATTGAATTTATTTTTTATTTTTTTTAATCTATTAATAGCTTTTTTTGAGTCATCTAGGTTTGTTAGGCAGACGGCCTCTAAAAAATAGCGTCTATCCATCAAATTAGGTGTTCCTTTTATCTTTTTTAACTTAACTAGCGCGTAGGCATAGTTTTTACGCTGCATCTCTTTTAATACATATTTAAAAGGTGTGGCAGAGTAGCTAGCGGTGGAGAATAACAATAATAAAATAAGGATTAGCATAGTTCCATTATGCCAATAAAACCGGGGTGAAAGAACTAAGAGAAGCCTTTTCCCAAGTTGTTTACTAGAGTAATTCTAGCAAACTTTTTGTAGGCCTGCCAATAATGGCCTTTTTACCATTAGTTAGAATTGGCCTTTCTAATAGTTTGGGATTTTCTGCAATAATTTTGCACCACTGATCCATCGTTAAATTTTTATTTCCCAAGTCTAGGTCTTTATAAATTTGCTCTTTTTTGCGGATAAAATCTAGAGGTTTGAGATTTAATTGCTTGGAAAGTTCCTTGATCTCTTTTTGAGTAATTGGTTCTTTTAGATATTCTTTTATTTCATAATTAATTCCATTTTTTTCGAGTAATTCCAGGCCTTGTCGGGATTTACTGCATTTTGGATTATGGTAATAAAGATAGCTCATGAAATCCTCCTTAGAAAAAGGTTATTCCTAAATTAAACATTAAAATAATGGTTCTTATATTGGGGCCGGCCTCATCGGAGTGGACTACCCTAACTTTTTGATTATTGCTGGCATCTACCACGGTAATTTTTCTTGATTTAGTATAGCCAAATAAAATTTCAAAATAGGAAGGATTTTCTTCTTTAAAAGTTGAGAGCTCTTCAATTCCTACTGCGGCAAAAATTCCAGTGTCATGGTAGGTGATTTTATAACCCTCATCAAGTTCTCCTGTGAGTACCGTATAATTATTTGTCCAAAAGGTTCTTAGACTAAAACTTGGGCCGGCCGAAAAATAAAGATTTCTTTTTTGGATAGGAACCCAATGAGTATAAAACTTTAATAGAGGGACAAAATTTACTGTTCTAACCATACCACTGACAATGGCCTGAAGTTCATCTCCAACTTTAAAATGGATATTATGAGACTTTCCAAAGGTAACGTATGAAGCAAGATCAAGTTCGAATTGATCCCACCTGTATCCAAACTGTGTATTAACGGTGAGTCCGACTATATTATCAGATGATTCATCTTCTCCTGCGATGGACTGATAGTTCATTCCTAGTGCACCTTTAAGTCCCCAGTCATTATAATAAGAATGGGCCGAAGGGATAAAAAGAAATAGAATTAACAGTAATCTCAGCATATTAAAAAGTTTCCGTAAAAGTTATGGCCGCTGATTTTGGGCCATCATACATGGGAACAATTTTTATTTTTCCTTCATAAAACCAAAAGAGTGTATATAGGTTTAAAACATGGCCCAAAACTTTTCCGGCAGCATTTCCACTATTTAAAAAATAAAGACTGGCAGTTTCTAGTCCTAGGCCTAAGATGGATCCAAAAACCGGAGTTTGAAAAATATCTTGAATACTGGCCGGTTCGGTATAAATTTCTACTGTAAATTCAAAAAGAAGAGCTGAAATAAAAGACATTCCCAAAGAATCGATACGAGAGTAACCATTGGCACGATAAAAAAGGTATAGCTGACTTCCAGCAAAAGGATGAACAAACCAGTTCCAGAAGGGTTCATCTTGATCAAAGACAACTTTTCCAAAATTCTTTTTCCATGCTTCCCAGGACCCTTCATGCCAGGCCTCTGGTTGGGTAGCAAAATAAAGTCCCCAAGTTATAGCATATACTGTGCCTAAGTTTTTAAGATTTTCCCCTACCGAGTGGTATCGGTCGAGATAGTGATAGTGGTAAGTAGGGCCAATTTGTTTTCCCGCTTGCTCATCACTCATCATTTTATAGTTGTTGGGATCAAGGTTATTTGTAGTGGCGAGCTTATTTAGAGTTAAATCGCCACAAATCCCAAGATTTACTTGGAAAAGAATGAAAAGTAAGAAAATGTGATTTACGGATTTTCTCATCGTATTATATACATCTAGCTAGTTGGAATAAATCCGATAATTAGTATCATATATTCTGCGTTAGGAATATATTTTTTAGGAGTCTTAATGCGTCGTTTGAAAGATGATTTTCATGATCTAGTAACTGAGCTTCAAGAGAAAATTTTGAGACAAATACAAGTCTATGATCCAAATGGAGAGATCATTGCTGATGACTGGGAGCGTAAAGATTTTAAGGGAAATGATGGTGGTGGAGGTATCACTAGAGCATTTCGAGGTGATATCATTGAAAATGCGGGCGTTAATACATCTTTAATTCATGGGGAAGTAGATCCAAAATTCGCGACCAAACTAGGTAGTGATGATTCTTGTCTTTGGGCCTGTGGAATCTCTCTAATTATTCACCCAAAAAATCCTAAAATTCCTACTGTTCATGCTAATTTTCGGATGATTGAAATAGGCGATAAGGTCTGGTTTGGTGGTGGCGCTGATCTAACCCCTTATTTCCCCTACGAAGAGGATTTTATCCATTTTCACAAAGTATGGAAGAATGCCTTGGCCCCTTACGGAGTTTATGAAAAATTCAAAGATGAATGTGATAAATATTTTGTAAACCATCATAGAAATGGAGAACTCAGAGGTATTGGAGGTTTCTTTTTTGACCATTTTAATACTGGAGATTTAAGGCAAGACTTTAATTTTATTGAAGATATTTCAGCAAAATTTATCGAATCATATTTTCCAATTGTAGAACGACGTTTTAAAGAAAGTTGGACCGAAGAAGATGAAGACTTTCAACTTCACCGAAGAGGAAGATATGTGGAGTTTAACCTTTTACACGATAGAGGAACGGCCTTTGGCCTGCAATCAAATGGCAGGACCGAATCCATTCTAATCTCTTTGCCCGCGAGGTGTAAGTACTCATATAAATATGCCCCCAAAAAAGGCACACCTCATGAAAAGATGATGGGATATTACAAACCAATAGATTGGGTGAATTTTACTCTTTAAAACTCTGGGGCGATATAGACTTCAATATTAGGATTTTCAAGTTCATCTCGCAGGATGGCCTTGATAGCTTCTAGAGTTCCGGTGGTAGCACTTGGACATGTGCCACAGGCACCCTGATATTGTACTACTAAAACTTCATCCTCATAGCTTAAACAAACTAAATCCCCACCATCACCTTGCAGTCCAGGCCTTATAGTTTTATCTAGAATCTTTTCAATCGCTAAAATTTCAGGTGAGAGATTGGCCCTTCTTTCTGCTTCGGGGTCGGGGTCAAAATAGTTAGGATCGTGACCAGTTAATCTTTCTTTTAAAACATCTTTGACTTGAGGTTCAATGGCATCCCAGTCTTCGTAGTTAAATTTAGTAATGGTGATGACATTATCAAAAAAATGCAATTGATCAACACCTCTGACGGCAAATAGAGCAGAGGCAAGAGGATTTTCTTTGGATTCCAAAGGGGATTTATAATAAGAGTTTCCCTCTGTTTTAACCTGGGCATTAAGAACAAACTTTAAGGCATTTGGGTTGGGTGTAGGTTGAATGGAGATTAGCATTTTTTCCATTAGAAAAACTCCTTAACTTTTTTAATACCCTCAACTAAGAGGTCTACTTCTTCCATGGTGTTATAAAAACAAAAAGATGCTCTGATGGTTCCATCGATTCCATAAAATGCCCAAAGTGGTTGATTACAATGGTGTCCAGTTCTGACAGCAATACCTTGCTGATCTAAAATTGTTCCAGCATCTTGGTGGTGAATCCCTTCAAGAGTAAAAGAAATTACGGAGGTCTTATTTTTAGCGGTACCGTAAATAGTTAGTCCCTCAATCTGCTTTAGTTTATCTGTAGCATAATCTAAAATTTCTTTTTCATGCTTTTCAATATCCTTAAAGCCGATTGCTTCGATGTATTCAATAGCATCTTTTAGCGCGATGGCGCCGGCTATATGAGGGGTGCCGGCCTCAAATTTAAAGGGAAGCTCATTATAGGTAGTCTTTTCAAAACTTACCCGGTCAATCATATCGCCACCACCTTGATAAGGTGGGATTTTATTTAATAGATCTTCTTTGCCGTAGATGATGCCAATTCCAGTTGGCCCAAAGATTTTATGTCCAGATAGTGCTAGAAAATCACAATCTAAATCTTTTACATCAATTTTTATATGAGGAGCTGCTTGGGCAGCATCGAGGACTGTTACGGCACCAACTTCATGGGCCATTTTAATCATTTCTTTAGCAGGATTAATAGTTCCAAGGCCATTAGAGATTAAAGTGAAAGAGACGACTTTGGTTTTTTTATTTAATAGCTTTTTATATTCATCGAGAATAATTTCACCCTGACTATTTATGGGGGCGACTTTGATAATAGCACCAGTTTTTTCTGCTATCATTTGCCATGGAACAATATTTGAATGGTGTTCCATAGTGGTAAGGATGATTTCATCACCAGCACTCAAAAGAGATCCATAGGAATTTGCTACTAAATTTAAAGCATCAGTAGTTCCTTTCGTGAAGATAACTTCGTGTGGAAGTTCGGCATTTATAAAACGAGCACATGCCTCTCTTGATTTTTCATATTGAGTTGTTCCCTGCTCGCTTAAATAGTGAACTCCCCGGTGAATATTGGCCGCTTCAAAGGAATAGTGCCTGTTTATTGCTTCAATAACGACTTTAGGTTTTAAGGCCGAAGCGGCACTATCTAGGTAGACTAAAGGTTTACCTCTGATTAGTTCTGCTAATTCAGGAAAATCACTTCTGATTTTTTTAATGTCATAGCTCATTTAACTGTCCTTTAAGGTAAATTTTAAAATAACCAGTTATTTTTTCTTTTATTAAAGGATTAGAAATGGTGTTAATTCCCTCTTGAGCAAATCCTTGGCATAGCATCCTTTGCGCTTTTTCTTTGGGAATACCTCTAGACTCTAAATAAAATATTTCATTTTCATTTAACTGACCGATTGTTGCTCCATGAGAACATTTAACATCATCAGCATATATCTCTAAAATAGGTCTAGTATTTATACGCGCCTTTTTAGAGAGCAATAAATTTTTTGAGGCCTGTCGTGAGTTAATAAGTTGGGCCTGAGGATTAACGATGATTTTTCCGGTAAAAACTCCGTGGGCACTCTCATCTAAAAGACCTTTAAATAGCTGCTCGCTATTAGTGTGTGCCACTTTATGATCAATGATTGAAAAAATATCACAATGTTGATCTTGGCCTAAAGCAAAGACACCATGAACGTGGGCCTCGGCCCCATTTTCTGCTAAGCTTACGTCTAAATTATTTCTTCCAAGTTTTCCCCCGATGGTGAACGTAAAAGAATTAAAAAAGGCATCTTTACCAATTATTGCTTTAACTTTCCCAATATTAAGAGAGGAAAGAGAGTCAAGACCGGCCTTAATATGTTCAACCTTAGCGCCTTCTCCAACTTTAATATTAGTAAGAGGATTAACCAAGTAGTGATCAGTCTTTTTACCAAGATGAGCAAAAGTTTCTAAAATATCTAGTTTAGAATAGGCTTCGGCCTTAATTTCAACTCTTGAGTGAGACCGATATCCGTTCATTTTTTCAGTCGAGAGGTGAAGGATCTGTAGCGGACTTTCAATCAAGGTATCCTTACCAACTTTGACAGAAATTAAAGCATTTAGCGAAGAGAGGTTTAAAAGATCAAAAGATTCCTCAGAGCTTTCATCAAATTCAGGAAGCGAATTGCTTAATGATTTAACTTTGAAGTGAAGCCCTGGTACACTTACTGATTTTTCTTCTATAAAATGACCATTAATAAAAACCATTAATGGCCCATCAGTTTTAATTAAGAAACTTTCAATATCAGCAGTATCTAAAGGGGCATTTAGTTTTAAATGGTCCTTTAAAAGCGGGGTCACATTAGTATATTTCCAGTTTTCCAATTTCTTCGTAGGAAAACCTATCTCACTAAGCTTTTTTAGGGCCTTTTCCATTTGAGGGAATTTCCCTTCAAGGTGTTTATGGTAATCGGTATTTTCATCAATATAATTTTTGATTACATCATTCATTTTATTAACCAGTCATATCCCTTGGCCTCAAGTTCTAGCGCCAATTCTTTTCCACCAGATTTAATAATTTTTCCATCGTGCAGAACATGGATAAAATCAGGTTGGATATAGTTTAGAAGTCTTTGATAGTGGGTAACTAAAATCGTTGAGGTGTATTTAGACTTAAGTGAGTTAACACCTTTGGCGACAATTTTTAAGGCATCAATATCAAGGCCTGAATCGGTTTCATCTAAGATGGAGAGTTTAGGATTAAGTACTGCCATTTGCAGGATTTCATTTTTCTTTTTTTCACCACCAGAAAAACCTTCATTTACAGAGCGATCTAAGAAACTATCGTCAATTTCTAAAAGCTCAAGCTTTGGTTTTAAAAACTCTTTAAATTCTTTTTGATCCATTCCCTTTGCACCTTGGTGGGTGCAGATGGAGTTAAAAGCTTCTCTTAAAAAACCAACATTATTAACACCAGGGATTTCAATAGGGTATTGAAAGCCTAGAAAGATTCCCTCTTTCGCTCTTTCATATGGTTCTTGCTCTAAAATACTAACCATTTTGCCGTTTATATCAAAGTTGATTTCACCAGCTGTCACTTCATAAGATGGATGTCCGGCGATAACCTTGGCCAGAGTTGATTTTCCAGAACCATTAGGTCCCATGATGGCATGGATTTCTCCCGGATTAATTGTAAGCTCAATCCCTTTTAAAATTTCATTGCCTTCAACTTTGGCGTGTAAATTTTTAATCTCAATCATAATTATTCCTTATCCGACACTATTTTCTAGTTTCATTTCAATTAACTTTACCGCCTCTACAGAAAACTCCAGAGGTAGCTCTTTAAAAACATCACTACAAAAGCCGGAGACGATAATAGAGATGCACTTCTCCATATCTAGTCCTCTAGATTGTAGATAAAATAATTGGTCTTCATTTATTTTTGAGGTTGTGGCCTCATGTTCGACAGTTGCCGTATCATTTTTCACATCAATATAGGGGTAAGTATTTGCTCCACACTGATCACCCACGAGCATAGAATCACACTGTGAGTAGTTTCTAGCATTTGTGGCAGATGGATTAATTTTTACAAGTCCTCTGTATACATTGGAGGACTTATCTGCTGAGATTCCTTTAGAGATAATAGTACTTTTAGTATTTTTTCCAATGTGAATCATTTTGGTCCCAGTATCGGCCTGCATATGATTATTGGTTAAAGCGACACTAAAAAATTTACCTTGAGAGTTATCTCCTTTAAGAATACAACTTGGATATTTCCACGTGATGGCCGAGCCGGCCTCAACTTGGGTCCAGGAAATTTTAGAGTTTATACCCTCACAATTCCCTCTTTTAGTTACAAAGTTATAAATTCCACCTTTGCCTTCTTTATTACCGGCGTACCAATTTTGTACGGTAGAATATTTTATTTCGGCATTATCAAGTGCAATAAGCTCTACAATCGCCGCGTGAAGTTGATTCTCGGGTCGCTCAGGAGCAGTACAACCTTCAAGATAATTTACATAACTATCAACATCTGCAACTACAAGAGTTCTTTCAAACTGTCCGGTCTCTTTGGCATTAATTCTAAAATAAGTTGAGAGATCAATAGGACACTTTACCCCTTTTGGAATATAGACAAAAGAGCCATCACTAAAAACTGCAGAGTTTAAAGCAGCATAAAAGTTATCAGTATGGGGAACTACAGTTCCTAGATATTTTTTAATAAGTTCGGGGTATTTTTCAATCGCCTCAGAAATTGAACAAAAGATAACTCCAATTTCTTCTAGTTCTTTTTGGTGAGTTGTACCCACAGAAACACTATCAAAGACTGCATCAACTGCTACACCGGAAATTCGTTTTTGTTCGGTTAAAGGAATTCCGAGCTTTTCAAAAGTCGCTATAAGTTCGGGATCCACATCATCGATGCTCTCAAGCTTTTGCTTGGGTTTTGGGGCAGCATGATAGTAAATATTTTGAAAATCAATATCCGGAAAATTTAAATGGGCCCAACTTGGGGGAGTTAGGGTCAGCCAGTACTTAAAAGCTTTTAGTCTATAATCTAGTAGCCATTGGGGTTCATTCTTTTTCTTCGAAATGAGACGAACAATATCCTCGTTAATTCCCTTAGGAAAATCTTCTGTCTCAATATCGGTATAAAAACCGTATTTATATTCACCATCTAGATAATCTTTTGTGCTCATAATAAAATCCTAGGAATTTGATAATTCCAAAGTTTGATCATCACTCTCTAAAATATTTTCAAATAAAAGCTCTCCCACAGTTAGTATGGAGAGAAAATTTTTCACTTTTCGGTTTAGCTGATCTACAGGAGTGATAATGTTACAAGACTCAGTCAATTGACATGGGCCACCTTTAGCGGTCTCACAAAACATCTCAGGAATCTTTCCTTCAATCATTTCTATTAAATTTAAAAAATTAATGCTTCCAAGGTCTGTACTTAAAGCATAACCACCTTTGATTCCTTGAAGAGATTTTAAAAGTCCCTTGTTGTTCATAGATTGCATAACCTTAGCAGTGGTATCAAAAGGGATGCCGAACTTGTCGCATATTTCACGAGCGCTGTGTAACTCCCCAAAAGGGTGTCCTCCCATGTACTTCAAAACAATCAAGGCGTACTCGACTTTTTTAGTGATTTTAAGCATTTGCTCTCCCATACTTGACTAACACTACTTACCTTAAAATAGGGTAAATATAAACCTATATTTATTATTTTAGCACTAAATAGGGTGATTATAGCCCTGTTTGGTAAGTACTTGTAAATATACGGTATTATCTAAGAGATTTACATCTTTAAAGGGGCAGGGATTCCTAAGAGCTCCATTCCTTTCTCCATCACTCGGGCAACAGAGGCAGAGAGGGCCAGTCGAGACCACTTTAAGGCCTCAGATTCTGCCCTTCCTACCGGACATTCAGCATAAAAAGCATTAAATGATTTTCCAAGCTCATAAAGGTAAGAGGTTATTTTTGAAGGGTTATAGCTGTCACAGGCCTGTTGGGCGATGGAATTAAATTTAAAAAGCTTAACCATGATGGCAGTTTCAGTTGGATGCACTAAAAGTTCCCAATTAACACTTTCAGGAAGTCTTCCTATCTTTTCTTCCAAGGATATAATTCTGGCATGAACATATTGAAGATAAGGGCCAGTTTCACCGTCTAACTTTAGCCATTCATCAATATTAAAGACAATCTTTCTACCTGGGTCCATTCTGAGCATTCCGTACTTGATGGCACCATTAGCAACCATCATGGAGGTTTTATCAATTTCCTCTTGGGACCATTCATCTTGGTACTTATTTAGATATTGTTCTTTGATCGTTTTTTCCATGCCATGAACAAGTTCCATGAGAGGAACGATATTTCCCTTACGAGAGCTCATGGCCCCGTCAGGAAGTTCCACCATTTCATATTTTAAGTGGTGGCAATTTTTTGCTTGTTCAAAGCCGATCTTCTCTAAAACTTTAAAGACCTGATTGAAGTGATAGCTTTGTCTTTCATCCACTACGTATATGTTTTTTTCAATTTTAAAATCATCAAATTTAATTTGTGCCAGGGCCACATCTTTACAAGCATAGTTGCCGGTGCCATCAGATTTGATGAGAATACAAAAACCAAGTTTGTCTTCCTTGAGGTCCATACCAATGGCACCTTGATCTTCAATTAACTTCCCTTCTTTGAGATATTTTCTGGCGAGTTCAAGGGAGTAGGAATCAATTTCAGATTCAAAAAACCAACGATCAAAAGAAA
Organism: Campylobacterota bacterium; assembly: GCA_003650125.1. Taxonomy (GTDB): domain Bacteria; phylum Bdellovibrionota; class Bacteriovoracia; order Bacteriovoracales; family Bacteriovoracaceae; genus SMWT01. The sequence continues at coordinate 28,324 of QNFX01000007.1, forward strand.
CATCGGCCCAATCATAGGCCTCTTTCATAAGATCTAGGGACCATTCTCTAGTTTCTAACCATAGATCGTAGTACTCACCTGATTTTGATTCAATTTGTTTTAAGACGGTAGTGAGTATTTTTCTATTTTCTACTTCTTTTTCAGTGCCTAATTCTGCTTCAAGTTTCTTAGTAGCGAGGGTATAGATTTCACCAAGCCATTCGCCCTTGTGTTCTTTTGGGATATCTATATTGGGATGATTTTTTACATACCAAAGACATTTGGCCACGTGAGTTCCCACATCTCCAGGATAGGTTGAGGGGATAACATGGTATCCGCAGTAATCAAAAATTTTAGTAAGGGCATTTCCTAGACAGAGGTTTCTCATATGTCCGACATGTAAAATCTTATGGGTATTGGGTTGGGAATACTCCACCATGGTTTTTGGTGTGTTTGATAGAATTTTAGTTTTAAAAAAAGATCCGTCTAGGATTTTTTCCATGACTTCATGGCCTAGGGATAACTTGTTTAGAAAGAAGTTTAAATATGGCCCTACTGGTTTGGCCTCAATGATAATTTCATTTGGAGAAATCGCAGAGGCGAGAGTTTCTGCAATTTTATTGGGGGCACTTCTACAAACCTTGGCCAGGGGAAAACAAGGGAAGGCCAGGTGTCCCATCTCGAGCTTTGGAGCATCTCCAATTTGCGAATAGATCTCCTCCACGGATAGTTCGACCTCCGGAAATTGCTTTTTAATGGCATTTTGAATTATTTCAGCGGTTTTTAGGAGAATGAGGTTATGGAGGTTAATTTTCATAGGGCCATGCTATAATTTTATGAGTCAACTGAAAAGTAGGGACTGTAATGTTTAAGTTATTAATTTTCTTCCTATTTCTACCATTGGCTTCGGCCGAAAAAAAAGAAAAACATAATAGTATCCAGGTTTCACCCCTTCTAAAGAGCGGTCGGTATCTTATTTACAGCTGCAAGAAGAAGTTTTTTGCCTGTGTAGATGAATTTAGTTATGAGGCCTGTGAGCAAGATCGCCTGTCTGCCATTGCCAAAAGAGAGGATTTTCTTCCCTGTGCCCCGCTAAAAAGGTTTCCCCATTACGATGACTGTGCGGATGTGCAGGAAGAAAAAATCAGACAACCTATTAAAAAAAGATTTTGTTGGTACCAACTTGAAAAGATTGATTAGTCGTTGATGGTTTTTACCATCAAGAAGTGTGTCCCAACCTCAGGAATTTCAAATTTATTTCCCACTTTTTCAAAACCAACTTTTTGGTAAAACTCTAAGGCCTCTTCTCGAGCATTACACCATACCACAGAGCATTGGTTCTGCTTTACGATTGGAAAGCCCATTTTTAATAAGGACTTGGAAAGTCCCTGTCTTTGATATTTTGGTAGAGTGGCCATTCCCCTTAATCGATACTGGTATGGAGCATCTATTTCAGGGTGTCGGTCAAAATAAAAAGAGGCAACACTTACAAGCTTGTTATCGATGAAGACCCCGAGATGAAAGGTTTGATCATCATCATCACCTTGAAAAATACAATCATCGATAGGCCTACCAGGTCTAAGCATTTCAGACCTGATACGGTGAGTATCTTTTGCATTTATTCTAAGAACTTTCAATCAATGCCTTTTGTGGTTTTACTCTAGATATAACTAATATGTTGCAAGTAAAAGGAACAGTGCTAATAAGTGGTTGAAATTCGAAATAATTTTTTAACTGTTAAATCAAGAATCGTATCGAGAAAGGTTTGGAAAATAAAGCTTGAATAACCAGTATGTGGCCCATACCAGTGGGCGGTAGTTTCAATAAGACATCTTTCTTTAAAAGTTGAGATATTTATTTTTCCCTTAAGTCCCTTTAAAAATCCTTGATTAAAGGAGAAATCATAAGATCCTTCTTTTTTTATGCGAGGAATATTTAAAAAGAGATCAAACTTCACTGAGATAATTGGCGCGGAAAGGCCTAGAAAGATGATTTCTTTTTTTTCGTCGTAGGAACTCGCATCTACATAGGACAAAAAATCTTGATAGTTTTCGTAAAGAGATAGCTTTCGCATGGCGTATGTGCAGGATTTTTTGTGTAGTCCGGCAGACCAAATTTCAAGCGATTGAAAATTTTTTTCTTTTTCCCCTTCAATTGTCTTAACTTTAGAGCTAGTTAAGATTTTTCCATTTTTTATTTTCTTATTCATTGTATCGGAGTAGGGAAGTTTATTTATTTTGGTTTTATAGGCACTCCATAACGGATTGCTTGAGATAAAAATTAGTAATATTAAGAACTTGATATTTTGCATTGTACCTTTTCGGAAAAAAGTCATATTCTTAAATTGAATAGATATATTAATTTTTAACAACTTGGGATGAGCAATGGCCATTAAAAAAGTTACAAGGAAAGGAAAGGCCAAAGAAGCAGAAATTGAGAAAAAAGATCAAAGATGGCACGTTCGTAACAGAATAACTCTAGTTTTTGGCAGTAATGAGCAAGAAGACCTCGACACATACATCTATGGCAAGCATTCCATCGACTTTAAAACCGTAAAGTTTCATCAGGCAAAATCTAAGGCCATTGAGGAAATCTTAGATAACTGCATTGATGAATTCTATCGGGGACATGTAACTGAAGTTCATACCTTTCTCTCTGATGATAAAAAGACTGTAACAGTAGAAGATAACGGAATTGGAATTCCTCTGAAAAAAGTTGATCCGGTATATACCGAGTTTCGCACAGGGTCAAAATTCAAGGATGAGGATACTGATAAAAAAGGATTCTTAACTAGAACCCTCGGACAAAATGGACTCGGCGCCGCTGCAACATGTCTAACTTCTGATATTTTTAAAGTTCGAGTTCGCCATTATAACTCTAAGAAAGAGCAGGTTTTTACATATACTGATGGTGCTTTGAAAATTAAAAAAACTCGGGTGAAACCTTTTAAGGGGCACTCTGGCGTTAAGGTTGAGCTTGTTTTGTCTAAGGAAGTTTACAAAAATAATGTAATTGATGAAGATCTACTGCGAAAAAGAATTATTGATTTGGCCTATAACAATCCAGGTCTGGCCTTTTATTTTAATAGTGAAAAATATCATTATAAAAAAGGACTTTTTGAGCTGGCCCAGAGAATGGATAACAAAACCGCGCAAAATTTAGGTGATTTTTCCTATATCTATGAAACCATTAGTGAAAAAAATAGAAAAAAGGCCAAAGGTAAAATTGATATCTCAATTTCATTAACCTTAGATAAAGACTCGGAGGAAAGGGAAAGGTTTATTGCCTTTGTTAACTCTACACCTACCTTTGATGGCGGATTTCACCAGGATAGATTCAGAAGATTATTTGTTAATACCATTAAGAGCAAATTAGAAAGACTCGCAAAAAAAGAAAAAATCACCTTAGGTGATAATGATATTTTAACTGGGCTTACATTTATTTTTGGAATTACCATGCCTAATCCTCGGTTTGAATCTCAAACTAAAAGAAAATTAGTAAAAGATCTCCATTTGGAAAAGGCGCTGGAAAAATTCATGAACTCCAATATGGATAAATGGATTAGAAAAAATAAGGAATATTTTGAAGTTATTATGGAGCGGGCCAGATCTCGCCATAAATTTCAAGAACTAAAGGATGCCGCGAAAAAAGGTAGAAAGCAGAAGAAGCAAAGAGTCGAAAAACTGTTAGATGCCAATGAAAGAAAAGATCGTTTAAAGTGCTCACTTTTTATCTGCGAAGGGGATTCGGCCATTGGTGGACTTAGATCGAGTCGAAATAAGCTACTTCAAGGTGGGATTGCTCTTAAGGGTAAACCCATGAATGTTTCCCAGGCCTCTATTAAAGATATTCTAAATAACCAAGAATTCTCTGATATTATGGCCTCCATCGGTTTAACCATTGGTGAACCAGTAGATTGGAAAAAGATTCGCTTTTCTAAAATCATCTTTTTGGCCGACTCGGATGTTGATGGGGGACATATAAATACTCTTCTAACCAACTTCTTTTTCACTTTTTGGCCAGAACTCTTTGTTAAAAATGCCATTCGACTCGCGAAGGCACCACTTTTTGAAGTCGTAACAGACAAGGGAGTGGAGTTTGTTGAAACTGATGCCCAATTAGAGAAGCTTAAAAAAAATAAATCGTTTAAGATAAAAGAGATTATGAGAAATAAAGGGTTGGGGGAAATGTCTCCTGAGGCCTGGAATTTTGTTATGGCCCGAGAAAACTATACAATTTTAAAAGTGGACGGTAGTAAGGCGGCCAAGCAAATGTTGGAAGTTTGTTTTGGTAAAGATTCCGCACCTCGAAAGGAACTTTTAATTGATCAAGGATTAGGCAATATTTCAGTTCAACGAGGTAGTGTTAAGGCCAAGAAAAAGAAAGTTGTTAAGAAAAAAGTGACTAAAAAGAAAAAAACTAAGAAGAAGAAAAGATAAATGGAAGAAAAATACTTACATGCATTAGAATCAGTTCCTCTTGAGACTCTAGTTAAAGAGGAATATCGGACTTATCAAATTTATACCTTGATGGATCGGGCCATTCCTTATCTTCAAGATGGTTTAAAGCCGGGACAGCGAAGAATTTTATATACCTTGTGGAAATATCAATCAAAAGGTCTGCAAAAGGTTTCATCGGCCACAGGACTTGTTTTAACTCTACATCCACACGGGCCGGCCTCGGTTGAATCGGCCATTGTAAATATGGCCCAAGATTATACTTTTGCTAATAATTATCCGCTCATTGATAAGAAGGGATATTTTGGAGAAAGGTTAGAGCCAGCTCCTGCGGCCAGTAGATATATCGAATGTAAACTAGGGGAAATCTCTAAGATTGTACTTTTTGATGATATGGAACAAGTTCAAATGGTTCCCAACTATGATGAAAAAGTAATGGAGCCTGTAGGGCTTCTACCCAAACTTCCCATAATGCTTTTAAATGGAGCTGAAGGAATTGGAACGGGTTTTTCTTCTGTTATTCCAAGTTTTAGTCACAAAGAAATCATTGCTTCAATGGTCAAAGTCGTAGAGACCGGAAAAGCAAAAAATCTGAAACCTCATGTGAGGAATTTTAAAAACAAGATTGAGATTGATAAGGGTCGTTTGTTGTTTCGGATGGTATTTGAGGAAAAAGGTGGGACAATTCGTATAACCGAAATCCCCCGTAATTATGATGCTGTTCGTTTGTATAAATATTTGAATAAACATGTAGAAACTGGTTTTTTAAAAGATTACATCGACTCATCGGTGGATAACGAAATAAACATTGAACTCATTTTCAAAAGAGGTCAGAGTCCAACATTAGATGAAGTAGAGAAAAAAATGGCAGCTCATACTTCTATGAGCCCAAATTACACGCTGATTTCTGAGCGTGGAATTCGAATCTTTACTAAACCAGAAGAAATTATTGAGATTTTTACAGCTCAAAGACTTGTTGTTGTAAGAAGAAGATATGAGATCCTCTGTAAAAATCTAGATAATAAGATCAGGCAAAATAACGAGATTATTAAATTTATTAAAAATAAAGAGTATGAAGTCGCCACAAAGTCGGCGAATAGAAAGAGTTTTGTAGATTATCTGAAAAAGGCAAAATACACCTACAATGAATACCTGGCAGATATGCCTATCTATAGAATGACCAAAGAGGAAGTTAATAAAAGAAAGCTGATGGTCAAAGAAGATAAGGTAAATTTAGTAGAGTATAGTAAAATCGCCAAATCAAAAAAACTTGTAGAGAAAAAGCTTATCCAGGAACTAAAAGAGGTAGATGTTCTTTTAGATGATTGGGTAAAGAAAAAAAACCAGGAAAGAGAAAGACTCTACAAAAAGACCAAGAAAAAGACTAAGAAAAGAAAGATCAGGTAATAACCTCCTGCGCCTTTTTTAGGTAGTAATCGATAAATCAATTTGATAACATACTGAATATAGGGATTTTCATGGAGGAAGATTTATGAGTCTTACGAAGGCGGACATTGTAGAAAGAGTCTATAAAGAAGCAGGGTTTTCCAAGAAAGAAGCTGCCGATCTGGTAGATATGGTTTTTAAAGTAATTAAAGATACCTTATCTCGGGGGGAAAAAGTCAAAATCTCCGGATTTGGAAACTTCTCCATCAGAGATAAGGCCACAAGGCTGGGTAGGAACCCGCAGACTGGGGATGCCATGGAGATTTCGGCCCGTCGAGTGCTGACCTTTAAGCCCTCACAGGTGCTAAAAGAAGACATCACTGGCAGGTATGCGCACAGAATAGATTCCAAGGGTAGTGAGGATCAAAGTATTCCTCCTAAAGAGGGGACTGACCGCGCTCTTAATTCTTTTATGTCAAATGATGAAGCAGGGATGGATTAATGAATATTCCAAATAAGACCCATTTTACTATTAATGATGTTTGCTCACTTCTAAATTTAAAGCCTTATGTCTTGAGATTTTGGGAAACAGAGTTTATCGAAATTACTCCTGATGTGGGGCCTAACGGTGAAAGGCTATATAGAAGAAAAGATATAGATGCCATCATCTTTATAAAAAAGCTCTTATTTGAGGATAAGCTTACCATTGAGAAAACTAAGTTTGAGCTTTGTTCCCTTTTAAAAAATAAAAAGAAAGTGGATGCAGGGCCAGAGCAAAAGAGTCTAGATTTATCTTCTGAAGATGCAGATAAAATCATGGCGATGAAAAATAAGTTAAAGTCAGTGGTAACGCTTGCTAATGAAATTAGAGACGGAATCGGCCGTTAGGTCAGATACCCCATTTAATCTGAGGTTTTCTTTTCCCTGATTGAGCTTATTTGTAATCTTTTGATAATAATCCGTAATAATTTGTTCTAAATTAGAAAGTTCATGCTTTGAGCTTAATAAATCAATTTTATCCATTCCATATTCAAGGGTCTCTTGAACTCTATTTCCATATTTTAACCAAGGGTTAACCTCATGTTCGTGACCAGAAAGATTCTTTTCAGTAAATTCTGTAAAGTCATCTAAAAGTTGGAATACAATACCCATGTGATAACCCAGCTTCATAAGATCAATAAATACTCGGTAGGAGAATTTATCTGTCAGCAAATAGCTGCCAAGGATTGAAACTTGAATTAATCTTCCAGTTTTAAGGTTATGGGTATCTAAGAGGTTTTTAAAGGATTTAGAAATTTCTCCAGACAAATCATTTGCTTGTCCTTGAATAAGTCCTTGAGGACCTAAGTATTTGGAAAATAATCTTAAAACTTTTCCTAGATGGGGAGAGTTTATATGGGAGAGAAGCCCATAGGATGCATTTAAAAGACCATCACCGGCCAAAAGTGCTTTGTACTCCCCGAAGGCCTTATGAACAGAGGGTTTCCCTCTCCTCACTTCATCGTCATCCATACAGGGAAGATCATCATGAACTAGAGTATAGGCGTGATGGATTTCAACTGCCGAGGCCAGATAAGCGTGATCGCTGTTTTTATCATGGCAGATATTTTCTCCTAAATCATTTGCTGTCGCCCAAACCAGGGAAGGTCTAAATAGCTTTCCTGCGGGGAGGACACTATATCTGTAGACTTCAGCTAAATCTGATTTGCCACAAATTTGGGCCTCTAAGTGTCCAGCTAAATGGAGGGAGATCTTATTACTTTCCATTTGGGAAGCTATAGCATTAGGAAACTGCGGATTCCAGCATTTTTATGGATTTGGCCAAAAACTTTATGATATCCCCTTGGGATAAAACGCCTACAGGGAGTTCATTATCGTCTACGAGGACGATGTAGTGAGAATTACTAGATGCAAGAGAGGAAATCGCCCCAGAAAGATTACTATCGAGATATAATTTTAAAGGATTGGCATCCATGTATCTTTCAATTTTTTCATTTTTAATATCTATTTTTTCAAGAGGAAGACGAATAAGATAATCCTGACGGCCAAATAATCCAATAACTTCTTTTTTAGAATTTACAACAACAACACTACCAATACTTCTTAATCTGAGGACTTTTAGAATATCTTCCACGTAGTCATCAGGGTGGCAAACGATAACTTCATTAGAGAAATCGGTATCTCTAATTTTTGTCTCTTTAAGTTTAAGCATTTTATTTTCCTAATCTAACTTCATTTTGGGTTGTCCCATGGGACCTTTTAGGGACAAGGAGTAAAATCCATTTGAATCTTTTTGTTTTCCGCTGATGAAAATATTTAAGATTGCAAATTTCTTAAGAAACTCGGCAGAAAATTTAATTTTACCTTTTAGGTCTAAATTTGATCGTCTGATATTTTGAGAATTTAACTTAATGGAACCTTTAAAACTGGCCATAATAGGTGATGTTTCTGATCCTAGTTTTAATGAAGAAAAATGAATATTATTTGTTCCTTTAATATTAGCTTTAATATTTAAATCTCTAATATTTAGGTGAGGAACTAAAAAATTCATAATATTTTGTGTTGGTATGGAAAGATTTTTTGAAACGATGCTTATGCTACCACTATTTAAATTATTCTTTTGAAAAATAAGATCTGAGTTAATCTTTATCTGTCCTAGGAGTTTGAACATATCACCAGTTAAGTTTTTTACTATGTCTCCATCAATTACAGAATCTTTAATTTGTAGCCCCATTTTTGGGTAGGAGAGGATTGGATAAATATTTAGATTAGTTTTATTCTTTTTTAATTTTAAGTGAAGTTTTACACCAGGAGGATTCATGGTGATGGTTTCTAACGAAATATTTAAGGATTCTAGTCGTAAGAAGTTGCTAGAGCTTTGTCCATAGCAACTCCCCGAAATAATGGGACCTTTGAATTTTGCCCATTGAAGAAATCGTCCAAGTTCTAGTCGTTCATAATTAATAGGACAGGCCTTGAAATTTGCGAGCTTACGGGAGGAAAAATTTATAATAGTTCTTCTGATGGGGAAGTTAACCAAAAAACCTACAGCAAAAAGGATGATTCCTATAAGAATGAATTTCCAGTTAATAGGGTTAATATTTGAATAAACTTTATCATGTAATTGATTGTCAATCGATTTTTTCTTAATCATAATAAACCTTAATTTAATCTATAATGATGATGGATTAAAAACTCACCTTCTAATAATTCAGTACGGGTGTTTTTATTTATAGATAACTTGGTAATAACCATTTTTTCTTTTTTTATTAAATCTCGTAAAAGATTAGTTACATTTGGAGTCGAAAAACTATTGAATCTAATGGTGGCCGAAAGCTTTCCAAGGTTGGGTGAAAGATCTGAGGTGGTGACGCCTGTTAGTTTTATTTTATTTCCTCTAATCCCAATAGACTTTATTATTTGATTTATAATATCTTGTAGCTCATTTTGTGAGGTTATTTTTCGAGGTCCTAAAACCTTTCTTTCGATAAATGATAATCGTCTAGATTTAATAGAAGTTTCGGCCAATGAATTATAGAGATTTCTTTTTATGTTTAGCCTAGTGCCTATTTTATAGCTTTGAATCTCTAAGACTACGATTAAGATAATAGGAACGAAAACTACAAGTATGGCAAAGAATTGATTTATATGCTTTTGAGCAGAATCATCTAGCGTCGAAAATTGATCCATTATTTGTTGATAAATAGAGCTGTTTTTGAAACTATCTACCTGGCCAAAAACAAATTCATCAATTTTTTTGGTAATTGAAGATGAATTCTCCATTAGTCTTCCTTAGTATTAATTCGAAGGTTAATTTCTTTCTTAGCTAAGTTGAATTTTATATTTTCTTCTTCAAGACCTAGTACCTTTAAGTCCTTGTATAATTCTTTAACTTTTTTTGCTTTTTTTCCTCGAAACTGGATTTTAGAAACGTGATTGTCATATTCGTAGCTAACTAAATCAATCTCCATGTTCGGATCTACAATTTGACTGATGTTGGCCAAAGCTTTGATTGGATCTATTTTGGTTGCGGCCTTTAAGTTATTAATATCTTTTTCCGTTTGTAGATTTCTTTTTTGTATTAATTTTAAAATAGCACCGGGGTTCCTTTTATAGGCCCTTCTTTGGGTGGCATTAATATTTAAGGCCGGAGTTTTTAGCATAGAGATTAATTTTTTATCTAATCTCTTTTCTTCCTTGGCAATAGTAAAACGCTCGAGAAAAAATGTAAGGGCAATAACTAGAAATAAAATGGTAGTTCTCGTTGCAAGAAATGCCATGTTATACATGGATATTCTATCTTGAGGTTCGGATGAGTAAACTCCGACTAAAAAATTAGGCAGGGCCGGTTTGTTGGCCTGAGCATCTAACATCAAGTAGGGTAGTGAATAAGCAATTTTATTTTCCTCTTCAATCCCAAACTTCATTTCATTTTCTTTGCCATAAGTCTTTAACGGGATGACATCGACAGAAAGGTAAAAGGATAAAAAATTATCGATATTTTTTATTTTGGATGTTCCCCCAGTGATAAAAATTCGTTCAACTGGTTTTCCTGTGATGGCCTTAAAGCCAATCATCCATTGTTTGATTTTTAAAACTAGAGGCCAAAAGGTTTGTTTCATTAAAAAAGCAAATTCTTGTTGTTCTTTTTCTACTTGGTCATACTGGGGCTCTGTCAGCATAAAACAGTTTTCATGTTTATAGATGATCGCTTCATCCATGCTTATTTGATAATTTTGAGAAATGGCCTCATCTACGAGCTTTCCTGCTACGCTGGTGAAGTGATTGGAAACAAAGTTATTTCCAATAAAAAGATAGGCCTTAGAAGTTTTATGTCCTAAATCTAAAATACAATTTTGTCCGGTAATAGCATTTCGTTGAATAAATGATTCGTAAGAGGCCATTTCACTGGAAAGAATCCAGGGCATAACCTTCTCTTGTTCTAACATTTCAAAATACTGATTAAAGTTATCTTTATTGGTTATATAAACTGTCGCTAGGGTAGATTTCCCTACTTTTCGAATATTTTTAGTGTAATGAGTTTTAGACAGAGAATAAGGGATATTTTCATCTAACTGAAAAGGAATCATGGCCTCGGCCTTCTTCCGATTTGTAATGGGGATGCTTATAAAACGAGTGGAAACAAAATTATTGGGAAGGTTTAAAATTATTTTCCCGTCATACTCTTTTTTTCCAAGGTAATTGTAGATCAGCTCCAATTGTGTCTGGAGCGTATCTTCTTCTAAGTTCACTTCTTGTCTTATTTTGTCCAGTATAATTTCATGTTTATGGAGGTAGGAAATCTTCTTTCTATCTAGTGAGGCCTCATAAAATTTTATGGAGTAAGATCCCAAATCAATTGCTAAAACTTTCATATTCTAATCTTATCAGATTTGGGAAAAAAATTATTTCTAGGCAATAATTTATAAAGTTGACGTAAACAGGTGGTTAACCGATTTTTAGTTCGACTACACGGGGCTCTAGAAGAATTTTTGGAGGTGGTTCTTTTTTCTTTTTTTTATCATCTTCTTCATCATTCGCGATGGGTTCTTTTTCCTCTTCTTTTTCCTCTTCTCTTTCTTCTTCCTTCTTCTTTTTTTTCTTCTTAGGTGTAGGTTTTATAGGAAGGTCTATATAGGCGGTAAGTTTATAAATGGCCCGTCCATATCCACCCTTAATAATCACTTTAAATAGTTTGCCAGCAATGCCTAAAACCAATCCAGCTTCCGCTAATTTTTGGAGGTTCTTTTTGTAGGTAGTATCATCCACCAATCCTAGATCATCAATAATATAGGATTTAAATTCACTTTCTGATTTGAAGGGATTTGGTTCTAATTTCTCTTCCTCTGAACCATCTCGATATTTAAAAAAATCTTTTATTTGATCATCATTTATATCAGGAAAAATGAGCCTTAATTGGGCATCATTAATTTCATTAAGAGGGATAACTGAGACCTCATGAACTGATAGTTGATCTTTTATTAAATCCACAATGGTATCAGGCCAGCTTGGGAGAAGATATAATTCATCAAGGCTTGTTAGTGGCGCGTGTTTTGGAGTGATGTCATTTTCGACAAAGACGGCATCTACTTGGGCCTTATCGGCCTCTTCATAGTTTTTGGGGTTGTTAACGTAATATTTTAATTCCCTGACGAGTTTTTCAGGCTCTAGGGACCCATATACTAGATCAAATTCCTCATCATTTTCTTTTTTATCATTCATGATCTGAGCTATGGCCTCAATAATCTTTTTTTCAATATTTACATGGATGGGATCGGAACTCTCTTCTTCTTCTTCTTCTTCATTTTCATATTCTTCTTTTTTATCCTGATCTTCTTTTTTCTTTTTTTGAATGATGAGGTTGTTAATATTAATAAATCCTGAAACAACATTGGTGAAAATATGCAAAGTACCAGGCAAATGAAGATCTTTATGAAACTCTTCAATTGCTCCCTTTTGAATTAAATTGGCACTTTTTGTTAATGGAATAGGATAGATAAAAGGCATAAGAATAATATTCGTTAATAAGGTCGGATCTATTTTTTCTTTAAGAGATGGGTTCTTTTCAAGGAGATTCCAGGCATCCTTATATACTTTGAGTTTTCCCAAAGTTAAAAGAAGTCCGGCCTCGACATTTAATTTCGCCTGAAGTTTATCTTGGACATTTTGTATTCTGATCTTATTTAATTTGGTTCCGAACGTGAAATCGGCCAACACATAAGTAAGGATGGTAATTGAGCTCATGATTAAAAGAAGTGCTACTCCTTTTTCATTTTTAAGAATCTTCTTCATCTTCCTCATCTTCAAGTTCAGGGTCTTCTGCTTTTTTGGCCTTTTCATCCTTGGCCGTATCAAAGAAAGGCCAATTAATCTTGATTATACGATTAACTTCTATTGGTGCTCCACTTTTATCGATATAAACCAATTTTAGTGAAATTCCTCTTATGATGTTGTCTTTTGAGGGTAACTCTTTTGGCGTATCAACCCATTTCCTTCTCTCGCTATGCCAATAAGTAAATTCTAAACTTTTTACATTCCTAAGGAGAAGTTGTGGCTTCACATTATCCCAATCAAAATCTTCCCTATAAAGATCATTGGCATTAAAATATCGTATGATTTCAAAATCGCCACCGACTCTTTTTTTATCGTCGTCAGTAATCGTAGAACTTCTTAAATCATATTTTATCCATACATAGTTTGATTGCTTTATATCTCTAATCTTTCTGCGATTTACGGTTGATAAAAATATAATGGTATCTTTGTCTTCCGCCTCAAATACGGGAACTAACAAACCATTCTCTGTTATCTGGGGAAATCTTTCTGATCCTTTAAATTCGGGATCTGCCTCATAATAGTCTGATTCTTCATCTTGAGCTTTAGAACCTTTTTTACTTTTTTTTGCATTATAAAAAAGCGGGTTAAATATATTTGAGATATCTCCGGTAATTCGATTTACCGCCATTGCCACTTGTAGAACTTCCTGATCCTCGCTTAATATCTTTTCTTTTGTATCGATTCCATCATTGGTGATATTAATTACATAGACCATCATGATGGCCAAAAGAGTTATAGCAATAAGAATTTCAAGTAATGAAAACCCCTTATTGTTCTTCATTATAATCCCTTGATCTTTACTTTTGCTTTAGGGTCCATAACAAAAGTTGAAAGAGTATAGGTAAAACCTGTTTCTTTATTTGTGATAGTTACCTCTAACTGCCAAAGTAACTTTCCTAAATTAGTTTTTATTTCTTTATAAATTTTTCTTGTAAAGGCGGGGTCCCCTTGAACTCCAGCTTCTTCTTCCTCTTCATTTCCTTGAATTTTTTTATAATCAGGAACTTTAAATTCATACCATTTGATAGTTCTTTCATAACCATCATATCCTTCAATGGGCCTTGTATCGCCAGCACCAAGGGTCATTCCCAGGTTGAAGATTTTAGGAGGTGATATGAGAATTTGATTTATTTCCGATTCGGCCAATTCTTCTAAAGTGATTTCTTCTCGCATTTGCATAGAGTCTGAAAGGTTGTAACCTTGGGTGGTAGCAAACACTGCCATAAAGACTGCAAAGATGAAAAGAGCGATCATGACTTCAATTAGGGCAAAAGCATGATCATTTCTTTTTAATCCATTCATTGAATAACTCTTCGGCCAATTCTTTTTGTTGGGCCAGTATTAAATCTTTGTCATATTTTTCAACACTAAAGGCCCGATACTCTCGTTCCATTTCGAGGGTAAAAGGATCAATCGTGATCGACATTACCTCTTCTTCCGACCCTAAAATAATAATAACACTGTCTTTTTCCCCTGAGGGATAAAAATATATTGAAGCATGGAAATCGGTTATTAACTCTTCACTAAGTGAGGTTCCTATTCCAATCACAGAGATATTATCTGAAATTTGTCTGTTTTTTTCATCAAACTCTTTAACTAAATTAAAGCTTTTATTTAATTTTTGAATTTGGTTAACATATTTTTCTCGATCCTTAAGGGAAACACCTTCACTTCCACCTCCTTTAATAATCGGAAGGACAAAGGAATCATCAGGGCCAAATTCAACCGCATATTCTTGGGGGTCTGTATCGAAAAGAAAATGAATACGGACAATGGTATTTCTAAGAGCAGACTCATCAACTGAATAACGAACCGCTCTTTCAAGATTGGTACCTAGCTCCTCAAGGTTTTTTCTGCCACTATGGGAGCCTGCTTCATAAAGCCCATAGATAGAGGCCCCAATAGCTAGGGCCACTAAAATTTCTAAAAGGCTAAAACCTCGGTCGTCTTTTATCATTTAATCTTTTATTTTTTTTTCTTTAAAGGAATATCAGCATCGTTATCTTCCCCACCTTCAACATTGTCATTACCATAGGAAATGATATTAAAGGTTTTTCCATCGGAGATATAAACATATTCGGCCTCCCAAGGATCTAGAGGGACATCTCCATCTAAGTAACCACCAGGCTGATATCTTTTACATTCTCTACCACCAGTAGGTTTGTTGACCAAGGACTCAAGCCCTTGATCAGAAGTTGGGTAGTAACCACAATGTCTACGAAATTCCTGAAGTCTTTGAGCAAGTCCTTGCATTTGAATTTTGGCAGCTTTAACATTTCCTTCATGTAGTTGTTGAAAAACTTTACCTGCTACAAATGAACCAGCAATTCCCATTAGGGTTAAGGAAATTAGAATTTCCATAAGTGAAAAGCCCGATTGGGATCGTAAGGCCTGATTGAATTTTTTTAGCGTCAAATGTCTCATTTAAAATTTCTCCTAATATACTTGAATTAAACTTGATTGATTTCCATCATTGGTGCAACAACAGAGAAGATTATAAATCCCACTGCACCTCCCATAGCGACCATCATTATAGGCTCTAAGACGGAAGTTAGTCCACTTAGTTTAGTATTAACTTGGTCTTCATAATTTTCTGCGACAATTCCCAGCATTTGCTCTAATTCTCCAGACTTTTCACCTAGTCTAATCATATGAGTTACCATCGATGGATAAAGTTCAGACCTCTCTAGTGGGGCCGCAAGAGATTGCCCCTCAGACACAGACTCTCTGGCATCTAGAACCGCCTTTTGCATATGAACATTACCAATTAGGTTGGACACAATTTTTAATGCGGTAAGAATGGGAACACCTGATTGCAATAGAGTCGATAAAGTAGAGGCGAAACGACTTACGTTAATCATAGTGACCAGGTTGCCAACAATGGGCATCTTAAGTAATACCCGATGCCATTGCTTCTCACCTTTTTTTGTTGTGATGTATCGAGTGAAGACATTCCAAAAAACAAAAAGACCAATTAACATTGCCCACCAGTAATCTTTTGTAAAATCAGAAATCCAAATACTGATTTTTGTTTGCAGTGGGAGCTCTTTTTTCATAGAGACAAAAATTTTGGTTATTTTAGGGATAACAAAAACAAAGATAATCCCCATCATCAAGGATCCAACAATTATCATAATAAGGGGGTACACCATGGCCCCTTTAATTTTATTTTTAAGCTGAACTTGTCCTTCAGAGAACTCAGCAAGTCTGATTAGAACTAAATCTAAGGTACCAGATTGCTCCCCAGCATCCACCATATTAGTATAAACGTTATTAAAAACCTTAGGATAATCTTTAAAAGCATTGGCCAGGGAAGTCCCTTCGTTAACTTTTTGCTTAACTTCTGAGAGAATTACTTTAAGTTTTTGATTATCTGTTTGATCTTCTAGAGCAGAGAGTGATTCAACTACTGTTATTCTTGCTTTTATTAGCGTTGCTAACTGTCGGGTGAGAAGAGAGATATCCTCTGTACTGATTGAGCTACCAAGGGTCATTCCTTTCTTTTTAAAACCTGCATCGGACTTTTCTTCTTTGATGGAGATAAGCATAATGCCCATATTCCGAAGCTTTTGTTTTGCTAGGGACTCATTATCGGCATTAATGCTTGCTTTAACTTCTTGACCGTTGGATTTCAAACCTTTGTAACTGAATAACGCCATATGAAAAATTTAAACTTAAAAATGCAGATTGGCTATTCTTCGATGAATTCTTCTTCAACGTTGATGGCCCGAACAACCTCTTCAATTGAAGTGCTACCTTTAAAGACTTTGCTAACAGCACTGATTCGAAGCGTTTCCATTCCTTGAGAGATCGCCATTTTTTTGATTTGGCCTGCATCTGCCTTTTGTAAAACAAGCGCCTTAATCTCATCAGAGATCAAAAGCAGTTCTGATACTGTGGTTCTGCCGGTATAACCTTTAAAATTACATTTTTGACAACCAACCGCTTCAAATATTGTGGCATCAGATGGAATAGCATCTACCCCTAAGAGGTCTTTATCCGATTCTTTTACTTCATGAGGCCTTTTACACTCTTCACAAAGAGTTTGAATAAGTCTTTGGGCAAGAATCCCTATCAGCGATGAAGCAATTAAAAATGGTTGAACTCCCATATCAATTAAACGGTTAGGGGCCGAGGCGGCATCGTTGGTATGAATAGTTGATAAAACAAAGTGACCAGTTAGAGAGGCCTCAATCGCCATGGTGGCAGTTTCAAGATCCCGCGTTTCCCCAACCATGATGATATCTGGATCCTGTCTGACGATGGCCCGTAAGGCCACGGCAAAGGATAAATTTATTTTCGAGTTAACTTGAATTTGAGAGATACCAGGAACTTCATATTCAACAGGATCTTCTACTGTAATAATCATTTTATCAGGACTATTGATTCTGTCTAAAACTGCCATAAGAGTTGTTGTTTTACCAGAGCCTGTAGGTCCTGAAACATAAAGTACACCATGTTTTCTTTGAATTAATTTATTTAAATTTTCTAAGACTATTCCTTCAAAACCTAGTGCTTCAAGGCCCATAATCGTATTTCCTTTCTCAAGGATCCTCATAACGATTCTTTCACCATTTTGCACGGGAACAGTACTAAGTCTGATATCAAAATCTTTCCCTGCCATTTTAATTTTTATTCTTCCATCTTGGGGAAGCCTTTTTTCAGCAATATCCATACTTTTGGTCATAACTTTTATTCTAGAACTTACTGCTGAGTGGGTTTTTATTGGTTGTCTTAGGACTTCTGTCATTATCCCATTAATTCGGAAACGATAGATGGTTTCTTTTTCATAGGGTTCTATGTGGATATCAGAGGTTTTTTCTTTTACAGCTCTAAATATAACAGAGTTAACAAATCTTATAACTGGCGCCTCATCAGCATTGGCATCTAAAATATCAATTGGGCCTTCAAGATCTAGTGCTTCATCAAACTCTTCTTCTAGAGTATCCACCATTGTCTTAGTGGCCCTTTCATATACCTGATTGATGCCATTTTGTACTTGTGCCGGAGAGGAGACAACAATTTCGACTTCTTTTTTAAATATTTCTCTAATGTCATTAATTGTGTCGAAATTAAAAGGATCCGACATAACGATAGTGATGGTTAAATCGGTTTCTAAAATGGGTAAAATTTCTTGGTGTTTGGCATAATTGATGGGTATATTTTGAGTGATTTCAGGATCAACTTCCTCTACATTTATAACTTGAATATAGGGAATATCGATTTGATAACAAATCACTTTTATGATGTCGTGAGGTTGAATATATCCATCTTGCAAAAGGATTTGTCCTAATAGCATTCCGGAAGATTCTTGTAGTTCTAAGGCCTCATTGAGTTGCTCCTCCGTAAGCTGAGTATGCTTAAGGAGAAGCTGGCCAATTTTTTCTGGTTGTGTTTCTAAATCGTGGGGGGTTTGATCCGGATCTTTCAAAACTCTATCCTTTTAGGCCTTAGGGGGTTGTTTCTTCTTATTAACATCATTCATAATTTTATTATAATCCGGAACTTGGAATTGAGATTCATCACTTGGAGCACCGACTGAATCATCTTTGTACTTTTTTGTATGGTCAGGATCATATAAAACCCCTTCTTCTTGCTGTTCGGCCTTTTTAAAGAGTCCTTTCATGGTAGATTCAAAAGTATCTCCCTCAGGCATGATATCTTTTAAGTGAGCAGCTCTTCGGTTGATTACATCTTTTACATTTTGTGCATTAGTTGTTTCATAAGGACTTAGAATCCGAGGAGTCAAAAAGAATAATAGGTTGGTCTTATCCATACTTTTAATTCGGTTTTTAAATAGCCAACCAATTACTGGTATATCTCCTAAAAGAGGAACCTTATTAACAACAACGGTTTCCCTATCTCTCATAAGTCCACCCATGGCAATAGTATCTAAATCTCTTACAACTACTGTAGTAATGGTAGAGCGGGTGGTAGTCGCCACACCACCAAGGTCGTTGTTAGCAGTTGGCCTTTTAGAAAAATCTTCAACTTTTTGATCAATTTTTAAGGTTATAAATCTAGTAACCTTATTAATTTGTGGAGTCAGTTTTAAAGTTAAAGCAACTTTTTGTTGCTCGACAGATGTTGTACTTATACCTGATTGAGCAACTTCTCTGGAGTTAATTGGAACTGTTTCACCAACCTCAAAGGTGGCCTCGGTATTATCAAGTGCTAAAATTTGTGGAGTCGCTAGCACATTGGTATCAGTATTTGCCGCGATGGCAGTAATCAGGGCATTAACACTATTTACAGTAATATCATTCCCGTCAGGCCCTTGGATGGTTTTTTCACCACCGCCACCGATACCAGCGAAAAACCCTCCAATGCTAGCAATTTGACCAGTTAGAAGACCGACTAAATTAGGGTTGGTAACAAAGCCTACTTTTTGAGCAGCTCCACTTCCATAAACACCAATGATATTGGTTCCAAGAGAGGATTGTTTGGCCACTGTCGTTTCCATTAACATTCCTTCTACAAAAACCTGATCTTTGGCTATATCCAACTTCTTAATAACATTTTTAATAGTTAAGTAATCAGTAGGAGACGCGGTAACAACGATAGCATTATTTGATTTATCGGCAGTAATTTTAACTTCCGCATTAAATAGAGTCGGTGCTGGAGTTCCTTTGGTGGAAAACCTTGAAGAAGAACTCTTTTGGGAACTCCCTACTAGGGTTGATAGAGTCTTTGCCAGTGTTTCGGCATCACCATGATTTAGATAGTAAACATGAATTTGTCCTGCACTTGAGGCCACAAGTTTTACATCTAATTTTTGAATCAGGGCCCTAAGTTGTCTGGCCCCCACAGCATTGGCCATCGCAATAATTGAGTTAGTTCTTGGCTCTGCGATAATTTTGCTGATTCCTTCACTGCCAGATTTAACACCTGATGAGGATCTTCTAGTACTAGCTTTAGGTTTTGTTTTAAGG
The DNA here is from genome assembly GCA_003650125.1 of Campylobacterota bacterium. Lineage (GTDB taxonomy): Bacteria > Bdellovibrionota > Bacteriovoracia > Bacteriovoracales > Bacteriovoracaceae > SMWT01. The sequence continues at coordinate 47,912 of QNFX01000007.1, forward strand.
ATTTGATCTAGTAGCTTAGCAATTTCTTGGGCCGAAGAATTTTTAACTTTAATGATTTGCAGCGATTCTTCATGCCCTGGGATATCGATAAATTTAATTAATCTAACAAGACGGTTAATATTGGTTCCAGTCTCTTGAATAATAATAGTGTTGGTTTGCTTGATATCAATAATCCTTCCATATCGAGACATAAAAGGTCTAAAACTTCTCGTGATTTCTGTAGAATTAATATTTTTTAGAGGTAAGATCCTCATCACATAGTTTTCAGTATCTGGTGTATAGCTTCCAGTATAGAACTTGGTTGATGTATATCTAATATCTCGGGAGTTAACAATTTTATAAAACTCACCAGATTTTACTAGAGTATATCCATTTAAGTTAAGAGCTGTAAGAAAGGCCTTCCAAGCATCTCCTACCGTAATTGGAGAAGGTGCCATGATGGAAATCTTTCCCTTAAGGTCCTTATCTAAAATAAGATTAATACCTGTCATTTGTTGCATTTGCTTAACTAAATCTTTCAAAGATATATCAGGAAAATCAAAACTTCTTACCACCTCAGGGCCAAAAGCAGTCTCGGGATTTAATTGGAGATATTTTTTCTCTTTTTTAGCTCCTTGAACCTGATTAATTCCTGCAGACCGGCCAAAGATATCCTTTTTTGGATTACCCTGTGGCGCTGGTTGCTTTGTATTTGAACCATAATCTGTTTTGGCCTTGTACTTTGAGAATTGGGCCATGGAAACAGAAGAAGCGAGCATTAAAGTGATAATGATTGGGATTTTTGTAAACATTTTTTTATCCTACTATTTAGTTTTCGAAACTGTACTCTTTAGTTTTTTCCTCGCCGTTTCTTTTAACCGTGAGGCTTAAATTACTAATGTTTTTGATTCTGCCAAACATTGACATAATATCATTTAAGTTTTGAATAGGTTTGCCATCAATTTTACTGATGATGTCTCCATTACTTAAGTTTAGCATGCTATAGATACTACCGGGCTCGATTTCAACCATTTTAAACTCTAAAGAACCATCTGGATTTTTTATTTGTATGGCCCGGGCCTGTGTTAAGATCTTTCCAATATCTTTTAACATCTCTTCTTTAAGTGATTTTTTGATGAAAATTTTATTTCCTTCTACCCGAATTTTTTTCTTCATAGTTTCACGGATGGCCTTTTTCCCTTCATCAGGTGCCATAATGGTAATCTTCTTTTCCTTTGCTTTTTTATCAACATTTGAAATGTATTCACATTGTCTATTTCTTAGATTTTTAATATAGATGATAAGTCTTTCAATCTTATCTACCCTCGCCATGTTATCTATTTTATCGGTTTCGTGAAATCCTGCCGCTGGTTTTCCTGTTACTTCAATAAAGGCCATTGATTTGACTCTATTTTGCAAGGCCACAGTATTTGCTAATTTCAATGAAAGAGAGCTTTTTACTTTTGCAGTCTCACAAGGAACATCTTTTTCTAGTCTTTTTTTCTTTACAACTTTTTTCTTCGCCTTTTCATCCTTGGCATTAAAAAGATTTACTCTTTTAATAGTATTTAAATCTGCGAGAAGAGTATCTTTTTTCGCCATGGCATTAAGAGATGGAGCAACCTTTTTAGGGATGATGATAGTGACCAATTTAGTTGCAACTAAACTTCCAAAAATATAGGTAATGGAAGCAATCAGGGCAATAACAAAAATCTTTTGCCAGAAATGGCGATTTTCCGGATCAAAAGCATGAATGAGTGCTTGATCAGATAAAATATCCTTGCCACTGCTCTTACTTTTTCTATGTGGTAGAGCGGGATTTGATTGCCCATTTTGATCGGGTATTTCAGGAGGGGACTTTTCTTTCCTGAATTTTTCTTTTAATTTTTTAATTAACCCTAAAAAGTTGAATTTACTCATAAATTTTTTCTAATAGTTGTCTTTAGTAATAGTTCTATTTTAAGTCACTTATAGAGGGTATAAAGAGGGGGGATTATTTGCTTACTTTTGATTATAATCGTCAGGTATTTTTGGAGAAACTATGGAAAATGATAAATTTGAATCAGTGGTTGGTAACTCATTTTATGGTGAAATTGAAGAAAATCGAGTTTTTCCTTATCCTGCCTTTTCTGCCGAACAATCTGAAATGGCAAAAGAGTTTATTAATGCTTTTGATAAACTAGCGGCAACGATTGATTACGCAAAAATGGATGAAGAGGCGAAAATACCTGAAGAAGTTTACCAAGGACTGGCCGAATTAGGGCTTTATGGAATGGGAATTCCTGAAGAGTATGGTGGGCTCAATTTAGATTACTCTCTTTATTGCAGAGTCTTTGCACAAGTTTGCCAATGGGATGGTTCTCTTGCAGTGATGCTTGGCGGACATCAGGCCATTGGACTTAAGGCCTTACTACTTGAGGGAACTGATGAGCAAAAAAGTAAATGGTTGCCTAGACTTGCTTCAGGTGAATGCCTTGCGGCCTTTTGTTTAACTGAACCAGGTTCAGGTTCTGATGCATATTCCATTAAAACCAAGGCCACTAAAAATGATGATGGAACCTACACCATAAAAGGACAAAAGCTTTGGATTACAAATGGCGGTAGGGCAGATTTTTATACGATGTTTTGTAAAACTGATCATGAAAAAAATGGCAAAAAAGTTGAAAAGATCACTGCATTTATTGTGGAAAAAGGAATGGAAGGTCTCTCTTTCGGAAAAAAAGAAGACAAGATGGGAATCAGGGCCTCGGAGACTCGTTCAGTCTATTTAGATAATGTGAAAGTGCCGGCAGAAAATATTTTAGGAGCAGAGGGAAAAGGTTTTAAACTGGCCATGAATATTTTAAATGATGGCCGACTGTCTCTAGGTGCTGGATGTGCTGGCGGTATGAAAACACTTATGAAAATGGCCACCATGCATGCTAAAAATCGAAGGCAATTTGATAGACCTATCGCAGAGTTTGGATTGATTCAAGAAAAACTAGCTAAGATGGCCGCTAATATCTATACCACGGAAAGTATGGTTTATATGACTTCTGGAAATATGTGTAGGGGGATGCAGGACTACTATCTTGAATCTGCCCTCTGTAAAGTTTATGGTTCTGAGGCACTTTGGGAATGTGTTGATATGGGACTACAAATTGCGGCCGGTAATGGTTATATGAAAGAATATCCTTACGAAAGACTTATGCGAGACTCGCGAATTAATTTAATATTTGAAGGAACCAATGAAATACTTCGTGCTTTTGTAGCTCTATCAGGTCTAAAAGGGCCATCGGAGAGTTTGGCGGAACTGGGTAAAATATCTGATGTATCAACCGCTTTAAAAGATCCAATCAAATCGCTTGGTGTCTTAACTAACTTCGCCAAAAAAAGACTTTCTAAAATGATTGGTGGGAATATGATAACCAAGCATCATCCTGAATTTAACGAGATGGCATCCAAGCTTTCAGGTCAGTTTTCTGATTTTGCCCTACAGGCGGAGAATGCTCTTTTAAAGTATAAGGCCGAGATAATTGAAAATGAACTCCCGCTTAAACGAATTGCTAATATGGCGATGGAATTATATGCCTCCCTTTCGATAATCTCTCGGACAACTAGTATTTTAAATGATGATAATATACCTCAAGAGAAAAAAGACTATTGTTTAAAATTAGGACAGTTCTCATTAAGAGAGAGTTATGCCAAGTTTAAGAAAAATTTAAAAGAAATGAATAAAAATATGGATTCAACTATAAAGTCATTAAGTGATGATATAGTTAAAAACGAAGGTTATGGTTTAGATATTATTGATTTTTAAAACTCTTGTAATTACTTTTTTGATTTTTAATTTTGGATGTTCAAGTCCAAAAGAGAGGCCTGTACCTAAAAAAAGGGAACGGCGAAAAGTTAATTATGGGCCTACTATTGTTGATAATTCTCTTTTTAAAGACCAGACTAAAGAGTTTGGTCTAGGAAATATTACTGGTTCACACTTTTATGCAGTAGATTTTGATTCAGACTCCCTTACTGATCTAGTGGTCTTACCAGACCAGTATTCATCACCACAGTTTTATAAATTTAATAATAATAAATTCGAAAAACTTAACTATTCACCTTTTGAAAAGATATTTCCTGCTTCTTTTTTAAGTTTTGCAGACTTAGATAAAGATGGAGTTTTAGATGTCCTAGTTGGAACTTTTAACCAAAAAAAAGATATCCCACCGACTCCTCTTAAATTATTTAAAGGGACAGTGAAAAACGGTAAACTTAAATATATAGAGGTTAAGAATGCTTTTTTAAAAATCCCCGCCTACCCGACTTCGTCAGCAGTCTTTTTGGATTTTGATTTAGATGGGGATTTAGATTTGTATATGGGGAATTGGTTTGGATATCTTCGTGAATTTAAGCTTCCCTTACCAAAAGGTTTTTCCCGACAACCCGATCGCCCTAAACTTGCCATGCCAGATAAATTTTTAAAAGGCGAAGGATTTAGATTTACAGATATTTCAGAAGTTCTTCGTGGAGAAAGTAAGTATTCAAAAGATAGAGAAATATTTTTAAATGCGGGGCCTACGCTTGCTGTTTCAACCTGTGATGTGGATCAAAATGGATACCCTGATATCTTAACGAGTTCAAGTGTAGGAAGAAATAATAAGCTCTGGCTTAATTTAATTGATCGAAAAACGGGAAAGAGAAAATATATAGATTATGGAGGTCGTTCTGGTTTTGCCAAGACCAGTGCCGGAGGAAATAGTTTCTTCTCATTATGTGGTGATTACAATCGTGACCTTAGATTTGATATCATGAGTGGAGAGTTTAATTATTATTATGAACTTGAAAAAAAGGATCGCTCTGCCTTGTTGAAAAATATAAGTATTGGATTCCCTCCAGAATTTAAGCGATCTTTTTCAGCGCTGGACTTAGGTAGGGGGAATAAAAGCAGATCTGATCGCCGAGGGAATTTTTTGGATTTCAATAATGATTCTCTGTTAGATATATTAATAGATGACTCGGGAAATCCACCTGGCTCAAGACTTTATCTGTTAGAACAGATAAATGTTAATAAATTTAAAAATATTTCAGGTAACTCAGGGCTTAATATTACGAATCCTTCAGGAACAGTGCTAATCGATGTAAATAAAGATGGAAAAATGGATTTAATCACAGGGCAAGTGAAGATCAGAGATTCACGCATTAGGCCTCGTGTTTATTTATTTATAAATACAAGTAGGGATAAAAATAGATCCGTTAGGTTTTATCTTAGAGGAAGAAAATCTAATATAAGAGGAATTGGGTCTTTACTGGTATTAACCACAAGTATTGGAAAGCAAATAAAATGGGTTCAAGCTTCTTTTGGCCCCACACCTTCACAAAATGAAGAAGGATCTAGTTTTGGGATACCGAAAGGTTTAAAACTCAATCAAGTAACAGTCAAATGGCCTAGTAAAAACTCTCAGGCCAAAGTGTACTCGTTAAAAAGATATAAATTTAAAAAGCATTTAGATTTTACCTTGTGTGAGTCAGGTAAGATCCTTGTAGGCAGACCTAAGGTGAATTCTTGTCGTCTATAAGTGGCGGAATCTTTTCGGGGGCCTCACGCCAGAATTTTCCTGTGAAGTCTTCTTGATCATGGTTGATAACTACAAATCCTTCCTCTTCATTTGCAAAGTCTTGGATATAATCAATCTTGGTATTTTTTAAATAATAGGCGGAGAAGGGATCGATAATGACTTTTACGTCCTCTACTAACACCGTTAAATCATCATCATGAATAGTGGTAAAACCTGTGGAGTAAGTAAAACCATCGCATTCTTTTCCTGTTATTTGTACTCTGAAATACTGATTTGTAAGGGTGAAATCATTTTCTAGAATAAGTTTAATTTGGGACAGCGCTGCTTGGCCAAACTTAATGGTTGGTGGATTGATTGCCTTTTTATTGAGTTCCATCATTTTCCTATTTAAAGAAGGGGATTTAAAAAAGCAAAAGAAATAATCATCTCCAGCTCTCCCGCTTTCTTAATTCTGGAGGAAGTTTTTCCTAAGATTTTAGTATTTCCTCTAAGCCCAAACTGGTTTTTTTTGATCCAAATATCCTTTAACACCAAGACCTTAGGCCAATCAAATTTATCGATATATGGTGACAAGGCCTTAAAAGCGGCTTCTTTTAGGGTCCATGTAAGAAGGATGTTTTGCCACACCTCAACTCCATCATCTTCATTTATAAAGTATTTCTCTGCCCCATGGGCAATCTTTCGATCTACAAATTCAATATCAATTCCAACGGAGGGATATTGGTCTCGATTCGACGTTAGTGCTGCTCCTACTTTTCTCGTATGCGAAATAGACGCAGTAATTTGAGGATGTTTTGCTAAGTGGGTATGGCCGATAATTGTCAGATCTTCTGATGATTTTGAATTTATTCCCATTTTCTTGAGGCAGCCGGCCAGCGCTTCACGAGAACTCTGTTTACCCCATTCAGCAGACCTTTCAAGAGGTTCTGGTGAGGAAATAAGTTCAAAATGGAAGTCATCAATGCTCTGCATAATAAAACGGTCCTATTGGCAAAACCTGTAATTTTTGTAATATATATTCCTAAATCTAAAGGAACGTACTAAAAAATTAACTATGTTGCCAAATGAAATGCAGGCCCTTATGGCCAAAATACTATTCTTTCTATTCTCTATCACCATTATTTGCTTGGGCAAAGTGAAGGCATGTGAGATAGAAAATTTACATTTTAATGCTCCTGTAATCGAGAAAAATGTTACCTTTCGTAGTTAAGTCTATAAAAATTTCTCAGGTGTCCCAAACCTTAAAAAATTGATGACAAAATATTGTATAAGTATATAGAATGATTTCTTTTTAAATGAATCCAACCTCTTCAGGAGAAGAAAAAATGACGGCGACAATGAATTCTCGAAATGCTGCCAGAATGAAGGCCACAGACAGAACTATCAGAAGGATCAATATACCAACTGATGGAGAAGGTAAAAGCCTTAAAATCAGTGACTACTATGCAGAGAATGTTTTTGATTATCGAAAATCAGATATGATTCCACAAGAAGTCAAAATTGAATTGAAGGCCTATACTGCCTCTCACTCTGCTGGAAAAAGTCTTTCCAAAGAGCATGCTGAAGTAGTTGCTAAAGCGGTTGGAACTTGGGCAATGAGAAGAGGCGCCACTCACTTTTGTCATTGGTTTCAACCTCTAACTGGTAGTACCGCTGAAAAACATGATTCATTTTTATCTTTCTCAAAAGACGATTTACCTATCGTAAAACTAGGAGCTAGCGCGCTTCTTCAAGGTGAGCCGGATGCTTCCTCTTTTCCTAATGGTGGATCAAGATCTACTTTTGAGGCCCGCGGATATACTTCATGGGATCTTTCTTCTCCACTCTTTTTAAGAGAAGGGGAAAATGGAAAAACTCTATGTATTCCAACTGCCTTTATTAGTTATACTGGTGATGCTCTAGATATTAAAACTCCTCACCTTCGAAGTATTACTGCTTTAGATAAAGCGGCCACTAAATTTATGAAGGTCATTGGAAAAACAGATACTGAGCATGTTTACTCTAATTGTGGATGTGAGCAGGAATATTTCTTGATTGATAAGGCCATGTATATTCTAAGGCCTGACTTGGTAATGACCGGTAGAACTCTATTTGGTTCTCTAACTTCGAGAAATCAACAACTTAGTGATCATTACTTTGGAACGGTTCCTGAGCGAGTTTTAGCTTTCATGCAAGAGCTAGACTATAAACTTCACAGACTCGGAATTCCTTCTAAAACCAGACACAATGAAGTTGCTCCAGGGCAATATGAACTAGCTCCAATCTTTGAAGATAGTAACCTGGCAGCTGACCACAACCAACTTTTAATGGCAGTTATCAAAAAGGTTGCAGAGAAACATAACTTTGTAGGTATTCTTCATGAGAAGCCATTTGCTGGAGTTAACGGTTCTGGCAAACATCTTAATTGGTCTATGTCTGACAATACAGGGCATAACCTTCTAGAGCCGGGTCAAAATCCTCAAGATAACTACAGATTTTTAGCAATGGTTTCATGTGTGGTTGAGGCAGTTAAAAGAAACTCAAAAGCACTTCGCATGGCAATTGCCAGTCATGGAAATGATCACAGATTAGGGGCAAACGAAGCTCCTCCAAGTATCATTTCTGTTTATCTTGGAGAAACTCTAGATAAAATTTATGATGCTATTTTAGAAGGAAAAGACTTCGTTCCAAGTAATGATAAATTTCTAGAGAGTGGAGCGGGGCAACTGGCCCACCTGCTAAAAGATAATACTGACCGAAATAGAACTTCTCCTTTTGCCTTTACTGGTAACAAGTTTGAATTTAGAGCTGTTGGTTCAAGCCAAGCAGTTGGTTTTCCTTCAACGATTCTAAATGCCGCTATGTCAGAAGTTTTAAATGAGGCCACTGTGCTTGTTGAATCTTATATGAAAGACGGTAAATCGACTGATGAGGCACTACTTGAGCTGATCAGACACTACATGGGAAGATCAAATGATGTAGTTTTTGGTGGTGACGGTTATAGTAGCGAATGGGTCGTTGAGGCCAAAAAACGTGGACTTCCAAACCTTAGAACAACTCCTGATGCTCTCGGGGTGCTTAAAGATTCAAAACTAACTAGTTTTTTAACTGAACAGGGAATCTTTAGAGGAGATGAGCTTGAAACTCGTTACAATGTAGCAATGGAAAATTACTGCATGCTACGAGAGATCGAGTTTCAAACCCTTGTTTCTATGGTTAACCAAAATGTTCTTTCTGCTGGACTAGATTACAAACTAAGACTTGCTCAAATCATCACTGCTGGAAAATCTAATGGACTTGAATCTTCTGTAGAGACAGATATTTATAAGAGAATCAATATGATTATTGAAAATCTCTATGACTCTTCAAGAGAGTTAGATAGAGCTCTTGAAGCACTAGATGAAGATATAGAAAAACGTGCTAATGCCTTGGCCAACAACCTTCTGCCTCTTTCTGAGAAAGTTGCTGATAACTGTAATGCTCTTGAGGAAATGGTTCCAGATGATCTTTGGCAACTGCCCAAATATTATGACATGTTGTTTTTAAGATAAAAATATGGGGAAAGTTAACTTTCCCCTTTTTTTTCTATAGAACATAGCTCCTGTAAAAACTCATTCTTGGCAATTAATTTAGAAAACATTCTCTCAATTAGTCGCCCGCCTTTTTTTCTAATTTCCTTTTTAATTAGCTTTTCTACAATTTTAGTGAATATTGGGGGAATGCCCCGGCATTTGAGTCGATAAAGACCGAAGCTCGTATTTTTTAAATTGCAGTCTTTTAAAACTTTAGTGTTCACTGTCGATTTAAAGGAGCATTTTAAATCTATAACTTTGGTGACTTTGGCAAAAAGAATTTTCTTTTTAAAAATAAACTTGGCATTAGTTTTTACCTTCACCTTTAAATAGGGAATGATTCCCTCTTCGGTGAAATCCACTCGGCATTCATCAAATCTAATGCTGGCAGGGCCCTCAATACGTTTACTTCCAAGACTTGTTTTAAGGTGCATGATTAGAAGGTTTTCTGGGCCAATCATTTTATCGGGACAAGGCAGAGATAAGACTTGAGCATAACTGCTAGTAGAAAATAGTAAAAAAAGTAATAAGTATTTAGTCTTCATCACAGGCATCTTTTCTAAATTCTTTAAATTTCTCATTACCCAGCTTTATTAATGTTTCTTTTTTATCAGATAGGAATTTTCCATTATCAAATTTGCGTGCAAGCTTTTTTACTTTTTTTAGTAGCCATTTAGTAGGTAAGAGGTCTGAGCTCACATCAGTTACGTTAAGTTTGAAATCAATAATCTCAAGATCACAAATATCTGTGGCCTCATAGTAAATTACCGGTTCAGCAGAAAGGGAGAGGTCAAATTCTTGGTCATCATGCCAGGTAACCCACGAGTTGAGGGAAAAGGGTTCTACATTTAATACCCCGCTACTGAACTCTTCGGGGAGATAGGCCATTATAGTTCCTTCAATATAGACCTTTTTAATAAAATCATTATTCATTTCAAAAGTCTTATCTAATTTGAATTTTAAAGGAAGGTTCATCCCACCAAATAGGGGTAAGGAAAAAAAGACTAGGCCTAAAATAAACTTTTGCATGGTGTACCCTTTGTTTTGATTAAATAGTACAAGCAAAAATTAATTGTTTAAAGCTAATATCGCGATGTTTCTAGGAGAAATACTTTCATTGAAAATCTCATTAATCTCTACGCTAAATCCATTCTCTTGCAGATAGATGGCCCTATCTAAGAGGATATAAACCTCTAAGAGGCGTCCAAATTGCCATCTAATAATATTGGCCAGGAACATTTTTTTGACAAGGGGATTCCATTCCTGATGAAAATTATTAAGATCAGCCGCATCAAAACTATGTTTAATATTTAGTTCAGAGAGTTTAGTTAAGGCGTATTCAGAAAAGTCCTCACCATACTTTTTAAGCGGATATCCTTCTACGGTTATAAACTTTTTGATTCCTAACTTCTCATAAAGCAGTAAGTGTAAACTGTAGCGAAAACTTTTCACTTTCCACTTATTCATAAAATCAATAAAAGAGATGCCACCATGACCTCGTGATGCCAGAGCGAGAGAATATTTAGAAAAGGTAAGAGGATCTTCTTTACTAGTTTTTGAAATATTTATTTCACTCTCAGGATTTAATTTTAAATAACAACATCCAATGTTAATAAGATTTTTTGCTCTTTCCATTAATCTTAAAGAAAGAGGCCCACAGGTATGAAGCCCTATAGCGAGAGTCTCATTATCAAGCTTAAGTTCATTTTCATCTGCCACAATATCAGGGTTGTAGATATGGGTTCCTAGGGATTTATTGATAAAAGAAATTTCCTTGGCATTTTCAGGTGTTGATATCTTTTTTAAAAGCTTTTGACCTGCTTTAATTAAATCAAGGTCAGGATCAAGACATATGGTTGGTAGAGCAAAGTAGTGAGCAAGAGTTCTCGCTAGATGTCCTTTACCACCTCCAATATCAAATCCTTGGGAAAATCTATGTATCTTTTGCAGTTTTCCAATATAGGGAGCAAGTCTTGATACTTCATGAACCTTTTTCTGATTCATTCCCAGGAGTGCCTTATGAGGTAAGTTTTCATTTGCACCTTCGACCTGGGGAATAATAGATAAGGAATTGATTTTCAAGATAAGTGTTTTAAGTTCTCCCTCAAGAGGAGAAAAATCTATTTTGGCATCAATTTTCCATAGGTCTTCAAAGCTTAAAAGGTTAAGGTCTTCAATCCATTTATCGGGGTAATTATCCAAGGTGTGGGGATAATCATTTAGAATCTCTTCATACCAAAATCCTTGATGGCCCTTTAGAAATTCCCTGATGTTGTGAAAACGCTTTTTAATATCCATGAAGAATCTTCTATATCTCAAGGCCTGCAAATCTCAAAGAGGTATTGAAAAATTAGGGGAGGCTGTGTGCGTCAAATCGTTTCTTGCCAGAAAAAGGTAGTTAGGTGTATTTTGCCTCAGTATGAAAAATAGAAAAGTCACTATTTTTGGTATGGGGGTTTCAGGACTTTCTGCCTTAAGGCTACTCCATAGAGAGGGCGCGGATATTACTGTTATAAGTCAGGGAAAAGTAGATTTCTGGCCAAATCTAGAGCAAATTTTAAAATATGTTCCCAGAGAAAAATGTTATTCCCAAGAAGAAATAAAGTTGGATACTGAATTAGTTATTCTAAGTCCAGGTATTTCAAAAAAACATCCCTTGCTTAAAGATATCAAAGTTCCTATCTGGTCAGAAATTGAACTTGGCTTTAAATATGTAGATGCTCCTATTATTGCCATAACGGGAACCAATGGAAAAACCACAACGGTAACTCTTCTAGGAGAGATATTAAATTCTATGGGACACTCTGCTTTTGTGGGAGGGAATATTGGAATTCCACTTTGTGATTATCCTTTCTGGAAAAAGAAGGCAGAATATATTGTTTTAGAACTTTCAAGCTTTCAGTTGGAAGCAATGGAGAGTTTTAAATCCAAGGTGGCGGCCATTTTAAATATAAGTCAAAATCATGGTGAGAGATATGATCATTTTAAAGATTATGTTAGCGCCAAATTAAATATCACCAAAAATTGTGAGAGTTTTTTATATACTAATGAAGTTCCCTACAAAGGTCCTGGAAAGCGAATCGATTTAAGTGATATTGAAATGGATTGGGATCTAACAAATTTTAAGATTCCCGGTAAACACAATTTAAAAAATCTCTATGTGATTTATGAAATCTTAAATATTCTAGGTCTTGATCTTAAAAAAGCAGAAGGGACTCTTTCTTCATTAAGCGGTGTTCCTTTTAGAATGCAGTATTTAGAAAGTGATTTTCCCCTTTGTGTCTTTAACGATGCTAAAAGTACCAACTGGGATGCAACCTTAACGGCGATAAGCTCGGTTGAGGGAGATATCTATTTGATCTTGGGTGGACAAAAAAGAGGCAAGGGTGATTCAATTCTTCCTCATTTAGCTGAGATTAAAAAACATGTTAATAAGGTTTTTCTAATTGGCGAAACTACAGATTCTCTTGCGAGAGAAATTGGTGATGAAGCTTTTGCCATAAGTTGTTACAAGTTAGAAACGGCGATAGAAGAAGCTCACAAAGAGTCTAATGGTACTTTAATCTTTTCTCCAGCATTTCCATCTTTTGATCAATTTAAAAATTATGTAGAAAGAGGTGAGGCCTTTTCTAAATTAATCATGGGTGAATCTTAAAATGGCCATTGAATTGGTTTCACTGCCAAATAGATAAACATAATTGTCTTTAAAATTTAAAGTATAGGGTTTTAAAACTCCGGGGATATTAGTCATCGAGAGTTCAAGTTTTAAGTTTTTAGGATCACCTATATTTACTATTCCGATACCACCCACCTTTTCTTCCAGAGGTAAAAGGGCCAGGTTTTTCCTTATTTTTACTCGGTTTGCCCGATTAAATGATGTAGCAATGACCTTGCTTAAAAGTTTTATTTTATTAGGTTCTTTTAAAGAAAAAGCTGCCAGGCCACCAGGTTTTCCCCAAAGGGCCGTGAATAAAACATCAGGATGAATAGAGTTCATTTCTGGAACCATTTGTGAAAAGTGTTCATCATGAAGTGTTTGAACCAGGTGCATATTTTTTGGGTCAGAGATATTGTAAACTTTTAAAAAATTTGACCTAAATCCACCTAAATAAGCATGATCTTTATAAATTTGAATTCCTTCGACTCCCTTTATATCGGTTTTAATGGATGAAATATATTCTGGATGTTTAGGATTTGTAATATCCACAGAGACGAGCTTTTTACTCCAAGGACAAGTTATTAAAGCATATACATTCTCTTTTTTATCCCTGTAGATACGTGTATGCAATGCAGGGATTATAAAAGCAATTGGAAGTTGAAAAAAACGAAGGTGAGGAATTCTCAGTTGCCCGACCTTACTTATCTTACGGTTTTTTAAAATCTTAAAAATAAAGATTTCGCCTTTTCTGGCAATGGAAATAAATAGATTTCCCAGTCGATCCTGTCCCTCCATATCCAAGTTCTTTTCATTCCAGTGTTGAATTAACTTAGGAGTGCTAGGATTTTTGATATCTAAAAGAGTAATTCCGCCCCCTCTCAGGGTCAAAAATAAAGTGTTGGGATCTTCAGGGTATATTTCGGCCTTGACTACGTAGTTTAAATTGATGGGATCTTTTATGGTTTTAAGCCAATTAAGTTTAATCTTAGATTCGAAATTAACGAGATTAATTTTTTCCGGGCCAAGTTTCATCTCTTGGCCAAAATTTATTTCACCTGCTTGTGCAAGAGATAAAAATAGTAGAGACAGGATTATGATTTTCATTATGATATTTTAACCTTTCTTATAATAAAACTAATCAATGCAAGTCCGAGTAAAAAGGGAAAGAAAAAATGAGGGCCACCACCAGTATCAATTGAGGCGCAACTAATTATTCCAAAGGGCTGTTCTTTAGGGTAGAGATAGGTGACCCCTGCAATATCATCACCACCCACTGATCTTCTTTTAGGAATTAAAGAGAAATACATCAAGGCATCTTCTGTTGGAGAATGCCCAAGTCCTACGGCATGGCCAATTTCATGAGCGATCACCGCCACGATTTCATCGCGGGATAGATCATTGAAAAGATTTCCCGGAGTATCGTTTAAAAGAAAGAGTGCCCCTCTTATATATCCCCCAGAAATATTATTTGTCAGGGTTAAACCAAGGATATTCTTTGATGGGAAATTTTGAGGATCATCGTTACAGGAGATGAGGATGTATTTATCAACTTTTATATTTTCGTTGGGAACGCAAGGATCTTGCGAAGAACAAATAGGTTCAGTGTAAAAGGTATTAGTGGCATCCTCGGTAATGGTTCCCATCTTTAAAAACAAGGAACTGGAGGGGACTTGATTCCAATAATCGGTGACCGCATCGTAGGCCATTTGATAGAGCGTATCAGGATCTAATTGACTGTTTTCGCAATCTGCTCCATTAATATTGACCACGATACTTGGGTCTTCAAATCTGGCCTCAATATTATTGTTGAAAGTGAAGGCATGAGCTTGAAGTGAGGTAAATAAAAAAAAGATCAATAACTTTTTCATTTCTCAGCTCCAAAATGATAATGCACTCCAAAAAAATAACTGAGAGATCTTTTGTGACTGCTTTCAAGGTTATAAACATAACCGCCAGTTCTTAGTGCCCAGTTGTAGAGAAAAAACCAGTCTCCTGAAAAATTAATAATTAGATTACGAGAGGTGTGAAGTCCGGAGGGAAGCCAAAAGTCGGTGTAGGTATCACCATTATTTAAGCGTTCAGTTCCTCCATTGGCCCAAATTAAATTAAGCTCAAGTCCAAGGCCTACTTGTAAAAGAAACTGATCTAAGGTCCACCCTGCGGCGAAAGAGCCGACAATCGTCATGCTATGGGTGTTTTCATCTCCATTAGTTCTAGGAATGCCAAAGCTAATATTTGGATGAAGAGAAAAGTTATTTTCTTTATCTATATTTATAAAATATTCCGAGGCAATAAATAACTGAGGACTAAAATAGTTTAGTGTTCCTTCATTGTTGACTTGGGTTTTTCCCGTAAATTGATTGAAGGCCTCAAGGCCTAGAGAGAAATGATTCTTCCTGGCATTTGATGCCAAGGGCAACAAAACTATTAAAAGAATGATTTTTCTCATTAAAGATACCATTGAATAATCATTGAAAATTTAACGACCTTTTGACAAGTATAAGATGATAACAAAAAACTATTTATCTTTAAAAAGGGGTTTCTTAGTGAAGTTTGCAACAATTTTGGGGGCTTTTTTAGTTCTGTTTAACTCAACTGCTGCTTTTGCCGGTTTAAAGTGGAAGGATTACCTAAATTTTTCCATGTTTGGAAGGATTAGGACTGAGGGGTACAGTAATTTAGGTTTTGCTCCTGGTGGAGAAGATCCCCGTTTCACGGCCTCTAAGTTTAGAATGACCATGGAGACAGGGCCTGGAGTTTCAACTAAATGGAAATTTGTTTTCAA
>QNFX01000008.1 GCA_003650125.1 Campylobacterota bacterium
AAATCCATTGCTTGGGGAATTGCTAAGGCCTTAAGAGATCAAGGAGCGAGGATTGCTTTAACTTATCAAAATGAACAATTGCAAAAAAGAGTAGAACCTCTGGCAACAGAATTAGATACTGATTTTATAGTAGAAATGGATGTTACTAACGATGCTCATTATTCTCGCCTTCGAGATACTATTAAAGAAAAATGGGGTACTTTTGATGTGATCGTTCACTCACTAGCTTTTGCAGATAGAGAAGATTTAAAAGTTGCTTTCTCTCAGACTTCCCGTAAAGGCTTTGCCATGGCCTGTGATATTTCAGCTTTTTCATTAGTTGGGCTTTCAAATTATTTGAAAAACTTAATGAACCCCGGTGGTTCTATTATGGCCTTAACTTATCATGGTTCTCAAAAAGTTGCAGATGGTTACAATGTAATGGGTGTTGCTAAGGCCGCGCTTGAAGCTTCTATGAGATATCTCGCTCATGATTTTGGCCCAGAAAACATTAGAGTTAATTGTATTTCCGCAGGACCAATTAGAACGCTTGCCTCTTCAGCGATTAAAGGATTTAGAGAAATTAATAGGGTTGTCGAAGAGAGATCTCCAATGAAAAAAGGGGTTACTCCTGATGATATTGGGGGAACTGCTGTTTATTTGGCCTCACAACTTTCAGGTCGTGTGACAGGCCAAATTCTCTACGTTGATTCCGGTCTTTCGATTATGGCCTAGGGGCCCCTGCTTCAATTTCTAAAACGTGCCCCGTAGGGGGCAGATCTGTTGCAATATTTAGCGAATTTAGCTCGATTTCTTAGGGCAAATTCATACGTTTTTAAATATTTGTTCCAATGAAATCGTCTTTTTTTTATTCCTTCTTTGACCCATCTAAGATCTTTTAGATTTGTATTTCGCGAGGCATAGCAAAGATAAGGGGAGAGATCTCCAGGCCACCTGTCTCTCATGATGATGGTTTGAGAGATATTTAGAGGGAGCGATTTTTTATAACAATTAATAAGATCAAAGTTTTCTCTTAGATCAAAACCTTCAGTTCTCATTATTGTGTTATTAATTTTAGCAATTTCAAATCTTTTTTTTCCAATAGCAGCACAATAGCTCTTTTTCATTCTGGCCATAGTTCTTGAGTCCCAGCATTTTCCATTTTTATTACAAATTTTTGAATGAGAGTTATAAGAAAAAATAAGAATTATTATAAAAAAAATATTTTTCATAAGTAAATTATCCTTTTTTTTATTATAGACGGCTTCTTATAAATTAATAGTATTTATAATTTAATAAAAAAATAGTCTTTCCGATGGGTGTAGTTGACTTAAACGGAAGGGTAATCATGAAGAATTTATTTATAGTTAGTATCTTTTTATTTGCAGGAAGTGCCTTTGGAAGTTTTTTGGATTATTGCAACGGAGATCTATCCGTTGAGGAAAAGGTTACACTTGCTTATATAAAGATAGAGACCAGGGCGTTTAGTTGTGAAGAGCTCAACGAAAAAAGAGCGAATTTAAAGGTTCTAGAGGTCAACAACACTAAAGAGATAAAAGATATCAGTGTTTTTAAATATTTTAGAGAACTTGAAATATTAGATCTAAGTCAGAACAAATTCATTGAAGATTTAACTCCTTTGTCTGATTTAATAAATCTTAAGAAATTATATCTAGCAGGAAATAAAATTAAAGATGTAGCGCCTTTGAAGGACCTTGTTAACTTAAGAGTTCTCGATTTAAGTATTAATAAAATTAGAAAATTCGGGTCCCTGCGAAACCTTTCCAACCTTATTACCTTTAAACTAAATTGGAATATGTTAAACGATATTTCCCCATTGGCCGATATGACCTCGATTGAAGTCATATTTTTAAAAGGTAACATAATTGGAAAAATATCGGTTCTTTCCGGCCTTACAAAACTTAGAAAAGTTCATGTGTTTTTTAATGCCATTGGAGATTTGTCTCCACTTGCAGAATTGCAAAATCTTGATACTTTAACGGCAGAGTACAATCCAGTTAGAAAAAATGAAAAAGATTGTCCCGTGGCAGAGGGAGTTCCTCTTGTGCTAAGTAAGTTTTGTAAAGAATATTTGGCCAAAGATTAAAGGATGCTCTGGCCGTTCCAAGGAGTAGAGTTTTACCTTTTGTAATAGTCCATTTAGTACATAAATTTTTGGTGAATAAGCTCCACTGATTTTTTAACGTTTAGCTCTGGTGTCTTTGGTAATACTCCATGACCTAGACCTAGAATCCATTTGTTAAATGGTGTGTTTTCATCGAGCGAGCTCCAAAGATTCATCCATTTTTGCTCCAGGATTTCCCAAGGAAGGTGAAGTAGGGAGGGATCTAGATTTCCTTGAATATAGTAATCTTTTCCTAGCGTATTTAGCGCCTCATTGAGATTCACTCGCCAATCAATTCCTAAGACATCAATGTTTTCATCTTCCAAATCTCTTAGATAATCTAAGTGAGTATGTTTGGAATAATAGATTATTTTTTTATCAGGATATGACTTTTTTAAGTTGTGAGTGATTTTTCTAAGATAGGGGATGACGAATTCATTGAAGTGTTTACGATCGAGCTCTCCAACTGCAGTATCAAAAAGACAAAGAGCATCGGCCCCACCTTCTGCTTGGATTTTTAAATTTTCTTCAAGTTGTGGTAGCAGAAGTTCCATGAAACCATGAAATCTTCCATCGTAAAGGCCTTTTTTAGAGCTTATAAGGTTTCCTGCATGGGATCCTTCAGCAGCATAAGCATAAAGAGTCCAAGGGGCCCCGGTAAAACCGAGGAGCGTTTTTTCTTGGGGAAGTCTCTTTTTTAGTAGCGTGAGGGCCTCCTTTTGAAAATTATAAAAAGTTTCGGCTTTTTCTGTTAGCTTTAATTTTTTTAAATCTTCCATACTCTCAATTTTAAAACTAAGAGATGGAGGGCCGAGCTCATAGGAGAGACCCATGCCTAGTTGTTCTAGGGGAAATAGCAGGTCAGAAAAAAGGATGGCCGCATCGAATTTAAACTCATCGATAGGTCCCATGGTAATTTCACAGGCGAGTTCTGGGGTTTTACACATAGTCATAAAGTCAGAATCTTTTTTGATGTTTTGATAGTGCTCGTGATATCTACCGGCCTGTCTCATAAACCAAACTGGAATATTAGTTTTTCCGGATGCTGTAATATTTCTGTCTTCAAATAGGCCCATTATGTTCTCCTGGGTTTAATACTAAACGGTAGCCAATGCCTCTGATACTCTTAATTTGTAGGATATGGGTATCATCAGTGTCACACCACTTTCTAAGTTTTACGATATAGTTATCAACAGTTCTGTTTGAGGGGAATCTTTCCTCGCCCCAGATGTTTTGTAAGATTATATTTCGGTTAACTGCCTGGTTTTTGTTTTGGTAAAGGAGTTCAAGGATTTCGCATTCTTTTCTAGTTAAAGAAAGAATATTGCCATTGGCATCTTCAACTTCATAGCGTTTAAACCAAATTTTTAATTTACCATGAGTCATGACCTCTGGAAGGACTGCAAAGTGATTTTGAGTTTTTAAAATCCTCTCCAGTCTTAAAGTGATCTCTTTTAGCGCAAACGGCTTGGTAATGTAATCTTCTGCGCCGATTTCAAGTCCTTTTACTCGCATTTCAGGGTCGTTTTGGGCGGAAAGAAATAATAAGACAAAATCCTTTCTTTTATTTCTAAATTCTTGCGCCAAGGAGATTCCATCTCCGTCCGGTAGTCCTATGTCCATGAGGACAATGGATGGGTTTTTAGAAAAAAATATTTCTCTTGCTTGCTGGCAATTTTCCGCTTTGTAGCAGTCATGGCCTATAGATTTTAGGTATTCAAAAAGTGTGTCACCTAAGTTTTTTTCATCTTCTACTATGAGGACAGGTCTGGTGTTCATTGTGCCTCCGGAAGTTTGAAGTATAAATTGAAAGAGAGATTAGGATGAAAGATGAATTCTAGTCGGCCACCCATCTTTTGCATAAGTCTGTAGGCCAAATAAAGTCCAATACCAGAACCTGAGGAGCTATTGTGTTTATAAAAGAGTTGACCCAGTTTTTTTTGTTCGCCCTTAAAAATTCCATAATCATTATAAGTTAGCATCATTCCCATGGGAGTCTTTTTTGTAGAAATGTCGACCTTGTTAATTTTTGAATGTTTTTTAGTATTTTCTAAGAGATTTTTTAAAATAAGCTCTAAGGCAAATTCATCGGCCATAATCTGTTGGACATCTTTATCAAAAGTCATATTTATGTCGAGTCCCATGCCCATTTTTTTTATGGAGTGATTAAGGAAACTCTGAAGGTTTATAAAAGTAGGATTTAAATTTCCACCTTGTTCGATTCTAGATAGTTGTAAAATCTTATCCATTTGAATTTCAAGATTTTGGGTGTCTTCAATCATTCGATTAGATAGTGTTTTTAAAACCTTGTGATCTAACGATTTAATGTAGTTGTCTATAGCATCTGCTTGTAAGCGGATACTGGCCAGAGGCGTTTTAAGTTCATGAGTCATAGAAGAGAAAAATGCCTGTAGCGCTTTGTTTTTTCTCATATCTTTGAGGTATAAAAAAAGCAGCGTTCCTGAAATTAAAATTAAAAGAAGAAAAAAGGTTCCACCTTCCCACTTGATCATATTAGTAGTCTGCCCACCTTTTAAAAGTAGATATGACCACCAGGCCCCGATTGCTAATATTAATAGGGCCCAGATAAGGGATAGAGTAAATAAGAGTTTTGTCTTATCTTTCAATCAAAAAGCCTCTTTTTTAGCTTTGAAATTACATCTGCATTATGGGCCAGACTAATAAATCCCACTTCGTAGGCATTAGGAGATAGATAAATTCCTCTGCTTAATAGTTCACTAAAAAGCGGGGAAAACTGCTCACCTAAATCTGAGGGAATTTCGTTAACATTTGTAATTTCTTTGTCAGTAGGTATTAACCAAAATAAAGAACTATGGGTTTTTACCTTATAGTGGGAGAACTGCCCTTTATTAAACTCCGATAACCATTTTTCAAAAAGATCTTTGATCTTTTTAGTGTTCTCATTCATCATTTCATAAGCTTTTGGAGTGAGTTTTTTTAAGGTAGCAAGTCCTCCAACCATGGCCAGTGGATTGGCCGAAAGAGTTCCTGCTTGGTACACCTCGCCAACGGGCGCCAAGTGTTCCATTATAGTTTTAGATCCTGCTATTGCCCCTACTGGAAGGCCACCACCGATCACTTTCCCATAAGTTACGATATCTGGAGTAATACCTAAGTATTCACTCATGCCACCAAGTCCGACTCTAAAGCCAGAGATGACCTCATCAAAAATTAATAGCGCATTATTTTCTTTTGAGAGCTCTCTAAGTCCTTGAAGAAAACTTTTATCTTGAACTAAAAGTCCGTTATTGGCCGGAAGTGGTTCAACAATGATGGCAGCAATTTCATTTTTATATTGTTTAAAGCAATTAGAGACACCTTCAAGATCACCTAGTTCTAAAATTAAGGTGTCAGCAGCAACTCCTGGAGTGATTCCTTTTGAAGATGCTTCACTGGTTCCGGCAAGTCCCGATCCTGCTTTAATTAACATGGCATCAGTATGGCCATGATAGCAGCCATTAAATTTTATAATTTTATTTTTCCCAGTAACTCCACGGGCAAGTCTTAGGGCAGTCATTACTGCCTCAGTCCCAGAGTTAACAAATCTAATCTGATCAATGAAAGATATTTTTTCTACTAAAAACTTGGCCAGCTCAAGTGAGTAAGGCTCACATGCCCCGTAAGTCCATCCTCGCTCCAAGGATTGTACTAATTCTTTTTCCACCTCAGGATCTTTATGTCCTAGGACTAAAGGTCCAAAGCTCATACAAAAATCAATATAAGAATTATCTTCAATATCATAAAGATAAGCGCCATTTCCTCTTGAAAAAAACTTTGGGGTCATAGGAAGCCCTTTAAAGCTTCTAACTGGAGAGTGAACTCCACCTGGTACAAGTTGTTTGGAAATATTAAAAAGTTCTGTACTCTTATCCACGATCTTCATCCTTCATATAATTTAAAAATTCTCTAAAACCTGAAAAGGGGACTACTTTAATTCCCTCATCATTGAATTGTTGCAAGGTTTTTCCGAGACCACAGGCATGATGTCTGTCTTTTATCTCAGGGAACTTAAGGGTGTATTGTTGGTATTGGAAAAAACTGGTCCAAAAGAAGGCCTGACAATTTAATATATTTTTATCAGCTTCTTTTATCTCTCTGGTATAAGATGAAATTATTTCACCTATTTCTGATTTGCTTTCATCATTGGTTAAAACTTTCCATGAAAGGTCTTCAAGCATCATTTGGATTACTTTAGAATCTTTAAGTTCTTTAATTACCTCGTCGCCGAGTGAGTCAGCACATCCTTGCACCCAATATCCTTTTTGGATTAGGCCTTTCATGGTTTTGTTGCCGGCGGCCCAAATACTTCCTCCATCATAAACTTGCTCTAAAGCATCAAGACAATGAGCAGAGGTAATATAGAAATGAGCACGATTTTTTATTGTGGGAGTCAGAGGCCTTTTTAAAATGAGTCGGTCATAAACAACTTCATTTTGATCACCT
Organism: Campylobacterota bacterium; assembly: GCA_003650125.1. Lineage (GTDB taxonomy): Bacteria > Bdellovibrionota > Bacteriovoracia > Bacteriovoracales > Bacteriovoracaceae > SMWT01. The sequence continues at coordinate 6,569 of QNFX01000008.1, forward strand.
TGTTGCATACCAATGAAACAAGGCATCCCTTTTGGGATAGTAATATCATCAGTTCTTTCCAGCTTTTTTAGATCAACTCTTTTGCCCTCAAATTCTCCCTGATGAACATGAAGATAAAAAGGACCTGATTTTTTAACGTTGATTCCTACCGCTAGGTGACATCCGCCACCGTATTCATTGAAAGTTTTGCGCTCTCTTTTTATCTCTTGAGTGGTGTCTTCATCATTAACGACCTTGAGACGATCTTTTAATTCGGTATTTTCTTTTAAGACTTCAATTGCTAGAGCTCCCTGAGAAGCAGAAGAGGGGAAGTTAGCTAAAGGGAGAACCATGAAGTTTAGTCCCTTTAATAGAGGGACTAATTCTAGTTTTGATTTTTCACTTAAGGCCAGTCGTTCAATTCCCGCCAGGGCGAGGACAATTGCCTGGTATTCGCCACTTTGTAGTTTCCCAATTCTGGTATTAACATTTCCTCTTAGAGTTTCAGTTTTGATGCTTTTAATACCAGGAAGATAATCCTTTAGATGAAAGGTTGTGTTGGCAATTCTTCTAGGGGAGCTGGTTCCGACCGTGAAGGTCTCGATATTTTTTAAGTTTTTGATTGTTTCTTTTTTTATCAGCAAGATATCTTGGGAGTATTTTCTTTTAGTTATGGCGGCAATTTCGATCTCAGGAGGTCTAGTGGAGCCAAGATCTTTATAGGAATGAACAACCAGATCAACTCTTTTTTCTATTAAGGCCTGGTCTAATTCTTTAGTGAAGAAGTTTTGTCCTTCCATTTGCCAGAGGGGAATGGAGGTATTTAGATCCCCTTGAGTTTTGATAATATCTAGCTCAAAGGAGGCACCAGTTTTTTCTGATAAGGTATTCACGATTTGTTGGCATTGGGTTAGTGCAAGTAAGCTTCCCCTTGTGCCAACCTTAAAAATTTTAGGCAAATCTTTGCTCCTCAAGGCCGGTTGTAACCCGCTGAGCAAAAGTTGAAGTTCGAAGTAGCGTCAATTCTTCGATGGTAACTCTTGCCTTTACGATTTTGGCCTCTTTTTCTCGGTCCATGATGTCGCCTTTATCAAAAACATCTTTTAATCTTGCGACACCTTGTTCCAATCCATGCTTGGTATTTAGCACAGAGGGACATCCTAAATCAATAAATTTGCGCGTTGCATGCGTTGAGTTTTTATCCATCCATAAGTTAAAAAAGGAGTCATCAAAGATGATTTCTTTGGCCCCAATAGTGTTTACGATAAGGGGGAAGTTACTCCAGTTATCAAAGTGAAGCCATTTTACTGGAGTTACGTCGTTTATGTGGCAGAATTTCTCTACTTTCCCTTGGTTCCGGCCAGTAACGTATATTTTAAATCTCTTTCTCAGTATTTTTACTAAGTTCTGACACAGCGTTCCATTTCCGGCCAGTAGGATATTTTTCTCTTGTCCCTTTGTTTCTAATAGTCTTTTGGTTATCCCTGCATAGGATTGCTGCCCTACATTTGCTAAATGCAGGGTTCTTACTTTTTTGGCATCCTGAAACAACTTTTCTAATACTTTGATAAGTTTGGGATCTCTATTTTCCTGGGAGAGATAATTTGCAAAAGCGGTCTTGAATTGGGAGACGATCTCATTTTCTCCGGCAATTTTACTTTTTAACCCACAGATGGTCTCAAGTAGGAATTTATAAGCATTGCTTCCTGCGTAAATTTTTGCCTCATGGTTATATTTTTGAATATATTGGTGAGGAATGAAGTTAAAACCTAGATAAAGCACCCTTTGACAGGTAGAAATATGAAAATATTCCTTATGGGGAAAAAGATTGGATGGAGTCCCCGCTGGGAGGTGGGTAAGTTTTAGCTGGCTAATCATAATATAAGCAATTTTTAGCACTCAATTCAAAAAAAATTGTCATGGAAATGTAGAGTGATTCACATTAGCATTCTTTTTTGATAGGAATCGCTAAGGAGCGTAAACGTGGTTAATTCTCTATTTTTAAAGCCTATTCAGTTGAGCAAAAAGTTTGCCCTTAAATTCGATAAGAAAATTGATGGGGCGATTAGTTTCTTTGTCCGCCATTGGGGTAAATCCAAATTTATGATTCAGATGTCAAAAAAGGCCCAGGTTATGGGGCTAGAAAAGCTCTTTTATAAAGGGCCAAAGGCATTTTTATATTTCTTTTTATTTTACCTAATTAGAGATACGATTCTCTACATTATTATACCTATTTTTTTTGCTAAGATGACTACCAATTAAGGAAATAAACTTTGGAAGCTTTTAAAATTATCTATAGTGTTTTAGGCGGATTAGGGCTTTTTTTTTACGGCATGAAAAACATGTCGGATTCTTTGCAAGTTGTTGCTGGGGATTTAATTAAAAATGCCATTAATGTACTAACTAATAACCGGTTTTTTGCAGTGGCGGTTGGTGTAGTCGTAACGATGTTGGTGCAGAGCTCATCTGTTACTACAGTTATGGTTGTTGGTTTTGTGAATGCTGGTCTGATGAACTTATCTCAGGCCATAGGGGTGATCTTTGGTGCCAATATTGGAACCACTGTTACCGGTTGGATTATTTCCATAAAAGTAGGGAAATACGGACTACTTTTAATAGGACTTGGAATATTTCCAACTCTGTTTGGGAAAAGTGACAAAGTTAAGCAGACAGGACGGTTGCTTTTTGGAATAGGTCTTATCTTTTTTGGTTTGGAAATTATGTCTAATTCCTTCAAGCCACTTCGCAAGATGCCAGAATTTCTAGAGATGATGTCCTTTTTTGGTGAGCAAAATTATGTCTCCTATCTAGCATGTGCTGGAATGGGCGCAATTTTGACCATGATCATTCAGTCTTCTTCTGCCATGCTAGGTTTAACCATGGCGCTTGCCAGCTCTGGAGTTATTGAATTTCATACTGCCGCGGCCTTAGTGCTAGGAGAAAATATTGGGACCACTATTACCGCTTTATTGGCGTCAGTTGGTGGAAATTTAAATGCCAAAAGGGCCTCTTTGGCACACGCATCGTTTAATATTTTAGGGGTCGTAATCATGCTATCGATTTTTCCCTACTATATTGAGTTCATCAATTGGCTTATTCCTGGTGATCCAAACTTGTTAAATGCAGCGGGAGAGAGACCAAATATTGCTGTTCACATAGCTAGTGGACACACTATTTTTAATGTTACTGCAACTCTTGTTTTCCTTCCTTTCGTAACGCAATTAGGTCGATTTGTTAGTTGGGTCTTACCAGAGAGAAAAGAGGCAGGAGAGGGAGATGATCAATTAAAGGCCCTTGGGGTGACAGCAATATTTATGGCCCCTACTGCTTTACTTCAGGCAGAGAAAGAAATTTTAATTTTTAGAAAAAGAGTCGATGATATGTTTGTGCTAGCAAGAGACTATATCTTGGAGGACAAACTTGTTGCAGGCCAATTAAAAGAGATTAAAAAGATTGAAAATGATATGGATATTTTACAAAAAGATCTAACTATCTTTTTAGGGGAAGTAATTCAAAAGAATTTAACAGAAAAGCAATCTTTTGAGGCCCAGGCAATTGTTCGATTGGCCGATGAAATGGAAAGTGTCACTGATTACCTCGATAAGTTTGCTATTTCCATGACCAGGTTTAAAGAGCAGGTTTTATTAAAAGATACTGATAAGGAGCTGCTTTTAGACTTCTTTGATCGCTCTCATAATTTTTTCCTTGCTTCTGTTGGAACTTCTGAGGATCTAACTTCTATGGATGAGGAAGCTGCCAATGGGGGGGCAAAAGAACTAAGAAAAGAGGCCGATAGATTACGAGAAAAATTCATGAATAATTTTTTAAAGGAAAAATATCCGGCAGTATTGATTATGTCTTTATCTGATATGGTTGTATCCCTAAGAAAAATTGTAAGCCATTCATTAAATATATCCCAGGCGATCAATAGTATTAAAAATGAAACTGATTAAAAATATATCTTCTTTTAAAGACTTAGAAAAGACTGTCTTTAGCTATCCAAAGTTAAAAGAGCTAATTGATAAGGATCCAAGTCTTAAAAAACAAGCTGATAAATATCTTTATGAAATGGCCGCAGATTATCGGCCCTCCACAATTTATTTAATAGGTAAAGTATTGGACTTGGCCTTAGGGGAACTCTACGATGATGTTAATTTTCAAGTTGGTGGTGGGGGTGACCTAACAAAATTATGTAAAGAAAATCATGTTGTCTTGGTCCCAAACCACCAATCCCATGCTGATTACTTAGTTATGAGTTGGGTTTGTATTAAAAAATATTCCTTGCCAATATTTATCGCTGGAGGCCTAAATTTAAATATCTTCCCCATTGGGAAAATATTTAGAACTGCGGGTTGTTTTTTTATAAGGCGTTCATTTAAAAGAGATGGCATCTATAAAGTGATGCTGGAAGCCTACCTTTATTATCTCCTATATTATGGGGAAACGATTGAGTTCTTTTTTGAGGGAGGAAGGTCCAGAACGGGTAAGTTACTTCCTCCAAAGTATGGACTGTTTAATCTTTTGCTTGAGGCCCATTCAAAATTACCGCCAGAAAGGAAAAAGAAACTAATCTTCCAACCGATCAGTATTATCCATGAGTCTGTGCCCGAACAAAGGACCATGGCACAAGAGTTGATGGGAGAGAAGAAAAAGAAAGAATCTTTTTTTGAGATTCTAAAAGTTTTTAAAATCTTTGCCAAGCAGTTTGGGTCATTACATATATTTCTAGGCACCCCCATCGATGCGCCGATAATTGAAAATCTAACTCCGGATAAAATTAAAAAAACTACTTATCATCTGGCCTTTAGATGCTTTCGTCGGGTGGGAAAAAATATGGCGGTTACCCCATCATCCCTTTTATCGCTAATTCTGTTGGAAGAACCTTCAGGGGCCATTAAATGGAATGCTATTTTAGAAAAAGGACGCGCAATTTTAGATTATTGTGAACAATTTGATGTTCACTTTACACCCAGTTTGAAAAAAGAAAAATTTTTAAAGACCATGGAACGGGCCATGGATATTATGCTTGGGAATAAAAAAGTACATGTTATTGGCAGAGGGGAAGGCGAGGGGCAGCTCCTTTATCAGGCCAAAAAAGATACTAGGATTGAACTACTTTATTCTAAAAACACCATTTTACATCAATTTCTTGTACCTTGGACCATTAATTCTGTTTGGATTCATATTTTTAATGGGACTATTAAGGATGAGCAGGGATTGAGAGAGTATTTATTAAATTCCAGAAATCAGCTGAAACATGAATTTTATCTCCCCACGACTCAACAGTATTTGCAAAAGACTTTAAATGTAATCTCCCACGCTATAGGGAGAGAGGTTACAAGTCTGGCCGATTGTCTAACTTTAGATCAAGGAGAGCTTTATTTAGTGGCCAAAAAATTAGGGGTATTTGCCAGGGCGGGAAATTATATCCATGAGGTCTATTATATAAATGCTTTGACCCTTAAAGAGCTGGGAGAAGAAAAAGAACAATTTTCGATGGATGATGTAGTTAAAAAATCGGCCGAAATTTTTAAAAGAGAACTCAAAATTGAAAAACATGTAAAATACCCAGAGAGCTATTCTACAAATATAATAAAAAGTAGTATGAACTTTTTTCTTTTAGCGGGGTATGTCCAAGAGAAATCTAAGATAATTTGCTTAAATAAAGATAAACCAATTGATAGTTTGATTGCAGATTACAAAAAGTTTCTTGAAGATAGTTGGGCGATTGTAATCAATCCAGGGAAATAAATATGACAGATGAGCTTAAAAAAAATTTACGAGGTATTTTTGAACACCTCGGAGAAAATCCCGATAGAGAGGGATTAATAGATACTCCGGGAAGAATGATCAAATCTTGGGATGAACTTTTTTCTGGGTATAAACAAAGGCCCGAGGATATTTTAACAGTCTTTAAAGAAGATGATGTCATTCCTTATAATCAGATAATTCTCTTAAAAGATATTGAATTTTACTCGACCTGTGAGCACCACTTTCTACCCTTTGTAGGAAAGGCCCATGTGGCGTATGTTCCCAAGGATAAGGTGGTGGGGATTTCCAAGCTTGCTCGTATTATTGAGATCTTTTCTCGGAGACTTCAGATTCAAGAGAGAGTTGGAAATCAGGTTACTCAGTCTTTAATGGATGTTTTAAAGCCTCAGGGGGCCGCCTGTATCATTGAGGCCAAGCACTTTTGTATGACTTCAAGAGGTGTTGGAAAGCAAAACTCAGTAATGGTGACATCTTCACTTAAAGGTTGCTTTTTAAGCCATTCAGAGACTCGCCAAGAGCTGATGAAGCTTTTAAAGTAATTGCACATGGATAATTTTTTAAAAGACCACGAAAAGCAAATTAAACGAGTCTTATGGATTGAGCTAGGAATCAATATTTTTCTTGCCCTGTCCAAATTAATCGTTGGTCAACAATTTCATTTTTTATCTCTTACTAGTTCAGGACTGGACTCTCTTTTTGATGGATCTTCTAACATTTTGGGCTTTATCGCCATTTCATTAGCGTATAGGCCGCCTTCATCTTCTCATCCTTATGGAAGGCATAAATATGAAACCCTAGGAAGTCTTTTAATTGCCGGACTTCTAATTTTTACCTCATTGCAAATTGGGATGCAGCTTTTTGCATACTTTGGAGAAGTTCCAAAAAGAGGAGAGTTTGGCCTAATACCCGTGATCACAATTCTTATTTCTATCCTAGCAAGTTATCTAATCTCTGAGTGGGAAAGGAGAAAAGGAGAAGAGTTAAGTTCTTCCTTGTTAATTGCCGACTCTGCGCATACTCGAGGAGATTTTTATATTGGGATAGGAGCCTTAGTCTCTATTATCGCTGCCAAATTTGGCCTTTGGTGGCCGGATTTTGTTGTGGGAACCATAATCTGCCTTTTTCTCTTTTATCTAGCTTTAAGGATTGTAAGAGAAAATTTAGGTTACTTAATGGACGCTTCACCTAAGATTGAAAAAGATTTGATTAAACAGGTTGAAAAAATTGCTGAGGTCGTCGACATTCACCGTTTTCGCGCTAGAGGGAATCAAAAGGCCATGTTTGTAGATTTCCATTTGCTTTTGACTCCCACCTTATCTTTAAGAGAGGCCCATGAAATAGGGCATAAAGCAGAAGAAAAAATAAAAGATCTTTTAAAAGAACATTCAGAAAAAGTGGATGTTACTGTTCATATTGAACCATTCGAAAAGAATCATTATGATCCAGAATAAAAACATTGGAAATTCAAGATTTGTTTTTTTTAAGCTTAAAAGTGACTTCAATAAATGGCAGGGGATTTTAGGTCAAATTGATAATTTCATAAGAGACAATAGCGGGTTTGAAAGAGCGACCCCTTATGCTTTTATATGGTTCTTGCCAGAAAATGTGTACTGGATTGGTAGGGAAGTGATTGGTTCGATTCCTATAAAAGGGAAAAATGACCCCTATGTCTTAGATTTTAAAATGGATCAGGTTTATTCACATTCAATTGATTTAGAGTTGGATTGGAAATTAGCAGACTTGTTAGATTTGAGAAAAAAGGTTTGTCAAGAGAATGTAGGGGTGATTAATGACCATTTCCCTTGGAGGCTTTGTATCGATTTGGAAAAAAGGGATAAAATTCACTTAGAAATTGAATTTTATAGGGATAATTACCCTTTTCCTAAATTGACAAATTAATGGCCTGAAGGCATTTTATGATGGTCAATGTTAACAATTAGGAGGAATTTATAAAAGATTCAAGAGGTAAAAGAGGACGTGAAAGAGGTCCTAGAATTAATCGCCAAATTAGAGTTCCAGAGTGCCGACTAGTCGGTGAGGATGGAACCCAATACGGAGTAGTTTCGCTCGATGAAGCGAGAAATATTGCTCAAGACAAGGGCCTTGATTTAGTAGAGGTTTCACCCAATGCTAAACCCCCCGTTGTTAAGATTATTGACTATGGTAAATTCAAATACGATAACCAAAAAAAGGCCGCGGAGGCCAAGAAAAGACAAATTGTACAGCAATTAAAAGAGATCCAATTTAGACCGAATATTGAAGCTAACGATCTTGAGACTAAAATGAAAAGGGCCAGAAAATTCCTAGAAGGTGGGGATAAGATTAAAATGGTTATGCAGTTTAGAGGAAGGGAAATGGCCTACAAAGAGGCCGGTAGAGAAAAGTTTAGGGGGATCTTGCTGCAGGTTGAAAAAATTGGGGCGCTTAGAGAGTCAGAGCCTAAAATGATGGGAAATAGAATTATTGTAATTATGTCCCCTGATAAAAAACTTCTTCAAAAATATAAGGATAAGAAGGAAGGCAAGGCCTAAGTCACTGAAAATTCATTATAGGAAACCTATAAATTATTCCTAAATGTCTAAAATAATTAAAAAAAACTTTTACAAGTGACTTGCAAATTGATATTTATGCACCTTCAAATTAGGAGTAAGCAAAATGCCAAAAATGAAGACTAGAAGCGCAGTAGCTAAAAGATTTAGCATGACTGGGACCGGAAAATTTAAGAGAAGAAGAAAAAACTTAAGGCATATACTTGAAAAGAAACCTCACAAAGTGAAAAAGAGAAATGGTAAGGCCGACTTGGTACATGCGAGTGATCACAATAGTATAAAAAGAATGCTTCCATACGCAGCAAAAAATTAAACTGATCCCTGGGCAAAAAGAGGATAATCCCCCCCCAATGGGTATCGTTAAAAAGGAATAAAAGATGTCAAGAGTAAGACGTGGTTTTAAGGCCAGAAGAAGAAGAAACAAAATTTTAAAAAGAGCGAAGGGTTTTCACTTTGATAGACAGAACCACTTCAAGCATGCAGCAACTACAGTACTTCGTGCTCTTCACTACTCATTTATCGGTAGAAAACTTATTAAAAGAGATATGAGAAAACTTTGGATTCTAAGAATCTCAGCTGCCTCTAAAACTCTAGGAACCTCTTATTCAAAATTCATGGGTGCCTTAAAAAGTAAGGGATCTGTTTTAAATAGAAAAATGCTTTCTCAGATTGCGGCCGAAGACTTCGAAGGTTTTAAGGCCATACAATCTTCTCTAAAGTAAAACTTGCCCAGAGTATCTGATTTACTTTGGGTTTTATCTAGCTTTGTTCTAACAGCATTATCACATATATTTTTTTCTCACGGCCCTGACTTTACAGGTGGGGCCTATTACATTGCTTTTGTGATGACCTACTCCTTAGCAGTTTTTATTTTAGATAAGTTTAAATTATTAAAAGATGGTGAGATTAAAAGTATTTATTTTTTTCTAGGATCCCTAATTTTATTTGCTGGTTATCCTCTGTTTGAAAATGACCATTTTCGCTATCTTTGGGAAGGGAAAGTCTTTTTGCAAGGCCTTAACCCTTATCTTAATGCTCCCAACTCCCCGTTACTTTCTCATCTCGTTTTTGAAGGAAAAGAATTTATTGGCTTTAAGTCGCTAACTTCTATCTATCCTCCACTGGGGCTGCTCTGGATGGGGCTTGGAGGTCTGATTGGATCGAAGGGAGGATTATTTCTGCTTATGGGACTAAATGCCTTGCTGGTTTATTTTCTTTTTACAAGACTTCTGCAGTGGAAGGTTAGGCCGCTTCATCTGGCCTTGGTTTTTCCTTATTTTCAAAAAGAATTTATTCAAAGTATTCATATAGACCTTCTGGCCTTTATGTTTATCTTTTTATTTCTTACGGTTAGGCAGTCGAGAGCAAAAATGCTTTTATTGATTGCTATGTCTTACTGGGTCAAGATTTTAGGTATTCTTGCGCTCCCCATTGTTTTTTTTAGAGATGAAAAGAAAGGTCCTCTTTTTTGGATATCCGCTGCCTTGGTAGTGCTTTCACTTCCTTTGGTATTTTATTTTTATATAGGTGATATGACAGGGCCCTCGGCATTTGGTTCTAAATGGGTATGGATGCCAGGCTTTTATACTATTTTAACGCGTGTTATGGGAGTAGCTGGTAGTAGTGCGAGGGCCTTTAGTCTGATGGCCTTTGTAGTTTATCTACTTTTTGTCTTATTTCACTTTCGCTTTAAAAATAAAAATGAATTAAATTTCCTCTATTTGGTCTTTTTAGGGGTGATGTTTTTCTCTCCTGTATATAACGCGTGGTATGCCATTTGGTTTTTAGGATTGGCATTGCTTTTGAGAAGCAATTTTGGTGTCTTATATGGGGTCTTTTCTTGCTGGGGTTATATTGCTTGGGGCAATTCCAGTTTAATTCCTTTGGGCGAGATTATGGCCCATTTTTTCTTTCCTTTTTGTCTGTGGGAAGTGTCCTTTTTATCTTCTCGCAGTGCCCGATCTATAGAGCAAAAAATCTCTAAAATATCCTTACAGTAATTGCATTTGCCTTGTTTTATTTCATATTATTCACGGGACCAATATAAGTGGTCTGTAAATGACTCAAGGGAGAAGTCGCATGTTCAAAACTTATCTTTTAGGATGCTTTGTTTTACTTTTATCATTGGGAACTGGATATGCCTGTGATGAAGAAGGATATACTGGGATCGTTCCTGAAAATGATGTGTTTATTGGGGTCAATGATAAAAGTTCTAATGGGATTACCCAAAGAGAGTTTAATCAAGTTTTTGATCGTATTGAAAAAGTTTATTCATCTATATTTTATCAAAATGGTGAAACCTTATCTTTTAAAAGGGATTGGAAGGAAGGCATCGTAAATGCTTATGCCTATAAAAAAGATAGTAAGGCATATGTAGTGATAAACGGAGGGCTCGCCAGGCACTCTGAGATTACCGTCGATGCTATTGCTCTTACCGCTTGTCATGAAATCGGTCACCACATTGGAGGAATTCCGGTCAAGAAAAAAGGCCCAGGAAGAATCTTAAATGGCCGCGTAATTAAAAAATCATGGGCCTCTAGTGAAGGTCAGGCCGATTATTTTGGCGTGATGAAGTGTTTTAGAAAATATATTGAAGGTGATGATAATGAAAAAATTGTTACTAAACTAAAACTTCCAAGTGCAACGAAAAAAAAATGTGAGGCAGAATTTAGTGATAGAGAGGAACAGGCCATATGTAAAAGGTCAATGTCCGCAGCACTTTCTCTAACGCGAATGTTTACTCAGTTGATTAATGAAAGTTTAGAGAAAGCAGGAAAGGATTTTAGATTGCCTCCAGTGAGTCTTCTTAAAACTGATAAAAAAGTTGTTTCAAAGCATGATGATAAACATCCACTTCCTCAGTGTCGTCTAGATACTTTTTTTCAAGCTTCGCTTTGTGAGAAACATCACGGCCAGGACGTGAGTTATGAAGATTATTCAACTGGGGTATGTGCAAGAAGTAATGGTTACGATATTGGGATAAGACCTAAATGTTGGTTTAAACCACCAAGGTCTTAACCTCCACAGTTTGCTCCGCCTAGGACGCAAAATTTAGCACAAAATTCATGATTGAGAAAAACCGGCCTAAATGATTCATTTAGGCCTTTTCCCATGGTGAAGTTTTGATCATAAGCGAGCAGCGTACAGGCCTGAACTTTAGGAGAGTCCTCTCCTTTAACTTTTACAATCATTCTTTGACTGGCACACATTTGATCTGCAGGCCTGATTTTAAGGATATCCCAGCAGGCGGTAGATATTTCAGGAACATCCTCACCATCTTTCATTTCAGGGAACATAATAAGGTTGTCTGAGTTGAGAATTAAGGGAATTTTACTGTCAATTAGAAGCTCTTGATAACCTTTAAGCGCCTTCTCATAACTCTCATTAATCAAATATCTCCCAGCAATACTAACCTGAAAACCCATTTGAGAAAGCCAGGAAAAAGATTTTAGAGTTTCTTTTAAGGTTTGTTCCCCTCTCTCTCGGTCGTGAACAGCATGGGTGTAATGGTCCATGGAGATTCTAAGTTTAAGCTGTTCATTATAAGTATTTTTAAGCCTTAATAAGTCTTTTTCCCATCTTTTGATGACTCGGTAGGCATTAGTTAAGACTAAAACCTGGTGTCCTCTTTTTAGGATATCATCAAGAATTTCAAAAATATGAGGGTTTAAAAAGGGCTCTCCCCCGGTGAGTCCGATGGATTCTAATTGCCAGTTATGATCGCTGATTTCATCTAAATAGGGAGTGACATCATCTCTGTTGAGATAGGCCAAGCGATCATTTTTGGGACTTGATTCAATATAGCAATTAGAGCAGGCCAGATTACAAAGAGTTCCGGTATTAAACCAAATAGTGTTGGGGGAGTTAAATTCAACATAGGCACGCGGTTTACCATCTAAGGTGGTACTGCGATTAGAGAACTTATTTTTCATTTAAGTTCCAATCGTAATCAAGATATTGAGTCTTGATTTTGCCCGATTTGATTAACTCTTGGGTCTTTTTATCTTCAGTTATAAGGCCTGCAATAAAGCCCTTGTAACTGCCAAATTTTTCTTTGAAGTCTCCACCATACCATTTAAATATTTTTGAGGCATATAAGGTGTTGTTCTTGAAGTGATTTTTTTCGCTATCTTGAACGAAAAGTCTCGAACTTTCATTCAATTGCTGGTCAAGTTTTGGGCCTGTAAAAGCAAAGGGGCCTAGGTTGGGGCAACCAATAGAGGCGCAGTTGACGGCAAAGTGAATTCGCGGTTCCTTGTAGTTGGCGCGAATCATGCCATGTTCAATCTGGTCAAGACTCATCTTTTCTGCAAAAAGTTTAAAGAACTTTTTTTTCCAAGGACTAGAGAAAAAGCTGCCAATTTTTTTGATGGATTTAACCGGATAGTTATCAATAATTAATTTTAAAGTGAAAGCATTATAGGCATTAATTAAGAAGGCCAATTGATCATTTTTATTCCAAGATGAAAATTCACTTCGTTTTACGCGAGAGAGTTCTCCTAGGTATTTATTAAAAACCACAGGATCCTTTTTTAGCCCTTTGTAATCCACCAATGTTTGATTACCTCTCCTTGAAACTACTTTTTTTAAAAGATCATTGTAGCTTTTATGAGTAAGGTCAAAGGCCCAGGTATTAAAAGATATGAGAAAGAGTAGGAGATATTTCATAAAACCTCTAGCAGCAGCTTGTTTTCTTTACAGTGACTGGTTCACTACATTCTTTATAGAGTCCAAAGTGCTTAGAGAAATCCCCAGTAAAAGAAAAATGATCTTTAAAGCGGGAATTTTTAAGCATTAAATAGGTATTGCCACAGACCTTTTTTTGTTCATCTTTTTTAAATAGATCTTTGCCATCTAGTTCAAAGGAGTCAGGACTTCCAGGAATCGTCCCTTTATAGGTTGCAGATTGGTGGTAATCTTCACAAAATGGCGCTAGATCACTCAATTTAAAAAGTCTATAGGTAATGGAGTAAAACTTTATGTCTCCAACCTTCTCTTGCACTTCTTTATTAGTTATTAATAATTCTTCTTTTGTGACTACTCGAGGGTCAATGAAGCCAATGGATTTTACCAGAGTAGTAAAGTCGTTGACATAAAGAGCGCCACTTAAGCATTCGCCATATAAAACAGGGTCATTAATTAGCTCTTGGGGAATTCTTCTATCAGCATAGACATCACTAAAATATAGTTCCCCGCCCTCTTTAAGGGTTCGGAAGGCCTCAGCAAAGACAGCTCTTTTGTCAGTTGAGAGGTTTATTACACAATTTGAGACGATAAGATCAAAATAATTGTCCTTAAGTCCTAAGGCATTTAAGTTTTCAATCTCTCCATGGTGAAATGAAACATTAGGATTTTTATGGCCAAATTTTTCTGTGTGATAGGGGATATATTTATTGGCCACGGCCAGCTGTGAGGGAGTCATATCTACTCCTACTACTTCACCTTGTTCACCCACCAAATCTGAAAGGATAAAACAATCTCTACCAGAGCCAGAACCGAGGTCTAGCACTTTAAGGCCCTCTAGATCAGTTGGAATGGTCAGACCACATCCGTAGTATTTATTTAAAACTTCATCGTGAATTTTACCCAGAGATTCTTTTATTAAATCAGGATAGGTTATAGTCGTACAGCAGGCGTTGGTCTTTAAATCTTTAGTGGATTGGAGAATATCGCCATAGTACTCTTTTACATTTTGTTTCGTTGTGTCAGTTTCCATATGCTTCCTTAGGTAAAAAACTATCCGGTATCTTAATCTTGAAACACCTATTCGAACAGGCTTTAAAAAGTTAATATACTAACAAATTACTGTTGTAAAGAAAAAATTAGGGGAATTGATTAACGGTTCTTAAAAAGGGTATTCTTTATAGGGATTTCTCTTTTAATTTGAGGTGTTTTTGGACAAGGATCGTTTCAATTACCTCCTTTATGGTTTGTTGCTGATATTACTGAGTGGGTGTAGTGAAGGCCCTGCACTTTCAAAAGATGCATTAAAACCTCCTATGGGAGCAAAGTTCCCCGCTTTGGTGATGGAAAGTGTTGCGCCGGCCAATGGTGCTGTTAAAGTATCCATTCGTCCAAGACTCGTCTTAAGATTTAATAATCAAGTTGATGCCTCTTCCTTGGTAGTCAATACCAGCACTTCTGCTTGTTCTGGAACAGTTCAACTCTCTAAGGATAATTTCTTCACCTGTGAAAAACTCGTTCCCGCTATTTCCGAAGACGGAGGTTTTTCCTATAGCATCTGGGCCGGAAATAATTTAGAAATTCTCACCCAGTATAAGATTATGGTTACTGGCGAGGTAAAAGATATTATTGGCAAAAATTTAACCAATCCATATCTTTCCACTATCGGTTTTATGACTGAGGATAATATAAAACCAGAAGTGGTTTCCACCATTCCTTTTTCTGGTACAGTTGATGTCGCTCAAAATGAACCGATTTCTATCACTTTTTCAAAAGCAATGAATTCAAATACCATTACCACCAATATAGGAACTGAGTTATGTCTTGGAAGCTTTCAGCTTTCAAAGAATGGTTTTTCTTCTTGTGTACCTATGGCATTGTCACCAATCGCTTCTCCAGATTTGAAAACCTTCTCAGTTATTCCCGTAATATACCTAGAATCTGATGTGACTTATCAAATTAGAGCAATCCAGACCATGCAAGATATGGCAGGAAATAATTTAGCATATCAATATGTCGGCCAAGGATTTAAAGTTAAGGATTGGAATGCTCCAACAGTAAATAGCACCTTTCCCCAGTCAAATACGGTCGAGATCCCACTAGACACCTCAATTATCATTACTTTTAGTGAGGAGATGGATAAAGAAAGTATTACCGTTAATACCGAGAATGATACTTGTAGCGGTTCCATTCAACTCTCGCGAGATGGCCTTGGTACTTGTACGCAGTTTATTACAAATCCCACGACAGCTAATGGACTTACTTTTTCTGTGACACCTTTAAGTGATTTAATTCAGGGAAGTAGTTATCAAATAAAAATCACTCAGGACGCCAAAGATCAGGCAGGAAATGGTATATTTGAAGCACCTTTTACATCCAACTTTTCTACTTTGGCATTGCCTGGGGTAGTGAGTGTAATACCCTCCTCGGGAGAGAAGGGTATTCCTTATGAAGCGACAATTACCGTCACTTTTAATAAGCCTGTGGATCCTTCAAGTGTTTTTACCGATCCCAATACAAGCTCTTGTAGTGTGGGAACCTTTGTTGTCTCCACTAAGGAAGGTAGTTTTGTAGATGGCTCTTGCATTCCTCTTCAATTGGCGGTCGCCTCCAACGGAAATAGAACTTTTTCAGCTAGAGGAGTTCTGCCTTTTGATGATCAGGCAATTTTAAGAGTGAAAATTTCTGATGGGATAAGAGATCCGCTTGGCTTTTCTCCTGCGAGTGATTTTTTTCAAGATGGTTCATGGCAGATTATTGATACTACTCCCCCTCAAGTAGCATCGGTTAGGCCGGGAGATGAAGAACTTCATGTTTTAGTTAATGCTCAGGTAATTTTAAAATTTAATGAGATGATGGATGTGGCCTCTCTTTCTAATGTGCAAATATCTGATGGGATTTGTGATGGGCCAATTCAATTATCCTATAATGATTTTGTCACCTGTGTGGCCTTTGATTCAGATGCTCCAGAATACAATCTTGAACAGACGGAATTTACTTTAATACCAAAAGTTATATTAGATACAAGCTCTGAATATAAAATAAAAATCACAACTGTGGCCCAAGATACTCAAGGCAATAATATGGCCCAGAATTTTATGGCCAGTTTTACGACGATTCAAAACCTGAGTGTATCTGCTACCACCCCACAGGATTTACCAACACCCCTAATACCTAGAGATTCAAGTATTACAGTGACTTTTGACCGTGCAATGAATGCAAGCACTATAACCGCCCAAATTGACGCCGATGATTGCGCCGGTAGTATTCAGGTTTCAACAGTAGATTTGAATTTTTCCTCTTGTGTGATTTTTAGTGAGAATCCAATTGCAAATGATGAGGGAACAACTTGGACCTTAACACCTAAAGTTCCTCTAAGTGATTACACTACTTATAAAATAAAAGTTTTAAATACCGTAGAGGATCTTTATGGCTCTAGTTTAAAAAATAATTATCTTCAGTCCAATGGTTTTAAAACAGAGATTCTATCCGTTGCTTCAACAGTTCCTAATGATAATGATATGTTCATCGATCGTAATACGGCCATCACGGTAACTTTTGATGGGCCGATGGATCCCTTATCTATAACTACAAATACTGCAGATACTACCTGCTTTGAAACCATTCAGGTCTCAAATGATGATTTTTCTTCATGTGTTGAGATGTCAGGGCAACCCATCGGAGATCCAACGGCCACTACTTGGTTCGTTACCCCAGCTAATACGCTGAATAATTTTACCACTTACAAGATTCGAGTCACCACCGATGCGAAGGACCAATATGGAAATAATTTCGCGACTTCTTTTATTCAACCAAATGGATTTACAACCATTGATGATATTCCACCGGAAGTCTTGGCAACTATTCCCACTGCAGGAACTGTAGCGGTGCCAGTTGATGCCACTATTACAGTGCAATTTTCCGAACCCATGGATGCGGCCACGATGGGAACTTCAACTATTGAGCTGCAAGTTGGGCCGGACTTTGCCACTAAGGTGTCTGGAACGATTACTTCTACTAACAATGATCAAGATTTTATTTTCACTCCTTTAAATGATCTCAACAATATTGGAACTATTTATAAAATTATCGTTCGTGATACGGCCAAAGATTCACAGGGAAATTCTCTGGAGAGTGAATATGTCTCAACCTTTAGATCCTTGGATGAAGTAGCTCCAAGTGTAGTCGATTTTACTCCAATTGACGGTGCAATTAACATTAATATTAATGGTGAAATAAGTGTTACTTTTTCTGAAGATATCAACCCTAATACTCTAATTACAAATGTCTCAGGAGATCTAAATTGTACTGGTAAATCTTGGTATGCCACTGATGGTGGCCCTTCTTGTTTTGAGATGGATCCCTATATAAGTGAGGATGGGTTAAATCGTATTTTTAAGATGACTCCATCTAGTTACTGGGAAAGAGATGAAACTATTACCATTTTTCTCACTAATTCGATAACAGACCCTATGGGGGCAACTTTAACTAACCCTACCAGTTATTCATTCACCACCAACAATCCAGGTTTGGCCTCCTTGACGGTACCTGGAGATGGGGCGGTCGACGTTCTTTTTGATTCGGTTATTGAAATAAATTGGGATCGACCAATGGATATAAATTCCATGGCCTTAAATAATAGTGACTCTAGTTGTTCTGGAGATATTCAGGTCTCACAAGATAATTTTGCTACATGTGTACAGATGAGTTCAATCTTACCATCAAATTTAGGTGGAGAACTCTATAGGTTAGTTCCCGCCAATAATTTAGCTGCGGATACAACTTTTACGGTACGGGTTATGACCTCGGTATTAAATATGGCCACATCAACGAGTGTCGGCTGGCCTGTAGATCAGGATTTTACTTTTACTTCAACTGTTCCCCCAATAGTTAGCGGGGTTGAACCTCTAGATAATGCTATCAGCATACCTAGGTCTGCTTCGATTACGGTAACCTTTAATAAGGGGATGAATGCTACAACCATTACCACCAATAGTGTTGATGATTTTTGTAGTGGAAGTTTTCAACTCTCTAGTGATCCGGCGTTTTTAACTTGTATTCAAATGGTCGCGGCCCCTGTGCAAAACACTCCGGATGAATACTCTATTCAACCAGCAGCTGTTCTTGCTAATCAAACTCAATATTTTTTAAAAGTAACAACTGCGGTAGAAGACTCGATCGGCCAGCAAATGTTAAGTGATTTTATTTCTGATTTTACAACGATCGATGATATTGTCCCAAAAATTTTAAGTAGCAGTCCTTTGGCGACTAATATAATACCTACAACAAGTATTTCTGCCACTTTTAGTGATTCTATGGAAGTTTCAACTTTTTCAACTACGTTGACTAGTATTCCTTGTGATAATTCTATAACTTTGCAGGTAAGTTCTGATTCCTTTGTCACTTGTTTGGGAACATCTGCTCCTGTGTTTACTAGTAATGATACAATCGTAACGGTGACACCAATTAATTATCTTCCCAATTCGACTTCAATTGAGAATCGAATTTTATCTACAGTTACAGACCTTGCTGGGAACCAACTAGGGACTGATACTAGTTGGACGTTTAGCACTGGAGATGCCCCCCTCGTGGGAGCTATAAATCCGACAGAGGGAGAAGATTACGTACCAGAAAATACAATTATCCAAATAGCTTTTAACAAAACGGTAGATCCAGGACTTTTGACTTCAGATAATGACTCTTCATGCACCTCTGGTAAAATTCACATCTCTACTGATGCCAGCTTTGCCACAGGAAATTGTCTTCCACTTACCGCTTTAGTTTGGTCATCGACCAGCGAGGCCACATTAACAGCGAGTGGGGGAACTTTTCTTCCTGAGACACAATATTTTCTTAGAATCGATAGTGATGGAGTTCAGGATATAGAATGGAATCTTTTGATGGAATCTTCCTTCAATTCCAATTTTACTACAGTGAGTACGACTCCTCCTATTTTAAGTCTCCCCACCATTCCGGCCGATGGTTTATCTGATGTTAGTGAAAATCAAAGTGTGCAAGTATCTTTTGATAAAGTTATGGACGGAACTACTATAACTACTAATAATGGAACTACCTCTTGCACTGGTTCGGTTCAGGTTTCCCTTGATGATTTTTCAACTTGTCACCCATTAAATACCCCAGTTCCTGCCAGCAATGCAGATACCTATGTTATTTCATTAACTTCACAGTACCTAAGCTCGACGACTTATAAATTAAAAGTTTTAGGAGCTCCTTCAGCGCCTACCGCAACGGCCGATCCTTCGGGAAATTATATAGCTAGTGATTATCTGCAAAGTGTTGGCTTTACAGTAGGGGATTTTATTATTCCTTATGTGGTAAGTAGCGATCCGGTAGCAGGGACTGATACCAATACCAACCCCATATTTAATATTGAATTTAGTGAAGAGATGGAGGTAAATACACTTAGCACTTTTACCGGCATTTTAACCGGGCCTTGTCCCGCTACTAACTCAGTAGGGTTTTTATTATCTGAGGATTCAAATTTTACCACCTGTGTGCCAATGGATACATCACTTGGGCAAACAGTGGATGATATAAATTATAGTTTTAATCTGGCACAAGGATTAAAAAATAATACCACCTATTGGTATTTAGTTAGTACTCATGCAATGGATAAAGGTGGCAACAACGTGGCCACATCAACAGTTATCTCTTTTATGGCAAATGATCTGGGTGATAATTATCCCACTATAATTTCACCTTCTGATAAAGCAACTAACGTAAACTACGACACCAGTGTCCTCGCTTTTGAACTTAGTTTTGATAAGGATGTTGATCCGACATCTTTGACTAATAATTCTTCTGGGACAGGTTGTACCGGTAATATTTTGCTCTCCCGTCAAGCAGATGATTTTTCTGAGTGTTTAAAGTGGGCCACGGAGCCAGCTACCACTACAGATTTTAAGTCATTTAATCTTGGAACTCTGGAATCTTTTTTAGATCAAGATACTACTTATGTTTTAAAGATTTCTAAAGATATTGTTAATGCTACTGGAACACCGACTCTTTTAAATGATTACTACTTTAGCTTTACAACCGGTGGGGCCCCGCACGTAACCGAGATGCTGCCGGCCAATGGAACGGTTAATTTTTCTGTAAATGGCGAACTTTTTATAACATTTGATAAACAAATGGATCCAACATCCATTCCCGGGGCCGGAGGTTCTTGTAATAGTGGTGCTGTTGATGTCTCTTTAAATACTTATGTTAACTGTGTTGAGCTTGATGTGGTTGACTTAGATGGTGGATATACTTTTAGACTCACTCCTAAGACTCTTTTTACCAAAAAGAAAACTTATAAATGGAGAGTTAATACCAATGCGAGAGATATTAGTGGTTTTCCATTGGGCAGTAATTCTTCAGAGCTCACTTTTACTGTTGGAGATTATTTATCGGTAATTTCTAGTAATCCAGGAAATAAAGCGACGGGTGTTAGTAATAATCCTACTATTTCTATAACTTTTTCAGAAGACATGAATAAAGGTTCGGTGTGGACTAACGAGGGAAGTTCTAATTGTGAGGGATCAGTTCGTCTTTCAGATGATAAAGTAATTGGCTGTCTACCTCTTTTGGAGGTTACTGATAATGGGGCCATAGTTTTTAATACAAGTCCGGTCAGTACTTTACCGCTTAGTAACTATACAGTAACAGTCACCACTGAAGTAGAGGCCTTATTTGGGAGCAATTTAAAAGAAGAATACGCTTTTCGCTTTTCTACCGGTAATCCACCACAGGTAGTTTCTCACACCCCTGCAAAGGATGCCACGGGAGTTTTAACTAACACCAATATTGTTTTTGATTTTTCTACTGCAATGAATCCTATCACCATAACCACCAATAGCGGGTCCACCATTTGTGCCGGAACAATTCGATTGAAAGTTCAAGGTTCAGATGAATGTATAGCTTTATCTGATCCAACAAATACAGGTGGTATATCTTTTACAGTAGTTCCTGTGGGCCCTTTAGATCCTACACAAACTTATGAAGTGTTAGTGATTAATAATGTTGAGTCTGATCCTGGACTACCTATGTTTGATGACTATCAGTGGAGCTTTACTACCGATAATACTCTTACAAATTTTGAAAAAATGGGAGATCGTTTTTTTGGAAAAGGTATTAGATGTACTCCTTTGATGGAGACTAAAAATTCAACGGGTAAAAAAGTTAGAGTTTCCTGGAAACAAAACAAAGAAGAATTAGTGAATTCTCTAGGTGGTGGTTATGAGGTTTTTTATAAAAGAGGAAAAGGTATCTTTTGCAGCAAAATTCCCTACATCGAAGGAGAATGGACTCCAAGTGATGCTAATTTAAATCTCTCTAGCGGTAGATGGTTTATTAGGGTTAAGGCCTATTCAAGGCTAAATAAGGGAGGCTCTGCCTTTTCTAAGGTTATAACTATCGATGTTCCCTAGAACAAAATTCCAATAGATGCAGCGATTATGTTATTTGAGTAAAGAAGACCTGTGTCTTTATCCATGGCACTTTTATATTGATAATTTAAATTAAGCATCAAGCGGGTATAAAGTGATATCGGCCAGGCATAACCGCCACCTATAAGTCCTACCAGTCCAGGATTGTAGGAGTAGGTTTGATCAAGGCCTTGTCTGTCACCTTCGTTGGCCTGGTAAGTGACATTTAAATTACCCCAAAAATTTGAGACACCTACATCGCCTCTAGCAAACCAACCATCACCAATATTTTCACCAAAAAAATGATGAAAACTAGCAGAGATAGAAAATTGCCAAAAAACTAAATCTGCAGACTGGGTAACGTTAGTGCTCTCAGTTTCATTAAAATAGGAATCATTATGGTAGCGATCAAAGATAATACTTGAAACAATTCCGAGCATCGAACGATGTTTGTTTAAGGGCAAATAAATACCGAGAGGATCCATATAAACCGCTACATGTGAGCTCTGATCATTAGTGAAAGCATTAACGGCCTCCTCAATAGTTGGGTCATACCCAATAGGGGAGAGTCCAATAGCTGAATAAGCATACCAGGATTCATTTTTTGAGGGGCGATTTCCTATTTTATCTTTTTCTTTTTCATAAAGTGAATCTGGCCTGTAAGTTTTATCTAGCGCGAAATTTATTGGGGGGAGGTGAAGCAGTTGTCCTTTTTTAATATCCATTTTATGCCGGCAACCAGAGATATCTACGATGCCTCTTTTTATGCGAAGGGATGTGATGGTAAAAGTACAAATTCTATTTTTGCTAAATTGCGCCTCTAAGATATCACCTTCAGATAATGGCCAACCTTTTTTAAAAGTGATTTGGGCACGGTTATCAATTGTGAATATTTCTTTGATGCGAATATTATAATAATTATCTAAGTCATCTTTGATTGGGCCCGTTGCCAGAGATCCGGTCAGGCCATAGGCATTTAAGGAAACAAGTAAAAGGAAAAAATATTTCACCTTTTAATTGTATAGGGTTTAATGAATATTTTCGTCACAGGAAAGAAATTTTCCATTTTCGTGGTAGTGTTTGTGGCCATCTTCCATAAGTTCTATAATAAAGCGCTCAAGTGGTGGGTCTACCAAGAGGTTAAGTGGATCTCTGTAGTCGGGTAAGTCGTATAAATATTTTGTTTCTTCTATTGGATAAGAATCCATTAGAAGAAACATATCAGCAGGTTCTAATCTTCTTTTCACTTCTTCTTTTCCTAAAGTCCTGGACATAATCCCTTTTCCCAACCTTTCTCCTCTAGGGTGAGGGAGACCAATCATATGGCCCATTTCGTGCAGAAGTACCGTAAGAAGATCGTATAATTTTTCTTTGTTTTGACCTATCGAGTACTTGAAATTTCTAAAATTAATGATGATATCAGCATGGGCAAGTTCTACAATTATTTTGCCATTTGCTAGGGATTTTTTGGTACCAAAAAATTGGGTGATCGCCAGGGATCTTGTGCTTAGGTTTTTATACCATCCATAAGAGGGATAAATTCCTATTTCGTCGTCCTGGAAATCTTGTAAATTAGTATAATCTTTATTTTCGGATCTTATAAAAGGTAATGCAAAAAAATCTAATTCCGGATGACCTTTGTTCCAAACGTCTGCCATTTGTTCAATTAAGTTAAGTCCATCCTTATCATCCAATTCTTCAGGTAAAAGATCTACGAGATCCTGAGCAAGATAGATCTCTAAGGGAGAATCTTTTAGTAATTCAAAATTCCATCTATAAGTATATCCCGGAAGATTTTTTTTGATGGGTTCAGCATCAACAATATCTCCGCAGGAGAGTAATAAAAGTAAAAAGGTATTTAAATAAAATAATCTCACCGAAAAAACCTAGAAGGAGTTGTCCTTCTAGAGTTTCGGCATTTTTATATTTAAATTTTAGGAATTTGCTTTTTCATGATCTGCTAAAAAAGAGGAGAGACCTTTGTCTGTTAGGGGGTGCTGGAAAAGTGATTTCATCACCTTTATCGGCATAGTGGCAACATCTGCCCCTGCAAGCGCCATAAGTCTTACATGATCAGCATGTCTGATAGATGCGGCCAGTATTTTAGTCGGGTAACCGAAGTTATCATAGATAGCTCTAATTTCTTCAATGAGATGAACTCCAGAGTGTCCGATATCATCAAGTCTTCCTATAAAAGGAGATATGTAAGTTGCCCCCGCCTTGGCCGCGAGTAGTGCTTGATTAGGGGAAAAACAAAGAGTCACATTAGTTCTTATTCCCATGCCGGAAATAACCTTGCAGGCGCCAATACCAGCTTCTGTGAGGGGAAGTTTAACCACTACATTATCATGGAGAGTGGCCAGTTCTTTGGCCTCATTTATCATACCTTCTTGATCTGTTGAAATTACTTCAGCAGAAATAGGGCCATCAATAATTGTGCAGATTTCGGTAATAACGTCTTTTTGAGATCGGCCTGATTTGGCAATTAGGGACGGATTGGTGGTAACTCCATCCACAATACCCCAGGGTGCAGCTCCTCTAATTTCTTCAACTATTCCAGTATCTAAAAAAAACTCCATAAAATTCTCCTATTGGGAATATTTGTCAACCTTAAAACAAATCGTTTAATGGCCCATAATAGGACTATGTTTATAAAATGGAAATTGATTGTTATTTCTATCTGCGTAATTACCAGTGTTTTTGCCGTCGAGGAAGTGCCTATGGATTCCTTTTATGATGTAAAGACGGATTATTCAGTGTTTTCTGGCCGTATTTCCGATAAGGATGACTCAGGACACATCATCAAAGTGTCTTCAGAAAATGATAATATTAAATTTTTTCGTGCTGGGGATCCAGTGGAATTTAGAGTGGCCAGACTTGATCGTTCTCCCTGTCATGGACATGTTCGTTCTGTTGAGCCAGGTTATTTTATTTTATATGTGAGAGATTACACTCCCTGTTGGGGAGAGAGAGATTATTTTAGAAGAGGTAGTGCCTTAGTTTTTAAGGCAAAAAGTTTACATAAAAGAATTGAGTCCATGGGCCGTTATCGAGTAGTTTTACTGCGCAGGAAAACAGATTTTTTAAAACAGTTAAATGGCATCAATTCTTTTTTATGGGGATACAATCAGAAGAAAGTTCATCTTGCTACTGATTATGATAAAAAAATCATGGAGTTGGAAAACCAAAAACAAAAAGCATTAGAGGGGTATCTCTCTGAAAGAGAAGATCAAATCCTTTTACAAAGAGAGTTAATTAAAAGAATTGAAAACGTAGATAAAGATCTCGAATTTTATCGTATTGGAAAAACAGAGCTCTATGACGATCGTTGGCATATGGATTTAGAGCTAGGTCTTCCTGTGAAGCCTCGTCCCCAGTTGGAAAAAGATTTAGACGCTAAATAATTCTTTGCTGTTTAGCTAAATTCCTATAAATTTTGGTTATGAAAAAGAAAATTTTATTTTTATGCACTGGGAACTCTTGTCGCAGTCAAATGGCCGAAGGTTGGTGTCGTCACCTTTATCCAGATGATTTTGAGGCCTTTTCTGCAGGCACCAAAAAACATGGAATGAATCCTTATGCTATAAAGGTCATGAAAGAGGAGGGAGTGGATATTTCCTCCCATACTTCAAAAACTATCGATCAATTACCCGCCATAGATTTTGATTATGTTGTTACTGTATGCGAAAATGCTAAAGAAAATTGCCCCTACCTTTCAGGTGGATTAAACTTTCATAAAGGCTTTGATGATCCTCCCGAGTTAACCAGGGAGATGGCAGATGAGGAAGATATCCTCACCGTTTATAGAAGAGTTCGAGATGAGATTAAAAATTTTATTAGTGGCCTGAAGGATTTAGAATGAAAAATACATCTCAATATATTGCCGAATTTATCGGAACCTTTTTTATGGTGCTCTTTGCTTGTGGTGCTATTATTCTTGCTTCATTAGATATAACTCCTTCATTTATGATTCCCATTATTTTTGGAGGAACGATCACCATTATGATTTATGCTGTAGGACACATCTCTGGGGCCCATTTTAATCCTGCTGTGACTATAGCTTTTTGTGTCGCTAGAAAATTTCCCATGAAAAAAGTTCCCTTTTATATTCTGGCCCAGGTTTTAGGAGCGACCTTCGCTTCTTATTTACATTATCTAAGATTTGGCCCTCTCAATCATAATTTTGGTGCAACAACTCTTTCTGTTTCTCTCCCCATGGGAATGGGGATTGAGTTTATTCTCAGTTTTGTCTTAATGTTTGTAATTATCAGTGTGGCCACAGATACTCGGGCGGTGGGGGAATTGGCAGGGCTTGCGATCGGTCTAACGGTTGCTTTATGTGCTTTTATTGGAGGCCCTGATACTGGTGCTTCCATGAATCCGGCCAGATCTTTTGGGCCAGCACTCTTTAATGGCACTCTCTCTCAAACCTGGATGTATTTCATAGTTCCAATTCTTGGAACTATCTCTGGTGCTTTAGTCTACGAAAAGATCAGATGTGAAAGTGATAAAGAGGCCGATCACGGTTGTTGTTAAAATTAGGTCAATAGTTTAAAATTTCTTTATGAAATATAAAACTATTGTAATCCTCTTTTTACTTTTTTCTTCCTCTGCAAATTCCCAAGTCAATAAGATATTAAATGAATCCAATGATGGAATCTCTTTGGACTTTCAAAAAAGATCTTCAAGGTATACCGGTGGATACCGCTTAAAAAATGAAATCTTTAAAGTAGCAAGTTCTACAATGAATAAAAATGAGTTTAACGAATTTAGAAAGTGGTATTACGGTACTTTTTTCTACGATATGAATAGAACCATAAGGTGGAATCTTAAAGGTCAATATCCCAAAGTTCGATATTTTACAGGTTATGATAAAAAAGGGGATAGACCACTTGAGGGCTATATAACCACCAAAGAGTTTACTAAAAGTTTTAAGGCGATGGATGTTAATCCAAAAATCCTGGCCAGGATTCAAAGGACTCTTTTACATAGAAAAAGTATCTTCACAAAAAAGTTAAAAGTGGCGGCCCAAGATATGGCCTATGTTAGAAACTCTGAAGGGGCAAAAGATAAAGAGTTAGATAAGAAAAGAAATTATGCTGTTCACTATAACATGGGGTTTGAATTAGATAAATTTCACCGAACCGTAGGGGCCCGATCTCATTTTAGAAACTTAAAGTGGTCAAAACCAACCAACCCGTTTGTAAGCTTTAAATTTAAAAAAACTATTTATCTAAACCCTCTTGATAACTTTAATTACAAGGATTGTTTAAGAAGGAAAATTTTAAAAGAGACCTGTTTGGGAATTAAGAAACATCTTCCAGATTATAAATCTATGAAGTATGGGAAAGGAGCAACCAAACACTACCAGGATTGGTTGATTGGATATGTAGATGAGGCCTTAAGAGAATTAAAAATATCTCTTAAAAACGCCAGAACTAACTGGGATGTTATAAAAGCTGCCGCTTATTTTCATCACTCATTGGTTTCGATCCACCCCTTCGGTAACGGAAATGGTAGAACCACTAGAGTAATGACGGAAAAAATCCTTGAAGATTACAACCTACCACCGCAAATCGGATATCCATTTGGCGTGGACGTAACTTTTTCAAGATCGGATTTTGCAACCATCGTAGGCGATGGGGTTGCTCTTTCCAAAAAATTCCATGAAGACCTTCTCGTTTTGCTTAAAAATAATATCCCTTACAGCTACGTGAGCTCCCACTATCTGGCACCAGGTCTGCTTCCTTGGAAAATGATTGGTACCACTAAACTTATACCTAAAGAATATATGGCCTGGCTTATGCAATATACCAGTAAGGCCTCAAATACTATGGATAAATGGAGTTACTCTCAAACCGACTCAATCAAAGAGTTTATTAATTGGCGAAAGAAGGCAAATCAGAAAACTTTAAACATGTTTTATAATATCACGAAGCTTGCAAATTAATTTCTCATCCAACGGTGAAACTTAGATAAAAAGTTAAACATTTTCTCTGAACCCTGGGTTCTTTTCCAATTACCCGCAAGGTATTTATTCGCTTCACCCATAGTGGGGTAAATATGAATAGTTCCCAAAATTGAGTTAAGTCCCACTTTATTTTTCATGGCCGAGACAAACTCTAACAGCAGATCACTGGCGTGATTACCCAAAATGGTAGCGCCGAGTATCTTATCAGTTCCAGGTTTAACAAGAACTCTGACAAAACCTTGATCTTCACTATCGGCGATGGCGCGATCTAGATCATCAATTCCATAAGTAATAAGCTCATAAGGGACATTTCCAGCTTTGGCCCTAAATTCACTTAAACCGACACTTGCAACTTCAGGATCGGTAAAGGTACACCAGGGGACTACGCTATAATCAACTTTAAACTTTTTAAATTTCCCAAAAAGACCATTGACCGCACAAAACCACGCCTGATGAGAGGCCGTGTGAGTGAACTGAAAAGGTCCGGTCACATCTCCGCAGACAAAAATATTGGGATAGTTAGTCCTTAGGTATTGATCTGCTTCAATGGTTCCATTTCCTCGAAGGGTAATATCTAAATTCTCTAAACCAAATCCTTTAACATTGGGCCGTCTTCCCATAGCTAAAAGAACTTTATCAAATTCAATTTTTACTTCTTTTCCATCATGTTCCGTGATTAGAAATTTTCTATCACCTTCAATGACAAATTCTTTGGCCTTGTGATCAGCGAGAACATCAATGCCTTCTTTTTTAAATTTACTAGTCACAAAATCACTAACGGCCTGATCCTCTACCGCCATGATTCGCGGAAGCATCTCTACGATAGAGACTTTAGAACCTAAACGGGCAAAGGCCTGGGCCATTTCACAGCCAATAGGTCCCCCTCCCAGAACGACGAATTTTTCTGGTAGTTCTTTTAGCTCCCAGAGATTGTTAGAAGTTAGGTAGTCGATTTTATCTAAACCTGGAAAAGGAACGACTAAGGGAGATGCTCCCGTAGCGATGGTGATATTTTTAGTAGTGAGTATCCGTTCACCAACTTTTACTTCCCAAGGCGAAATAATCTCTGCTGCTCCTTGGATGCATTCAACTCCAAGACTTGTATAGCGCTCAACACTGTCGTGGGGTTCAATTTTTTTGATGACATTTTTAACTCGCTCCATGACTTTAGAAAAATCAAACTTAACTTCCATGGAGTCAAGTCCATATTTTTGTGCCTCATTTGCCTGATGAACCATTTTAGCGGTTCGAAGAATGGCCTTTGAAGGAACACAACCAGTATTAAGACAATCTCCACCCATGGCATTTTTTTCGATGAGTGCTACTTTGGCCTTAACTGCGGCAGAAATATAGGAGGTGACAAGGCCTGCAGAGCCCGCTCCGATGGCCACCATATTATAGTCAAACTTTTTGGGTTTTTTAAATTTTTTATAAACTCTTTTGGCCTTAATGGTTTCCACAAGCTTTTTAGCAATGAGGGGAAAAATTCCAAGAAGAGCAAAGGATATAATTATTTTAAAAGAGAGGATTTCGCTTGGAGAGCTAATCTGACCTAGCTGGGTTCCAGCATTGACATAAACAATGGTCCCTCCAAGCATGCCAATCTGGCTCACTAAAAAATAAGTAATAGTTTTTATGGGGGTTAATCCCATGGCGAGATTTAGAAGAAAAAAAGGAAACAGGGGAATTAGTCTTAGGGTGAAGAGATAGAAAGCGCCATCTTTTTTTACACCTTCATTAATTGCTTCTAAATTTGAACCAAATTTTTCCTGTACCCAATCCTTTAAAAAAAAACGGGATATTAAAAAGGCCAGAGTCGCTCCGATAGTACTGGCAAAGGAGACAATGATGGCTCCTGTAGTAAGTCCAAAAAGCAGTCCACCGGCGAGAGTTAGGATGGTCGCACCGGGAAGAGATAAGGCCGTGCTCACAACATAGATGAAAAAATAAATGGTGAGGGTTAGGACCTTGTTGCTTGTATAGTACTGTTCAAAGGCGCTCTTGTTTGCCTTGAGATAATCAAAGGTTAGATATTGACCTAGATTAAAATGCCTAAAAGCAAAGATAGCGGCGATGATTAAGGTTAAGAGTAGAATTTTAAGGCCAAGATTTTTTTTCATTTGTTTCCTTTGTTAAGTTATTAACAAGAAATATAGAAAAGTCAAGAGTACTTAATGATAAACAATAAAGTTACAGAATTAAATAAATCTTATTTAGAAGACCTATGATTTCAAATGCTTGAAGTCGTTAGATCTGTGATATAATAGATGGTTCTAGTCAAATTTTATTTACATTAATCAGGAGGTGTTTATGAGACCTGGTAGGGCCATTTTGATTCCTTTGATTTTGGTTTCCTGTGGAAATCCTTCTGATGGAGGTTCAGATATCCAGACTTTAGACCCCTTAACAGTTTCTTTAAGTGAGGATTTAGGCACTCTAAAAACAGAAGTCGCATCTCTTGGGACAATGATTTGGAGTGAATGCAGTGAAAATTGTAATCCAATCAAAAATAAAAAATTAATTAAGGTGAACAAGGTGAATTCCTCAAAGCTTGAAAATCAGATATGGGGGGTTGAAGTTGATCGTGGATATTCATGGGATAAGTATAAATATTTTGGAGATAAGACGCTGGATGATTTTTTACAAGCTATGCTTAAAGGGAATACATTGAAATTTAACCTGGATAAGCTTTGTGCTTTGAAAGAAATTATTCCCCTTGATAATGGCAAGTTTGTAGCAGGACTATATAATTTAGCAGAGATTCCGGCCATCCAGACTAATTGTAATGTCTTGTTTGCCGATTTGAATTTAGGAGCGACCGCCTTGGTAGAGGGGGTTGATGAGGGGGGATACGATCAGAAAATCACCCTCGATGAAGATGTTTTATACTTGAAAGTAAGTCCTGATGTCTTTTCTTTTGGCCTATACTCTTCCTCTACGAGAAGAAGGTTAACTTATGACAAAATAAAAAATGTTCTCTCTGTCGAAACATTAAGGTTTCTTCCAGGGCAAGATTCTTTAGTTCGTGTTTTTTATGATGGAGTAATGGGAAAGGCCTGTTTACTTACTAAAGAGGTAGACCCTGAAGAAATTGAAATCGCCTATTCTGCAGAAATGGGCATGTTAACTCCAAGGTTTGCCAAGCTTGATATTAAATCCCAATCATTAGGTGGCGTTGAGGATGAGTCACCAGAGGCGAAGGGATGTATTGATCTGGCAAGAGGTCTTGTTAGTCAATATAGTTATGAGGCCTGTCCTATCAATTTTGGATTTAGCTTAGATGAATCTAATCCAGCTCTTTTAGAGATGAACTATACTCCAAGCCCTGATTTTGTAGAAGTAGTTGAGTTTGTCACTGAAGATGATGTCTTTTTAAAAGGGATCTAATTAAATTTTCTGGATAAATGATCTTACTTGATCCCAAAGTTCATTATTATAGAGTATTAAATCATTATGGCCTTTATTTTTAAAAATTTTAAAGTCATATCCTGGTTTGAAGTTTTTGGCCTGAGCTTGTCCTAGAGTTAGTGGGATGATGGTATCCATCTCTCCATGGAGAAATAAAACTTTAGAATTTACTTGAGGGGCCCATTCTTTAGCGGGGAAGTTATTTCTAAGGAGCAGGTTGATCGGAAGGAAAGGGTATGCTTTTTCTCCCACCTCACCAAGGGAGGGATAAGGAGCTTGAAGAATTACTCCCTTAACCTCAAATTTGGTTGCCAGATATGTGGCAATTCCTGTTCCTAAGGATTCTCCAAACAGGATAAAGGGCATATCTTTTTCGGAAAGAAAGTATTTAAAGGCGGCAGTAGCATTCTCTAAAAATACTTTTTGAGAAGGTTTTGTTTTATCTCCTGAGTATCCGGGATATTCCATAAGAACAATATTTAGAGGTAGTTTATAGAGCTCTTCAAAGATGAAGTCTCGATCACAGGCCCTTCCAGCGTTGCCGTGGAAATGGAGAAGCCAAGATGTGGCCTTTTCATTTTTTCGAATATAAAAGTTTAATTTTTGTCCTGCAAAGTCTATTGACCTTGGTGCGGCGTTAAACTTTTTCGACATAGGACAATGAGCAAAAGGCGTTTTGTCGGGAAAAAAAAGTAGCTTATCTTGAATTAAAAATACCAGCAGTACCAAGAATATATAAAAGGATAAAAGGGGGAGTAAAAATTTTAACATTAGGATTGCTGTTGAAATAGTTCCACCAAGAATTCATCTTTGTAATAGTGTTTATCCATAAAATCCTTATAAGATCGAAGTCCATATGATGGGGCCACTCCCATCCATTCTTTGATAAGCCCATCAGTATGACCTTGATGAAGCCAGCTAAATATACAGGCCTGGCGCAGAGATTTTGGAGTCAATCCTATAAGGAGCTTGTTTCTTGCTTCCTCAAAAACCTTTTCTAGACCCCTAGGTGATATTCCTCCAGAGAGAATTTTATAAGGATTGGCATTAAAAAGCAGGTAGTCTTGCCCCCATCCAAAACTATTTAAACTTTCTAGGTAGGAGTTAAAAACTACGCGGAAGATTTGAGGCAGAGGAACAGAGTAGGGGTCACGTTTAGGATGGTTTATAATCACTCTTGGTTTTTCATCTATAATAATATTGGCCGTCTTCAGACTTTCTAAATCAGAGACTTTAAGGCCGCCACCAAAAATTAATAAAAATATGATTTGATTTCTTTTATGTATTAGCTGTTGCAGACCCTTGCTTGCTTTATCTTCTTTTAGCAGATGTACCCAAAGAGTTTTTATATCGATCAAGGGAGCAGGTCTGGGGATGTCTTGAAATTTTGGACTTGGCCTTAGTTTTCTTACGGGGTTGTTGGAGAGAATGCCTTTTGCTGTTAGGTAGTCACAAAACATTCTTAGGGTTTGAACCCTTCTTCTCTTGGAGTTATCAGAGGAGTATTTTTTATGCAAAAAATCTCCATATTCCTCAACTAGGGGAATATTAAAATCACCCAGAGTTATAGAGTCTCTAAAGGACTGGATAAATTTGTTAAAGCACTCTAAATCCGTGCGATAGTTCTTGATAGTATTAAAGCTTCTTCCAAGATCTTTAAGTCCTTCTAAAAAGCCAAGTTGGTGATTCCTAAATACTGGTTCATCCTTGAGGTCAATTTCCATAGATACCTTAATTTTCAGTCATTTAAGCCTCTATATTAGGACAGAGGAAAAGATTTCTCAAGTTCTTGAATTTGACTCTATGTGATGTTA
Organism: Campylobacterota bacterium; assembly: GCA_003650125.1. GTDB lineage: Bacteria > Bdellovibrionota > Bacteriovoracia > Bacteriovoracales > Bacteriovoracaceae > SMWT01. Next base: position 39,174 of record QNFX01000008.1, read on the forward strand.
GATTCACGGAGCTTCAAAATTTTAATATAAGTGTATTTTATGAAAGAGACGACCTCCAAAGGCCCTATTTACGTGCCAAAACTATCGCTGTCATCGATTGATGATGTCTTGCGGTATATATTGGAGAGTAGTCATCTAAATACACTTATCACCGCTTTTAATTACCAATTTAACGATCCCAAGCTCTTTTTAAATGCTCTGACCCACACTTCTGCAGTTCATGAATTTGCTGGTATTGATTTGAAATCTAATGAAAAATTAGAATTTCTAGGGGATGCCGTTTTAGATACTTTGGTTACTTCCATTATTTGGAGGAAATATCCAGAATTATCAGAAGGGGATCTGTCAAAACTTCGTGGGGCACTAGTAAATAAAAACTCTCTTGCCAATCTATCTAGACTTCTTAATTTAGGACAATGTTTGATTTTAGGAAAAGGGGAGATTCACTCTCGAGGATTTGAAAAAGATGGAATCCTGGCAGATGCTTTTGAGGCCTTAATAGGGGCAATTTTTCTAGATAGTGGTTTTTCTCAGACACAACAAGCATTTCAAAGTCTATTGGATTTTTATGAGAAAAAAACCGGCGAGGAATTTATTCATATAGATAAACTCCATGGGTTTGATTCAAAAAGTCAGTTGCAAGAATTAACCATGCAACTTTTTAAAGAGTTTCCAATTTATAAAGCAAGCAAAGAAGAAAATGAATTATTTAAAATAGAAATTTTTCTAAAAGAAATCTCTTTAGCCCAGATCGTTTCCAAGTCCAAAAAGGAAGGGGAACACAAACTGGCGGAAAAAGTTTTGAAAGAGAAATTATGGGAGTCTAAGTTATGTTAATTACCCACCAACATCCACTCAATAGATCTATTATGGTTTCCGTACTCGGGGCCCCTAATGTGGGAAAAAGTTCTCTTATTAACTACCTGCTAGGTTTTGATCTAACGATTGTTACTAAAAAAGCACAAACTACGAGAAATCGTTTTCATTGTGTTTTTACTGTTGATAGGACGGAGATCATCTTAGTCGATACTCCAGGACTTCATAGTTCCAACAAAGAGTTTAATAAGAGGCTAAATCAACAAGCAAGGGAAGGAGCAAGATATGCTGACCTTAATCTCTTGTTAATTGACCTAACAAAGCCAATTATGTCGCAAATTGAGGGTTTAAGGAAAAATATTACTGACGAATTGGGTCCGGCCTGGATTGTTTTCACCAAATCAGATTTAATTGAAAACTCAGGAGAACTTCCTCTGTCGTTAGTTTCAGATAAAGTTAAAGAAGTATTTCCCTCTGCAGAGCGATCTTTTTTAATCTCCTCAGAGACCGGTGATAATATCCATGAATTAACTGGGGCATTAGTAGATAGAGCACCTGAAGGGCCACACCACTACCCCGATGGAGAGACCAGTAATAAAAGTGAGCGTTTTTTCGTATGTGAATATATCAGGGAACAGGCCTTTAAATATTTAAAGGACGAGCTTCCTTTTGAAGTAACAGTAGTCATTGATGAGTATAAGGATTTAAAGGATAAGGGAGCAGCTAGCAAGATTGTAAGTCATATTTCTTGCTCAATTTTAGTAAACAGAGCAAGTCAACGGGCCATCGTGATTGGATCTAAAGGGTCTATGATCAAAAAAATTGGATATGAGGCGAGAAGAAAAATTGAGGCCATGGTAGGTGGTCAGATCCATTTGAATTTACATGTGAAAGTTTCCCCTAACTGGTTTAAAAATAACTTTATTCTAGAAGAAATCGGGCTTCCAAGAGCAGTCGATTCTAATCGAGTATGGAGAGCATAATGAGTAGATCGTTTGTTGTCTCCTTTATTGGAAGACCTAATGTTGGTAAAAGCACTATCTTTAATAGATTGATGAGAAAGGCCAATAAAGCTATTACGTTTGATGAGCCTGGGGTGACGAGAGATCGCCACTACGGCATTACTTCTATTGAAGGCCTTGAAGAAGAATTTATTATGGTCGACACTGGAGGATTTTATACCCAGGAAATTAAAGAATCCGAAATTAAGGGCCGCCAAGATAAGTTTTTTAATTTAATGAAAGGTCATGCTGAACAGGCGATTAAAGAATCAGATTTAGTCTTGTTCGTTGTTGATGCACGAGAAGGCCTCCTTCCTTTAGATCTTGAGATCGCTCAATTTATTCGTGAAAGAAAAAAAGATTTTTGGATTCTAGTGAATAAATTCGATACGCCAAAACAAGATGGAACAGAAGCAGAGTTCTATTCTTTGGGCCTAGATAAAGATGATATGATTTTAGTTTCGGCAGAACACGGAAGAGGGCTTGAAGAGATAAAAGATAGATTAAAAGATAAAATAATCAAGTCTCAAAACAATAATTCTCCCGCTTTGCAAAAAGGAATTACACCAAGAGAAGATGTTATCGCAAGACTGGCCCTAATAGGGGCGCCAAATGCCGGTAAATCAACTCTTTTAAATTTATTGCTAGGATCTGAGAGGGCCTTAGTTTCAGATATTCCCGGAACTACAGTAGACCCTATCGATGGATATTTTGATTTGTACTTTGGACGAAAAATAGAAACTTTAAATCACGATAGAATCAGGTCTTCAAAGGGGCAAATTCTAAAACAATATGATTTTTTTAGAAAAAATAACCCAGAAGTTTTTAAAGATATTGAAGAGGCATATTCCTCAGTAACAATTAATATTGAAGCAGATGAGGAAGCAGTCGAAAAAGAGTTGCCTGTAGAGGAAAATGATGGCTCTTATTGGCGATCTATTCATTTAGTGGATACTGCAGGAATTAGACGTCAAAGTAATATTGAAGGCTTTATTGAATCTCAATCAGTTGTGCGAAGTCTAAGATGTATAAATGATTCTGATATTGTTTTATTTATGGTGGATGCTACTCAAGGTATTTCTCATCAGGATAGAAGGCTTTTAGGGATAGCTCTTGATAAGGGGAAATCAGTTATAATTTGCTTAAATAAAATCGATCTTATGAGCGAAACCATGAAAGATGAAAAGGCCAAGAAAGAGTGGTCGGAACGCCTTAGATTTGGAATCCCCTGGTTAGAGTTTTGTGAATTGATACCTATTTCTGCCAAATCGTCCAAGAATATTAAAAAACTAAAAGATGTTATTAAAGATACTATTTTGATTCGAAATAGAGTTATTCCAACTGGTGAGTTAAATCGTTTTATTTTTTCTCTGGTTGAAAAAAATCCAGTTACTCCAAAAGGGGCCCATGGGAAAAGGTTAAAGCTTAAATATACCTCTATGGTAAAAAATTCCCCACCCACATTTTTACTTTTTACTAATAAATCTAAAGGTATTCCTGATAACTATCGTAGATATTTACAAAATTCTATCCGCTCGGAATTTGGTTATGTGAATACCCCAATCCATTTGGTTTTTAGATCAGGTGCTGACCTGTTACCAGGTTTGGGTAAAAGAAAACATTAGGGTGTAAGCATTCCCCCCTAAATTGATGTAAACCGGATCAAGCTTTTGAGTTTGATTATCGGGAAGATTTATAGAGTGGGCGAGAAATTCGATTCCTAAATAATATTCTTTAAATTCGATGGGAAATTCTAGGCCAAACCCAAAGGAAAAACCGATACCTCCCCCCGCTTCATTTTCTAAGTGTGGTTGATCTTTAAATTTATTGGTTTCATACCAATACTCAACTCTGCCAACTAAATAAGGATTAGCAAAAGTTATCGCGGTTCCCAAATTGGTAGTATCTATATAGTAGCGGACGGTATAAAAAAATCTCATTAACTGAATATCAATAAGACCTACTCCGTCTTCTTGTGGATAGCCCCTTGTAGCTTCTTCTATCAGCATGGAGTGCTTCGACATGGTCATGCCTATTCCCATCGTCAGGTTTGATTCCATAAAGTAATGAGCGGATAGTCCAAAACTTGGATTAGCATTGTTATAGGCAGCTCCTCGATTGCCATCAAAAGCAGTGAAACCCATTGATAATTCGAAATTAAAGAATCTGGAATATTGGTAAAACCTTTCATCTTTCATGATTCGAGTTGCCTCAACCTCTTCATTGAAATCAGAAAAGATATCTCCCCCTAATTGAAAATTGCTTTCTTCATCCTTAAATACCTGATCCATGGCAAAAGGGGCCCATGAAGGTAAGAAACATATAAATAGGATTAAAACTTTTTTCATCATTTATAAGTAAAAATGAATCTCTGCTGTCACAAAGGTGGAGCCAGATGTTTCAACGACAAACTCATTTATAGTATTTAAGGAGAGTCCGGTTTCAAAGCTAAATCCTAAACTTTCAAGGCCGGGAATAAAAAATTCAGAGCCTGCCGTTAAGTCCGCTTGAATTCCTGTTTGTGAATCAGAATCATTTGAATAACTTTTAGAGTTGACCACTCCAAACATTCCAGCAACAAAGAAAAATAAGTGTGGTTCAGCAAAAAAGTTTTTATAAACTTTGCCTCCAATTCCCCAACCTCCATTATCGTCAGCAGTTGAAAAATTCCCCATCAGTCCCCAAGCAAATGAATCTGAAGAATAGTTTTTTATGGAGATGGAGGGAATGTCATTAACTAATTGTGTTGAGACGCCAAGGCCTAAATGGCCGACATAGCTCCGTGCAAAAAGTTGTGAAGAGAGAGTCAAAATGATAAAAAATGGGATAATCTTTCTAAAAAGCACAGGACCTTCCTTGATACAATCAGTCATTATGAAGTCATTTCATACTTCTTTATGATAGCTTTAGAGTGTATTTTTGACAACTTATGCCTAGAATCTTAAGCTCTTTTAGTTTTTTTAAAACTTATAAAGGAAATAAAATGAACGACAAAACAAATTCATCAGAAACTGAAATAGGTGCCCTCATTACCAAATACAAGGTCCCAGCAATCATATTAATTGTTGTTGTACTTTTAATCCCTATTGGATTTGGAGGCTATATTCACTTAAAGTCGCAAAGGGAAGAGGCCTATGGTGAAAAGATATATAATTTTAGTCAAGAAAGTATATCGGCCTTAAAAGATAATAAACTGAAACCATCGGAGTTTATTGTAGTTTTTAAAGCGTTGATGATGGAGACAGATTATTTTAAGGGAAATTTTCCACTGTTAATTGAGGCCTGCGATGAGTTGCTAAAGGTTGGTAATTTAAAAGAGGCAAAAGAACTTTTAGAATTTGCTGATGAAAAGTTTTCTGGGAATAATGGGTATACCAAATTTCTAATTGATACTCGATTGGCCTTGGTTTATGAGGATCTGGGAGAGGTGGATAAATCCATTACTCTTTTGCAAGCATCCCTTAATAACGAGAGCAAAATTCTAGAGGGAAAAACTCATTTAGATTTAGGGCGATTTTATTTAAAGAAAGGCAATAAAGAGAAAGCGAAGGAAAAGTTTCTTTATGTAATTAATAATTTCGATGAAGAAAACTATAAAAAATTAGCAAGACTTTATATGTCTAAACTTTAAAACGGATATTTTATGAAATTGTTACCCTTTGTTTCTTTGTTACTGTTGGTCTCCTGTGGCCACTTTAAAGGCCCTGAAAGAAAAACCAGGAAGCTTCAAGTTGCTTGGATCAAAAATCAGGATCCCAAGCATTCATCGGGTAATCTTCCCATCGCTTTAAATTCCCCCATAATTAAAGAAGGGCTTGTGTTTGTTGGGCACAATGATGGCCATATGATGGCCTATGAGCTCTCTAATGGTAGAGTCATCTGGCGAAAAAAAGATGGGGACTCCTATTTATACAATGGCACTCCTCTTTTTCATAATGATCAAATCATCTATGGAACTAATTCAGGAAGAATTTATTCTCGTCATTACTTAACAGGTGAGTCTAAGTACATGATTGATTTAGGGAGTTCTGTTGATGGGAAGGGTGTGGTTTATAAAGATAAGCTCTTTTTTCACTTAAGAAGTCACAAGATGTTTTGCTTGGATGCAAATACGGGGAAAATCCTCTGGTCATATAGAAGATCTGTTCCTTATTTATCGACGCTACAAAGGGTCTCTACTCCTTTAATTGTGGACGGTGTGATCTATATAGGCTTTGCTGATGGTCATTTGGCCGCTTTTAAAGTTGAAGATGGACTCATGCTTTGGGAGCAAAGATTATCTAATGGAACCAAATTTCTTGATGTCGATGTTTCACCAACTATAGTTGATGGTCTTCTTTATACTGCTTCGCTAGCAGGCCCGTTTAGTGTGTTAAATCCTAAAACTGGTGAGATTTTAAGGCAAGTTGATGTTACGCCAACTAGACCTCCAGTTTATGTCGATAATAAATTTATCTTCGGTACCACAGCAGGAGAGGTTTTAATTATTGATAAGGACTTAAATATTAAACATAGAGTGAAACTATCCATCCGAAATGTTTCATCTGTTGTTAAGTTTAAAGGAAACATTGTCGCGGCCACGATGGAAGGCGATATTTTTTTCCTGGATAAGAACAATTTGAAGATTTTAGATAAAAGGTTTTTAGGACATGCCTATTCGGCCGTATTTGGAGATATTTCTTCCGATCAAGATAGAATGGCCTTCTTGTCCTCAAGAAATAGACTTTATATTTTTAAATAGTAATAAAGTTAAGGCGAGATTTCTTTAAAATAGTCATTGGCCCAGTCAACCTTTAAACGATAATAAACATGCTCATTTAAATGATCTTCTTTTTGTACAGATGCAGGAGACCTGGCAGGGGCGACTGATTGATTGCTTAGAGATTTAATCAGAAGCATATTATGAAAAAGCGTTGTCTTAAGTAAGATTTCCATATTTTTCTTTGAAGGTGCAAAATTTTTATCATAATTTAGTGTGTAGGTGATGAGGTTTCTATAAGCAAAATAGTTATCACTCACTCCACGGTCGCATAACTCCATGAGTTCTGAAAATAATTTTTTTTCATGAATAAATATCGCCTTTTTGACAAGAATTGTGGCCTGGTCTAAACCTTCCTCTTTAATCTTATCTGCCACTGTTGGTTTTATATCTTCCTCTTCTAGAGGGAGAAAAACCTCTGGGTGGTTGGCCTGAAAGGCCTCCTCATCGAGCTCTTTTATATCTGCAATATTTATTTTTAAATTGCTTATTTTTTTATCTAAAGGCGTTGTTTCTTTTAAGTTTAAAAATTCAGTATGAAATCTTGGGCAGTGTTTTATCTTTGGAACTGAACTGTGAGTAAAGGCCCGCATTTGTCGGTATTGAGAGACTAGAGTTAAAAAATATAGAGTTTGGTTAGAGTAATTCACCATCTTATTAATATCGATAATAGATGCCGGCCTTCGGGACATTTGGTTGTAATTCATCGAGCGAACAACAGTTTTTGGAACCAAATTTCGCTTAATGTGGCGTGACTGGGTTCTTCCCATGGTTTGACCGATGGATTCCGGTCGTCGATATCCTCTAGAGGAGCAAGATACAAGAATTAATAATATAAAAAGTTTGTGGCCCATGGAGACTTATCGGAGGAAATAAAAAACGTTTTAATTATGGGCAGGAAAGCCCGATTAGAATAGGCTGATACTTCCTACTTTCAGTATTATAGATTGCTTGACAAAAATATCCGACGTAAAAATTGTCGTTATTGAATTTTTTAAAATGGCCTATAAGTTTTTTGGGGCAGGTTATCTCCTCTAGGTCATATTTTTCTGCAGGGGTAGAGAGAAGTGCTAAGGAACCCTGAGGGGAGATTTTTAGGTCAAAGTAAATTCCTTCATAATAAAGGGAGAAAACTAAGTCAGGGCCTTTGAGATAGAGTGGATATTCTTTTCGTGGGATAGGGTAGGTTAAAATTTTATCTTCATTTAAAATAAAGGCCTTTTCTCCAATAATCTTAGGGGAATTTAATTCTTCTAAATTTTTGATAAAGACTTCTGCAAGATAGATTTTGTCATCATTTTTAAGATGGTTTTTGCAAGGAGAATCCCATCTGATGATATTTTTATCTTCCTCATCTAATGATTTTGCCCAAACTTTAAAAGGAATACCGAGGTCTTGGCGAATTTTATTTAATACTTCAGTTTGTTTTTTACTATCGCCTTTTAAATTTTCCATTTCCTTTTGCCAAAGGAGTCGTTTTTTTCCCATATCACTGTGACAGATGGAATTAAGTGGGCACCCAGGATTTTGATGTTCCCAATTTATTTTTGTTTCGGCCATAACTAGCAGGGGAAATAGAAGGAGTAATAGCTTCATGCTTTTCTCTTTAACTTTTCAATAGCAAAGGAAAAAAGAAGTAAAATTAACTGTACTACCGCCAAGGTTGCTCCAGAGGGGAAGTTGTTAAGATTTGCAAGATATAGACCTAAAAGGGAACCAAGAGTGGAAAATGAAATAGAAAGTAAAATGACTTCTTTTATATTTTTTCCAAATCTAAGACCAAAAACACCAGGGACTAGAAGTAGGGTGTTTACCAAAACGGCCCCAGCAATTTTTAAGGAGCTTACGATGAGAAAAGTTAAGAGGATAAAAAATAAATAATGAAAAAATTTAACGGAAAGGCCCGAAACGATGGCCCCTTCCTCATCATAGATTATATAAAGCCATCTTTTAAGAGGGATCAAAATAATAGGGATGAGTAACATAAGAAGTAGACCTGAGAGAAGGAGATCTCCTTTGTCTAAAAGCAAAATATTGCCAAAAAGGTAACCCATAAGATCACCTTTTTGCCCGGTAAATAAACTGTGGATAATAACTCCAAGTCCCATGGAGCCAGTGAAAAATATCCCTATTAGTGAATCACTTGGGAGGCGTTGGCGAAATGTTGCTTTGGCCAGAAAAATTACTATAACGAGTGTGACTGCTAAGGTGATCAGAAAAATATTTATGCTGTCGGTTGCTGGTATCAAGCTTAAAGCAATAGAAAGCCCTAATATGGTCGAGTGACTTACGGCAGCTCCCATAAAGGCATATCTTTTAGAGATGATTAGGGGGGATATTAGACCGCAGGATAAGGATAAAAGAAGAGTGCCAATTAGAGATAAAAAAAGAAAGTCATAGTGTAGAAAGTCAGTCATTCCTTGAATTAAGCTCAATGGTCCTCCTCATCGTGGTCTTTGTCACAAAAATGATGGTGGTGAAGCTTTTTATCCATATCCACACTTTCTTTTTCGTGTAGCAGGAGATGTTCAAACTCACAGTGATAGATGGATTCTAAGACACTTTTAGTGAGGTAGTCCTTATCTTCATGCCAGTGGGATGTTTTATTTAAACAGAGGATTTTATCGCAGTGTTTGATAATCTGGTTGATGTTGTGATCCACGATAATTACTGCGGTGTTAAAGTCAGCTCGAAGCTTTGCGAGTAGTTCTAATAGCTGATCTTGACCAATGCTATCGAGTCCTGCGGTGGGTTCATCTAGTACTAAAAGAAAAGGGCCACTGACGAGTGCTTTGGCCAGTTGGGCACGTTTTTTTTCACCACCGGAGAGTTCGCTGAATTGTTTATCTTCTTTTCCTTGAAGTCCCACTAATTCTAAAACATTTGTGACTTGTTCTTTTTGGACGCTATTTATTTTTCCAAAACTTACAAAATCTTTGATTCTTACAGGTAAAATAGTATTTAAAGCAGCAAGTTGTGGGACGTAGCCAATTTTGGGGCCATGAAGTTCTTTTAAGTTTTTTACAGATTTCCCTTTTAACTCTAGTGTGCCGTTAGATGGTGCCATCAGTCCTACAAGGATTTTAAGCAAGGTAGTTTTTCCTCCGCCATTGGGGCCTAGGATTCCTAGCGCCTGGCCTTCGGAAACATAAAAGCTAATATCTTTAAGAATTAAATTGTCAGGGGCATCGGGATAATAAAAACAGACCTTTTTGGCCTCAAGGATTTGGCTTTGCATATAGATTTGATTCTAACTCTTTTATTAAGGCATCCCAAATAAAAAATGGGTCTTGACCGATATTTCCGGTGATATCAACTTTTATTTTAATATCTGAGCTAGCAATTTTTTGTAGAATGCGTTTATTGGTCTTAATATCTTTTTCTAAAATCCAAATGATCGGTTCTTTGCTTTTTTGCCAATCGGTCAGTTTTTTATAAGTTATGATGCTGGGCCGATATCCATGCTCTGCACTGACTAAGGCCAAAACCTGAGCGCCATAAAAGCTAAAAAGAGGGCCTAAAGCATCATGTGTGATAATAACTTTTTTACCGCCAATTAATTTAGTCAGTTTTGAAGTTTTTTCTTGAAGTTTTTTTACGCTACAGTTTAGCTCAGCTAGGTCAAGGCCTGTTCCCATTAATTCCTTGCTTTGGTGGCAAAGGATATCGGGATATATCCAGAAATGGGCCAAGGCCTCAGAGTTTTTAGTTTGATATTTGGTGAAAAATTTAGGGGGAGTTTTTAGTGTATAGGTTTTTCCGATTCTTTTTTTTGCTATCTTTTGTGCCCATGGACTAATTTCTAAGGGGGCCAAAACTAAAATATCTGCTTTCATCAGAGTTTTAATTTCTTTTAAAGTGGGCTCGAAATGATGAGGATCCACGTTTGTTCGTAAGGGGAAGTTCTTTTCACCAGTAAAAAGATTACAGACTTGAGGGTGAGTACAGGTTATGGCACCGAAGGCCTTAAAAGTTAAAAAGAAGCTTAAAATAAATCTCATAAAATTCTTATATTATAGGTTACTCTGGTGCGCAATATAAATGGTGACTCCATCTATAACCTTCTTGGAAACGAATATAGCCATTTCCAGCACTTGTTCCTTCTGTCGTGCTGTTATCTAAGGAATTGTCGATTATGCTGTAATATTTTCCAGATTCTTGAGCATGGGTGAAATAGCCACTATTTGGTTGGGCAAAAAAGTATCCAAAAGTTGCACCACTTCTTACTTTTTTAGAACCACAATAGGCTTCACCAAGTGCCTGCATTTTCTTTTGGACATCGTCGTTAGGTCTTGGTTCTCCAGTCAAAGGAGTAAAATCAGTGTCAACTAATCCCCCTCCAGGTTGTTCTTCACCGACACCATCACCAGATATGAAACGATTAAAATAGACGTGTAGGTCAGTTCCTCTTGGTAGAGCACAAACTCTTCCAGCGACACCATCAACAGTGGTTTCTACTGAATAGTTAGAACAACAACTGGCCGAAACATCAGTGATGGTACCTAGATTTAAGCAGCAAGTGAAATCTTTGCTGGAAAAGACTTGTGGAAGTGAAATCTGATCTTGATAGGCAATCTTAGAAGAAGGGTTTGCATAATCAACTTCACCATCAGGAAGTTCGGTGTCATATATTTGATTTAGATCTACATCATTTTTATTTGCATCGTAAAAAAATGAAACTTCGGGTTTTTCAAACTCAGTTCTAGTCGGAGGATTTACTTTAAACATACCGTCGATTAAATCTTCTCGATTGGTATTACAATAAAGTGGTTCATAAAAAATTTGGGGAACTCCAAGCAATTCCAGTCGTCCAAGTTTGGTGGTATAGTAAAGAGCATTTCCACCGGCCATGCCAATGGTCTGCTCATTCAAGCGATCACTTGGTTTCATGGGGTCACCTGCTTTGTAGCTATAGTTTTTGGTATTTATAGTATTAAAAGTCACCGTGAATCCACCATAATCCCATATAGCGGCCCCATTTGGGTTTTGGGCCCCTCTAATATGAAGTACATCATAAAACCCTGTATAGGCGCTATTTTGCACACACCATTCATTTTCGTTTAAATCTTGTTCAGGATTTTTAGAGAGATTATCACAATTAACAAGAGTCGAAGGGACATCGACTTGTACTTCTCCATCTTCGTCATAATAAGATGTTGTGACTATGGTGATGTTTTCTTTTCCACCAATATAAATTGGCAGGTAAACACTTTGAGCGGCAGCAAGTTGGTTAATAAAATAAGATGGTGCCCTAGTCTCAGTGGAGATATCAATGGTATTTACAAATGGTTGCGGTATATAGGGAACTCTATAGCTTAGAGTTTTTTCTTGCACTAAAGTTCCAGCAGGTCGCTCATCAGGAACTGTTGTGACTTGTGAGACACCAAGTCCTAAATCTCGAGGTAGTTGAGTAGAATTTCCAGAAACTTGAGGGAGAGGGACTTGGGAGCATCCTCCCGTACCTAATGAAGATGTAGTATCGATAGGTATTTCTCCTTCAGGAGGATAAAGAGAGGAGCCATCTCCATTTTTTCCAGGATTAATACACATCAGAGAAACTTCTTTTTTGTAATTATCTGAATCAACCTGTTCAGGCCTTTTAAAAATAGTGTTATCTTGGTAGTTTAGGCAGGTGAGCGCCTGGATATTTATCGCCAGGCGATTTGTCTTGTTCCAGTCATGAGTGCCATCAGCAAACTTTCTGACAAAACCGGTCCCACAACAAGTTCTTCGACCTTGTTCATTTATCGTTCTCCATTGATATTCTTTTGGAGTGACTGGAACTCCCCCAGCAGTTTTAATGGCAGGTACTTCATTATAGGCAGGTTCCACATGACCATTAGGCCCCCTTGATGGCTGAGCAGAAACATACCTGGAGTATCTGTTAGCTGAGGTAGGGTTTTCGTAAGGATATTTATCCACTATCAAGGTATCGTTATTAATTCCGTTATCAGGAATTAAGTCGGGGTCATTTGTACCTTTAAGATATTCCGTATTCATGGTTATATCTTGGCCAACTTTTCTACAACATCTATTAAGAGACATATCATAGGCATTAATCGCATCTTGGTTTTCCGGTAGTCCTAGTACAGGTTTTATAGTTCCTTGTCCGCAAATTAAACTTTCAGTCCAGAAATCTTTTTCTGCCTGGGTTCCGCCAAATTGGTCAGGCCCAAAAAATTCTGCCTGTTCGGCATGTAGCTCTCCAGGAGCGCAGTCTAGATTAGAAAAACAAACTGCTCCCGCTCTTCTGAAACAGGCATCTTTAACAATTGCAGGACTATCTATCGAAGGTAGGGTAGAGAGCCTTTCAAGTTCGATAATTTCAAAGGTTGACATTCTCTCGCCATTGCCGAGGATGATTTGGGATTCTCCTCCACACATATTTTGTCTATGTCTTGCAATCCAATCTTCACTTTCATAATCTAGATTTTCAAAATATTCGACTTCGGTGTTTTGGTCTTCTATGAGGGGGCAGGTAGTAACTCTATCATTTCCGATTGCCCCGGAGTTACAAGACCCGACTTGAGAGATAAAATCTGTTCTTCTTTTGGAATCCGCAGTGGCGTGTTGAGTGAGTAGAGGATCAGTGGTTTGTGTTGTTACTATCTTTTTTCCAGGTCGGCAAAGGCCAAAATCATTTACATCATTTGAATAAAGAGAAGCATTGTGCTTTAGATTTTCTACCACTGCTGTGGGTAAAGTAGAGTTGCCACTGATATAGGTTTCTGGTCGTCCTAAAAAATCTGTTTCTTGACCATATTGAAAAATGTTAGGAGTGGCCGGCGTTCTGATTAACCTTTTATTAAAATCAGTATTATTAAATCTGTCGCAATAAAAATTAGGAGCACAAGTGAGCAGTTTTTCGGTTTTTTGATCAAATAGACCAACTTTGTAATTCATTTTACATAATGATCCATTACCTCGATAGACACAACGTTTGACCCGTCCTACTGGATTGAACTTTTGTAAAAATATGGTGGCATTAGCATCACTGAATTCAGCATTAGCTTCTTCTTCAGCGCTAGGGTTAAACTTGGGCCATTTAGTTACATAGCTATTAACCTCGGCGCATCTATATTCCCATCCTAAATTAGAAATACAATCTGTATCGTTTTCACAGACATGATATTTTTGACAAGATCCACCTCTATTTTGTCTTGAGTCATCAAATTCTAATAAAGGGTCATAATCTACATCAGCAATGGTATTTATTCCAGATTCAACCTCAACAGTTACTTCTAATGAGGTGGTATCTGCTAAATCAGCAAAGGGGCCATTGATCGCTAAAAATAATTTATCACTTTTGGCAAAAACCCTTCTGGCGGTACCTATAGCAAACCATTTAACCCCGTCAAAAGAACCAATTAGTGCGCCTTGATTAAATCCATACCAGTCTTGTTGATAACCATTAATATACAGGGCCGCTTGAGTGAGTAGCCGGTTTCGTCTTTGTAGTTTTACATCACCATTTGGTTTATGACTAAAGGGAAGCATAGTGGGAGGGAGCCAGCAAGCACGTCCAAACAAGGTGTCTTCATAGTTTCCTCTGGTCTGATTGCTCCCTACTTCATTTCTGGCGGTAGTAAAACCTACCGCTTCAAGTCCTCTCCCTTGATCAGAGGGAGCTTTAATAAAAAAAGAATCTTCCCAGTTATCATTACTACATTGAGGGCAGGGATTGTAATTTCCTGAATTGGTTTGGATTATATAATTTTGAGCGATAGTCACCGGTATAGTTACTGCCGGTCTCGCCTGGGTTAAGTCGACTTTAAATTGTCCCAAAATAGCGTTCATGTTAAAAGTGTCATTTTGAGGATCGGTTTTATTAATATCATCAAGATAGAAAAATTCTAATCCTTCTGGTGTTAAAGGAGGGATGGCCTCTTGAATTTCTTCAACGCTGTCAATCGGTTGACCATCATCAGCGCTATAAAATCGGTGAGGGGCGGTTCTGGCCGGAACTGACCATAGGGTTTGAATCAGGGTGTCGTCTACATTTGGTTTTGGCGTGTCACAGGAAACTTTAATAATATTTCCTAATGCATCTTCTAACGACTGTAAAGTAAAGTCAGGGCAACTTGGATCATCTGGGTCAATGGGAAAAGGGTCTGCCCGACAACCACAGGCGGACCATACAAGTGATCTAACATCAAGGAATCGATCAGCAGCACTCTTGCCATCTAAATCTGAACAAGTTCCACGGTATCCAGGGTCTGTAGTTTCCCATAAAGCTAAGCAAAGGTATTTGTCATTACATTTTTCATAGTTGGCAGGAATTGAGTTTCCTCCCTCCATGCATTTAAAGGCGGCCACTTGTACTTCAAAGCGAAGTTCGGCCAGTTCAATAAGTTCATTTGTCGATGGTAGGGTTTCTTCTTCTGGAGTGCTTGGCCTTTCAGCACAAACATAATAAAGTTGAGGATAATTTACAAAAAAGTTTGGACTTTCTTCTTTATCAATCTGTGCTTGATTCCAATCCTGATTACTTTCCGCACCTGGTCTGACTTCTCCATCGATCGCACAGACTCCTGCTAGACAGCAATCTTTGCCTTTTTCCCGGCAAGCAGAATCTTGGCATTTATTATCAATCGTATCTAGGTATCTAAAATCAATATTTAATCTTAAATCGTTGGGGTTGAAAAATTGCAAAGGAACTCGATCTTCAAAATTGAGTAATTTAAAATTTGTATTGCTTATTTTCTGTGCTTTATAAATTGAGATATTGCTCCCAGTTATTTGATTTGAGCAGGACTCACATAGCTTAGTGGGAACAAATGCAGTTTTGTCAGTACCAATCCCGGTCATCTCTCCTGGTACTGTGAAAAAATCAATAAAAGGTAGGTTACCATTGCAAGTTGTGCCATTTTTTATCTCTTGAGAGAAATCAATTCTTAGTTTTCGCTCTTTAGAACCTTTTCCTAAATCGGTTTTTATATCAGGAATGGCCCGGGCCCTAAGATTGATCTTCGCCCCTTCATGGTTATATGAGATGACTAAGCAATAGGTTTCAAGGTTATTTAGTTCGTTGGGGTTGTTTAACCAATCATGGACAACTCTTCCCCTGATCCATACTTCTTTTTCATAGTATTGATTTAGTGTAAAAATTGAACCTAAATCTTCAAAAGAATACCAATATAAAGTTTCGTTGGAGGAAAAAACAGGATCTGCTACCTCTGCCCCTTCTTCTTCTTCTTCAATGGTTCTCGTCACTGAAGGAGTAGGCCCACAAGAGCTTAGAGTTAATGCTAAAATAAAAATCCATGAAATCCATTTCATAGAGCGACACCTCAGATACTTATCGGAGGTAAAAAAAATTTATTTAGGCTTAATAAGTAAGTTGTTGATAGGAAAAAGTATTTCCTTGCTGAAAATTACCAAAGTAATATGGATTGTAATTATAAAGACCCATCTGAGAGGGAAGAACACCACTAAGGCCATAGGGATTCCAATCTCCGACCCCTTGATACGGGTTTCCAATGGCACCATAACCTACTACTCCAGGGTTTTCTGGAGTAGGGCCGCCGACATAGCCATCGGTAAATCCCCGATATCCCATGTCCCAATAATAAGTTCGAGTAGGGTATTTTTCTCGGTAAACATTGACTTCCATTTGGTAGGCCGCCTGATCTTGCATTTGTTTTAAATAATAATCTGAGGTGTACATCTCAAGTCCTACTGGAAGTAGAGTGTTCACCGATTTTGCCAGATTTGGAGCAATGAGTTCACCCCAACTAGGGATTTTTTGAACGGCAACACCTTTTCCTGTGTCATCTCGAGTGACATCATATCGTTGATAGAAGGCTATCCAGTCCAAGCACCTTTTTGCGGGGCCACATTTTTTCATGACCTTTTCTTCATCGCTTAGAAATAAATTATTAAAGTTTTTACTGATTTTTTTACTTAATTTTTCTTTTTTTAGATCGGGGTAAAGAGAAAAACAAAAGGACGAGTTATTTTTATCTTTGGCATGCATTTCGTAGTCCTTTTTACAGACCTTTTTTAATTCCTTTTCTTTTTCCTTTATGGGAGTGGAGTCATCTATAAAAAGATCTTTATCCACTTCGGCCATTACTCTGCCAATTTGGAAGGCAAATTTATTCACTTTATAGTGAGGACTTACTTTGGTCATATCTAGGTCACAAGCAATAAATCCTGGATGGCCTTTTTCTGTTTTAATTTTTTCACACTCATCTTGTGCCATGGAAACTAAAAGGGCCTTCATCACCTCCAGGTTTTTATACTCAGCATTTGTAGATATTTTATCGAGGTTTGTTTTTGCTAGCTCTATTTTATCTTCCACTTCAGCAATTTTTCTTTCTAAAATAGATTTGTCAGGACCGAGCTTTTCTAGACATTGATCTAACTTTTTACAACCTAGCTTTTTAAACAAATCCTTATAAATATTCTTGGCAGTTTTATCTGTTACCTCTGGTGGTTCGGAGGGGTCATATTTTTCATCACGAATTTTTGCTCTTATGTTTGCTACTTCGAAATTTTTCTTAATACGCTTGTTTAACTTTTTAAGCTTTTGTGCTTGTGATTTATTTAAATTTCCTTTATTTTTTTCTTTTTGCAGCTTGATAGAGTTCACTAATGTTTCAAGGTCGCCATATGTGTCCTCAAGCGCTATTTTTTTTTGTTTTGTATCAAGGCCTTCAAATTGATTTAAAGACTGGCGTACATCTTGGACCTTTTCCTTGATTAGGGATAATTCAGGTCCACAATCATCACTTTTTTCAAGACAACGGTTTAATCTTTTAATATCTCTTTTTATTTCTTTTTCGATGGCCAGTTCATCTTTTATTTTATCTATCGTAGGAAGATCTTCTTTAAGTTCTTCTTGTAATGTTTCTAAATGGCGTTTTTCTCCATTATAGGCAATTTGGTAAGTTACAGAAAAACCCCTCACCATAGAGGCGTAATGGGCATTATCAGAGCTGAGATCGTTACATAGTTCACTCTTTTGTTTTTTGCAGTCTCTTTTAAGATTTTTTACAAAGGCATTAGAGTTTTTACTATTTAAAAGGTTGTTATTTTTTTTCGTCGCTTTTAAAAGATCATTCATGGCCAATAATTTTCCTGAGGCCTTTATTCCATCTTCTAATTTTTTTTCTAACTCTTTAATCTTTTTTTTATCAACCGAGCTGATCTTCATTTTGCCCTTAGCTCGCCAAAAATCATCTTTAAGTTCTTTTAGGCCTTTGAGTAGAATAAGTTGGGCCATATTTTGATCATAAGACTTTTCAATCTTCGCCACAGTTGTTCCAAAGGCCTTATGTTTCATTTGTTTTTTTTGGATTCCCTGAATTTCATTGGTTAGGGCGCTACACTGTTTTTCGCCAGAAAAAGTTGGAGAGTTGATGATTAAAAGCAGACAAATAAAATTTATTTTATTTTTTATCATAATCTTAAAATCATTTCGGAAATTATGGGGAAAATTAAAGGGATAGAGAGATTTCTCTACCCCATCTTAACTATCTTGGAAGGATACCTTCAGCTCCCTTGTGGGAGAGCTCAAATAAGGCCTTCACAATAGGGGATGAGACATCGCCATTTTGAGCTGACAGAACAGCATTTTCGGCCCACTTGGCCGGCAGGAGGGTATTTTTGGCATCCCAGGTTCCTCTCATCATTACATCATAAGGGGCCTGAGGATCAATATCATCGTAGGGAAGCCATAAAAAGTCAGGGTGGAATCTTGAATACCATTCTCCACCTATAATATCTCCATTAGCATTTAGTTCTAGGTCATAACGGTAGGAATTGTTGATCAAGGGATTGCTGGCCGTAGGTTCTTTGTCTTTTGCTTTAGGCTCTATAAAATTTAAATATTGAATATTGGCCTGAACTCCTACTATATATCTTGCCTCAGGGGAGCGGTGCTTTTTAAATTTATCATTTGAAAAGCTATCAATAGGAATCATCGCTTCTGATATTTTAGTCATTTTTTTAGAGGTATTGGGGTTATAGTAAGTGAATTTGTAATTAATAACGGGGAAATTCCAGACAGATTTATCATATGAGCTGTCTATGATTAGCGCCTTTTTTTGTACGCCGATTCTATTAATCACTGCCAAGTGAAATGTTGCAGGGTTAGTGTCTAGGCAGTCAGAATCGATAATTCTTCCTATAGAGTCAGTCTTTGGACTATGTTTTTCGCACCTGCCACCAACTTTTCTGCTTGGTATGTAATCCCCGCCCCACATATAAATTCCCAGGGCCTTAATATCTTCGGGATAAAATTTGATAATATGTTTTCCATCAAAGGATTTAATCCTAATAGAGTGTTTAGGCCGGGGGAGGGCGGCGGGGGCCAGGGCAAGGCCATGACATAGGCCAACCCAATCTCTTACATGCCCGTACTTTTCAATTTCATCTAGGCCTTTTTGCCAGATATACTTTGAGAAAGAGTGGTTTTCATCACCAATTAGTAGTTCGTATTTTTCGGCCGGAGAAAGCAGATTGATTCTTCCTTTTTTTACATAGTAGGAAGAAGGTCTTTTCTTTATATATTTTAATTTTCCTTTGAAATTCCATATTCTTTTAAATTTTCTATCTGAATAGCGGTATGCGATGAGTCCATTCTTGGTACTCCAATAATAGCCAGTCCATGGAGTGTATTTGACCTTTCCTGATCTTAATTTTTGTTCATCAATTTTGTAAGCATTTAAGAGTAGATCAATCTGTGCATCAAATAGTCCCTCCACGGAGTCATTAAACTGTACATTCATTTTGTCAGTAGTACTTTGCCGTAAATATTCTTTTCTCCAGATTAATTTTTCAGTAAAACTGATTACCGTTGCGTTATCAGATGATATTTTCTTATAGGGTAATTGCTTGAAGACTTTGGCAGGGTTTTGATTAAACTCTTTTAGGAAATCCTCTAGGAGGTGGGGTTGAGTTTTTGAAAAAGAGTTTGTAGCGGACAGTATTACAAATAATAAGAGTAAACGTTTTAATGATCCCATATCTTTTCCTTACGTAGGTTGAAAAATTTAACAAACATTAGTCTATTATATTGTTGACATCAAATTATTTGATAAATACTCTTTAAATAAAAAAAATCAGGCCAGAGCTTGGTTAATTTAATCAAAAAAGGAGTTTTGTTTATGAAAAAGTTATTTACGTTACTAGTTATTGCTTTCCTATCTGTCTCTGTACAGGCGCGCGACACAGAGAGCAAGGTTTGTATTGAAGGTCAAGGCTGTGGTGACTTACATGACCTTAAATTAGCTTGTACTGATCCAGGTCACTATAACCACCAAAACCCACCTACAAGTATCCAAATCCATTGTAAGATGTTTGAAATGGGTTGGAGAATGGGAAAACCAGGGACTATGTCATTTCCTAGGTTAAGAGTTCTAACAACTTCTGTGTCTACCAATAAAGGCGGAGTTGGTATGGGATCTATTGATTTCAACTTCCCAACTACTTCAAGCACTTTTCCATGTCCTAATTTTAATCAAACCTCAAGTCATGCGGAATTTTCTTTCAATGTTACTTGTGACGAAATAATGGATATGGATAACACTATCGATTACTGTAATGACAATATGTTAGCTCTTGTTGAAGCTGATGAGTCTTTAATGGTAACTGTTCCTACTGGGAAAACACATAATTCATGTGGTGGTGGTGGACACGGTCAGCACTAAGAATTTCTCTAAATAGCTAAATGTTGAAGGCCACTTAAGTAAGTGGCCTTCTTTTTCCCCGTAAATAAAGAGAGTAACCTATGAGAAAATTTAATCTACTTTTTTTGATCCTTCTTGCTTCAACCTCAGTTTTTGCCAGCAATGATTATCCTCATGCTTACGGTGAATATGTTGAAATTAATTATGATGATAAGCATGCTCCTGTAAGACCTGTAGGTTCCGGGCATGAAGCGGTGACTGAAAGGTATGGCAAGCTTATAGTAACTGAAGGGGATTTTACAGCAGAGTCAGATAATAAACCTTGGTCCTCATGGTGGTATCCTCGATATGAAAAAACTCTCTTTGAAGATAAGGGAAGAAATGACCTCTCTACGCTTTCAAAATATGATCGTTTTGCCAGAAAATCAGGGCAAAGAAGATCTAATGCGCGAAATTATGAAGAACAGAATTTATATACAGAAAGAGCAGTTGATTGGGCCGGTCTTTGTGATGCTTGGGCGCTGGCATCAATTATGGCGGAGGAGCCTGTAAGATCTGTTAGGAAAAAAGGCATTACTTTCACTGTTAAGGATCTTAAGGCATTAGTCATTAAGACCTACTCCAAGACAAATTTAAAAGGTCATTTTGGGCAGAGAAATAATGGCGCATGGGATGACCATTATGAAGATATCTATCCAGATCAATTCCATAAATTCTTTCAAGTAGAACTGTTTGAAAAGAGAAAACCATTTATTATTGACTATGATGCAGGTATGCAGGTCTGGAATGTACCCGTGTTTAAAGTAAAAACTAAAATTACAGCAGATCCACAAAGAGATAACATGGTAAATGTTAAAACCTTTATTTGGTATGCTTCTCCTTTTGTTAAAGATTTAAATTTTGTAGGGATTAGACCTATTACAAAAATTTATAAATATAAGCTCTTTGGAAGATGGACCAGACAAGGCTTTGAAGTCAGTGGTGGACAATGGATGAAGGAATCTAGAAGAGATCATCCAGACTTTGTAATGGCCAAACCAGATAGAATCAAAAGAGGAAGTTTTAATAAAGAACTTCAAGCAGATATCGTTGATAAGATCCTAAAAGGCTCCTATTAAGTAGTTTTTTTGACTAAGAAGTATAAGATACCACCTAGCATAATTGTTCCAAGACTTGGAATTAATACCAATGGAGTATTAAAGCTTAAATAAGTTATCATTAAAGAATTAATGATAATGAAGGTTATAGGGGTCAGAGGATATCCCCAGGTCTTAAAAGGTCTGGGCACATCTCTTTTTCTTAAAATGAATAATCCTATCACTACGAGCGTGGAAGATAGAGAAAGCGTAATCCCAATATATTTTAAGATAAAAGAAAAGCTCCAAGAATAAAGTAAAATTAAAGCGATAATATATTGAATCAATATTGAAATATACGGCGAATCCAGTTTGTTTTTACGGGATAAAAACTTAATTGCACTATAATCCTCTCCCGCCACTGCTAAAACTCTAGGGCCTGCGATAACTAAACTATTTAAGGAAGATAGAAGGGCCAGGCCCACAAGTCCTGAAATAAGATAGACATTGTTTGTACCAAAGATTTTTGCTGCCACTATATTTAAAATATCAATTTTTCCTTCTAGCTCCGCAAATCCCGCCACATTTAAAAACATAAAGTTAAGCATTAAATAAAGTAGTGTCACTATTCCCGTTCCTAGAAGCAGAGAAAAAGGGATCGATTTTTTAGGGTTTTCTAGCTGGCCTGCAATATAGGTAGAGGCATTCCAGCCGGCAAAAGCATAAGAGACATAAACTAGCGCCACACCAAATTTAGGTTTTAAAAACTCTGAAAAGTCCTCCATCCTAGGAATAAAGGATA
>QNFX01000009.1 GCA_003650125.1 Campylobacterota bacterium
CGTGAATTATTATTCAAGCAAATTCGATCAAATAGAATCTCTAACTGATGGCACCTACAATTATCTTTATAAGGTTGAATCAGGTGATTGGTGGCATCTAGTAAAAGTAGATTCTACGGGTCTAGTCTTGGATGCGCTTCATAGGGATTAGGGGCCATAGGGGAGAAATCAGTTGCAGTTTCTGATTTTGAATCCCTCCTGGATTGAACCCTTTTGGATCGCCCACGGGGCGCCTGGAAGGCACTCAACCAGGATGGTTGAGTGATCAGAAACTGAATCAATTCCCGTCCCTGAGCGTTGCCGTTTTAGGTGAATTATCTTACACTTAATTAATGATTAGTCCCCTTACAAAACAAATCTTTGAAAATAGAAAATTTCTTTTCATTCACCAAGTAAAAGAATGGGCGGAAATTCTGGTAAATTTTGAGACTAGAAATAAATATAAAGTTATTGATGAAAATGGAACTCCGGTAGGGTTTATGGCGGAAGAGGCCGGTGGTTTTTTTGATTCTATAAAGAGAATGATTTTTAGATCTCATAGAGGTTTTAAAATCAGTTTATTCAATGTTTCAAAAGAGCAGGTAATGACTTTTAAAAGACCTTTTTTTTGGTTTTTTTCCGATTTAACGGTTTTCGATTCCAATAATTTAGTTTTAGGCCACATTTATAGACGTTTTGGTTTTATCCATAAAAGATATGATCTGGTAACTTCCAGTGGAGAAGTTTTTGGCAAAATTAGTTCTCCCATGTGGAAGCTTTGGACTTTTAAAATTATGGACTCAAAAGATAGAGAGATTGGCGAAATTTCTAAAAAATGGGGCGGGATTTTAAAAGAGGCGTTTACCGATGCAGATAAATTCGGTGTATCTTTTGAACATTTAGATGATCAGAAAAAAGCAATCGCTTTTGGAGCAGCAATCAGTATCGATTTTGATTTTTTTGAAGATAATGTTAATAGAAATAGGAGTCAGAACTTTTAGCAGGGTTATTTAAGAGAGTCCGCGATACCCAAGTGAAATTCAGAACCTGAAGTAATTTGCTAGATTTTTGTAAGCTGCCCGGGGCAGAGGACAGTAATAATATTAACTTCGTTTTCGCTGAGGTAATAGATAATCCTATAACCCTGACAAATTAGCTGCCGGAACATGGGATTTTCCTCAACAAGATGTCCTGATTGGGGAAATTCTTTTAATCTTTGGGTGGAGTCGATTAGTTTGGTGATAAAATTTTGGGCATCACTTGGTGAGTCCTGGGCAATATAGTCGCCGATATTTTCGATATCTTCAAGGGATTGTGGCGACCAGGTTATTTCCACTTTTTACTCATTTTTTTTAATCTGGCAATTGCCGTTTTGTGAGAAATGCCTTTTTCCTCCTTGATTTGAGTAAGGCCTATGGACATTTTTTTCAGCGCTTCTTTTTCATTGAGGAGTTTATTGAATCTTTCTTGGGAGATGAGGATGACAGGATCTCCCTGTTTGTGGGTAATGATTTGTGTTTCCCCTTCTGAAGCTTCTTTTAAGCTCTCATAGAGGTCATTTCGCAGAGTGGTGGCAGTTTTGGTTTTTGGTAGTCCCATGATTTTTGTCTCCTGATGGAAGTGTACGGGAAAGCGTACGGAATGTCAAATTAAGTTGCTGATGGTTGGTCTGGTTTTTGAAATTATAGGTGTTTGGGGGGGGGGGAATAAGAGGGAGCTGTTTGTTCTGAGTTAATATCAAGCGCCCAAGTATTTCTGACCCTAATTAGCGGGCGTTTAAAATAGTAACGGGAAGGCCATAAATGGCCTGTATTGGGTCTCCGATGATGGTAGAGAAATGACATCTGCACCGGCCGTATATCTTGAAACTCATCAATATGGAGTGCCAGAGCACGATGGGATTTAACCGGTAGTCAGCATCCCACAGGAAATGCCAGTAACAGTATCTATTAAGAGATCCAATTCGCCTCGTTTTAAAGACTCTAATTGTATTAAATTTAACGGGTGAATCATTGAAGACCTGTAATCAATACTTTGTTGTAGCCAAGGACGATGCCATAACAGCTCTTTTTTACCGGTTACAGCAGTAAAAAAGGCCCTGGCACTTTTATATTCTTTTTCAAACTTCGTATAAATCTCTTCCACCAACTTAGGGTCTAGGCCGCTTTCATGAAGATAAATTTTCCAAACTCCAAGTTCTACTTTTGCCAAAGTAAAACCAAGAGCAGACATGAATGAAGAAACTAGGGGGTTGGTCATATACTCTCGTTTAAAGGTCTTTTTTTTTGTTGTTGATAATTCTTTCCAGGCCATTCCAGTGCCCCACCAAGTTGGGAATAAAACTCTAGTCTGGGTCCAGCATAAAATCCAAGGAATTGCCCGCAGCTTCCTACTATCCCCTCCAGTAGTTCTTTTTGAAGGGCGAGATCCAATTTTTAAATGATTTAAAAAATTGTAAGGGGTGGCAGCATCGATAATTTTAAAAAAGTCATCATTTTGAACGGTAGTCACGTAGTGGTGACGGACTAAATCTGAAAATTCTTGTAGGACAAAATTGTTAACTTTTTTGTTTTTAACTTTTTTGACGATATTTAATTGCTCAACGATCCTTGATACGAAACTCGATAGAATCTTTTCATTATTAAAGGTTCTAGCAACCATCTCACCCTGAATCGTTGCTTTATAAACATTTAGAGCAGATTTAGGCCACCAGCCCGTTTGATTTTTAATAGAACCCCCTCCTCTTTCAATACTGCCACCTGAACCGTGAAAAAAAACGGGGGTAAGTTTATATGACTTAAGGGTTTTTTCTATTATGGCCAAGGCATTTGAAATCATTAGTCGACTTGGAAATACTCCATTTTCTTTTGAGGAATCAGAATATCCCACCATTACTTCATAATATCCAAGCCACTTGGCGATATGATGTCTAGGTATGCTTTTTTTACTTTCAAATAAATTATTCAAGATATCTTTGGCATTTGTTAGTGCCTTTTCATTTTCAAAAAGTGGTATGACGGGGATGCCATAATTTTTGAAAGTTTTCTGGACCAGCTTATATCCATTAATAATGTCTAAATGGGATTCAACCATACTTAAGATAAAACCACGTACATAGCACTTAGAATCAAATCCATTTGAAATATCTCTTAAAGATATGAGCATTTTTTCAATAGCTAGAGGGCGAGGACTTTTTAAGGCAGCTTTAACAACCTCACTATCTTCTCTGATTTCTAGAGGGACAACCAGGGCCGGGAAAATTTCTAAAAGGTGGACTATTTCTTTTAACTGAGGCGATTTTATATGAAAACATCTTTGATAGTTATTTATTAAGGTTTTAATAGATTTTCTAAAGGTGGTGATCAACATTCCATCGTCTTTAGATATTTTTTTGAGAGTTTTTATTTCACTTTTGATCATTTTGATTGAAGTAATAATATCTTTCATTTGTTCATCAGGTATTAATTTAGCGGTAGACGCAATTTGATTTAGTTTATTATCCAGGAAATCTAAAAGCATAAGTCTTGAAATATTAAAACTTTTTAACATTGTTTTTTCATCGACTCCTGGGTGTCCATCCTTATCACCACCTACCCAGGCCCTGAATCTTAAATTCACACCAATTGATGCAAAATTAATTAATCGGTCTAGAATGTCCTTTCTTAGAATATAGGAATAGATGTTTAAGGCCTCATCGATCACTGTTGGTTTTTTTCTTCTGGCCAAGGAGATTTTAAGTCCTACTAATAGCAAATGAAAAATATTATCTTCATATTTTTTAGTGTCCTCTTCCAGAGATTTTATTAATAATTCCTGGATGGTTCTAAATAATTCGAGTAACTCTGGACTTCTCGCTTCAGTTGGATGGGCAGTCAAAACCATAATAATGGCCAAAGGCCTCTCTTTAGATAAAGGTTTCTTCTTTTGACCTTGTTGAAATGAACGGTAGGCATTCTCGCAACGGTTCATGAGCTCTAGCATAAAGGTATAACTTAAAGTTATCTCATCAAGTTCAATCGTTGATAACTTTGAGAGTTTTTTCTTTTCTTTTAGGAGTGTTTTATAGAGAGTATTTGTCTCTGATTTTCTAAGACCCTTCATGGATAATCTTAATTTCTCTATACGGTTAAAAGTTTTAACTCCATATTCTTTTTTTATTGCTTCTCCTAAGATATTTACCGACCAAGAAACAAGAGACTGCAGCTTTTTAGAAAGTTTTTTATTTTGTTTATTCATTATTTTTGGACCTGTAATGTTGCTTTAAGAATATTTCCTAATTTAAGTAATGCTATTGCACCATCCCCTTTATAACTAGACCCATGCATGGGGCAAAGGAGATTTGGTTTTAAAGCTGCAAACATTTCAACATATCTTTGGGTGTTTTCGGTATAGGGCATGTAGTTGGCAAAGGGACCTTGTTGATAGGTGGTTAATGTTTTTTTAAACTCCTCAGTGATATCTGACTCGGTTAATGCAGGTACTTTGCCTTCTTGGTGAAATAAGTCCGAGCAAAACAGTGTGTTTGTGTTTTTTTCGAATAGGTGAGAGGCATCCCAATTGTGAGGAAAATGTGGAGTGTGGAAAAATTTAAAGTTGAACTCTCCAGTAGAGAATTCTTCTTCGTGATTTAATACTTTGGCAGGCCTTATGGCCCAGTCGTTAATGTAGACGTTGGCGCCTACAAAACTACAGATTGCCTGGGCATTTGGTGCTATTTTAAGCCATTCGTTTAAAGTCCCGCATTCATCGGGCTCAAAGTGACTAAATCCAATCCATTTTAGCTCTTTTGGGTCCATTACTTGCTTTACGCCCTCTAGTGTTGAGGGCAGTATTGCCTTCATTCCTGTGTGGTAAAGCAGGGGTTCTACGTCTTTAATTAGAAACTGATTAAAGCTGAGATTGAATGGTTCAACAAAAGTAGAGATTCTAAAAATATTTTCTGCTATTTCATCTATCTGTGCCAAAATGATATCCTTAATAAAAAGCTTTCTTAAATTTAGCAAAAATAAAAAAGCGTTGTATAGTTAGAGTAGGAGTTAAAAAATATGGAAAAGATAAGAGATCGAGTTGAAAAGCTGAGAAAAAAAATCAAGAATAGAAATATCCTTGAATATATATCTGGCATGATTGTCATTGCGGGGATTGTATTTTTATATCCCGAGGTACAGTCAGTTCTCACCAGGATGTTTTTTCTTTGGATTATCCTAAGTATTATTTGGATATTTGCTTATATCTATTTTAAAGCGTCGAATGATCCTCTACCAAAAGATGACTCCGATGCAAGTCTTCTCGCCTATCAAAAGCATCAAATCAAAAGAGAAATCGATGTAGGTTCTCATGTGCACTGGTGGTATCTCTTTCCTCTATTTGCGGGAGCTACGGGAGTTTATTTTAGCTTTGGAGAAAAAGGTCTTATAGGTTTTGGAATCTTCGCTATTTTATTTGCCATTATATGGTGGGTAAATATCAGGGCGGTTAAGAAATTGCGGCAAGATCTCAAAGACTTACAGAAATAAAGGAACTTATGAGAGATTGGCTGGATGCTTAAAACCCCATCTCCGCTAATTCTTTTGCCATGTGAGTGTAGAATTCTTTATGGTCAAAATATTTTGATGTCTTACCCATAAAAAAGCCTATCATGTCTAAGTGATCGGCCTCAATGATTCCTCTGAAATTTCCCCATTTTGCTGATTCAATAGATACCATTCCATCATTTTCGCCACTATGTTTTGTTAAAATCTTAAAAGGAATCAAGAGGATTGCATCAACGATATCCTTACGTCCGACCTTCATTAGGCGTGCTGTTTTTCCCGCCCAGGATTGATAGTAAACTTTTGGAGAGTCTGGAGTCTGAGGATTAAAGTCATCGCGGAGATATCGTTGACTTAAATCACCAACAGCTCTTAGGGTATTTTCAAGTAGAGCTTTATTAGGTTCAGTGGATACAAAAAGCTCTCCCATAACCTTTGTTAATGCTTCTATTTGCTCAGCTTCTTTTTCATTTTTTTTGTTGTCGGTTGCCGGGTCAAAGAAGCGAGTAACTACGTCGGCAAGATAAGAGCCTCTATTAGGAGTTCCTACCATACTAAGACTAGCGATCTTATCTTCATAACCTAAGCGGGAAATAAGCATCCTAGAGTCTAGTCCTCCCATAGAGTGTGCAATGATATTTACTTTGTCTTTACCGGTCATTTTTAATATACGGTCTATTTGATCACCCAACTCTAAGGACCTTTGTTTTAAATCACCAAAGGCATAGACTTCTGTTGAGTAGACATCAAATCCGGCCTTTCTTAGGATCTTTGGAATTTTGTAGAAGTACTCAATGAAAAGTAGCTTTCTAAATCCAAAGAGACCGTGGTGTAAAATTATAGGGTAATTGGTGGCATTTTCTGAGGTCATACCTCTTACTTGATTTTTCTCATGCTGTTCTTCAAGTGTTAGACCTCCAGCAAATGTCACATTGGTAAGAAATAATAAAATTAAAATAATTGACTTCATATCAGGCCCCTTCTTTAAGATGCTAGATTTAATTTGGCCTAGAAGTAAATATAAAAAAATGACTTAGCAAGTAGTAATAGTGACATGGCGAATGCCATGCTTATCTCTGCCGGTTGATTCAATGTGGACTTCTTTGTGAGTATCAATTTTATTTTTATAATTAAATAAAGAGAATTTCTTAATCCAACTCAGGTAAAATTCCCATAAGAATTGATCCCTTTCATGGCCGAGTTTATTAAAAAATTTTTGAATTTCAAGGGGGTATTGTGCATCGAAAGTTATTTGTCCATTTTCAATTTTATACTTACTTACACAAAAAACTCGGTGGTATTTAGAGATGTTTTTTAAATAACGCTCAACTAAGTCTAATTGATCAGAAGCATTCCTATAAAACCTTGCCAAAACTCCATGAACTTTCTCAGAAGCGGCATAACTAACTATGCCTCCCTGGGTTCTTCCATCAATCTTGTGGTATTTCCCCACAATTTCTAAGATATCTTCTGTGAGATTAAAATTTACATGGTTATCAAGATTTAAAAAGAAAGTGGGCTTCATTTTTAGATCTAAAAAGATCTTTTTCAGAAACTCTTTGCCAAATTTTTCTTCTATGAAGGTGAGGTGGGCAAGAATTCCTCGAACTTTCATACATTTTAAAGGTCGATAGGCGGCCGGGAGAGTGAATCCACCTTCTTTTGCTTCAGAATTTATTTTTGTGATGCTACAGCGATCAAGGTATCCGATATTAACGGCCTCTTCAGGTATTTTAAGGATTTTTCCCATCTCGAGCCAGTGATACAATGTTGGAGATAAGATTCCCTTCTCAATTCTCGAAATGGTAGATTGAATCACGCCAATTTTATCGGCCAGTTCACCCTGGGTAAAACCGGCATTCTTCCTTGCTGTTTCAACAATTCCAGCGGTCGTCGCAAGTAGCTCTTTATAATTCTGATTCATCATGAGGTTTTACATATCAAAATTAAAAGCTCAATAACATGATATATAGCGGCCCTTTGCGGCAATTTGAGTCAAGTAATCATGCTGATGAGCATTATAGGTGTATGCCACGAGGCATTCACTGCATTTGCTTTGAGCTTTCTAATAGGTATAATTAAATTATGGATTTAAGCTTTTTTGAAGGGATCCAGAAGGCCACTGCAGGTCTTCAAGTTTCCTATAATGTTCATGAATTAATAACCCTTTTAGGTCATTCCACCCTGATAGGAATAATTCTGTGTTTTATTACTTATTTTTCAACTAAAGGATACCTAAATCCTAATAAAAATCTGGATAAGCAAAAAATAGCTTTAATCCTTGGAACCACCAATATTCTCTATCTTTGTACCGGGCTCACAGCAGTAATGATTCTAGTTAATAATAACCTCGCAAGGGCCTTTTCGATCGGTGCTGCCATTGCCCTAGTTCGTTTCAGGATCAAACTAGGAAGGAAAGGGGCCGCCGCTAATATCTTATTTGGCATCATTGGAGGGATCGCTTGTGGTCTCAATGAAATTACTCTGGCCTGGCTTGTAACTTGTCTTTATTTGGCCATTTCCATGGGGATTTATTTAATTACTCGTAAATGGAAGGTTTTTCCACTCGATGAAATAGTCGATTAGATACCTAAAATCAGGCGCTTTTATACTTTTCTTTTCAACTTAACCCCTACATGCTAGATACCTTTATCGCACTATATTATAATGAGCTGAGGGCAGTTTTATGACTAAGAAATTAGATGAAAGTTTTCATCTACCAAATCTTGAACACAGACAATTTCGAGATGATGAATTCTGGAAAGAAATTCCCGGTTGGAAAAATATTGATAGAGAGACTTTTGCTGATGCCAAATGGCAGGTAAGAAGCAGTATTCGAAAAGTCGAACAAGTTGAAAAGATTCTAGGAAGTAAAGCTTCTAAAGAAATAATGGATGATATTCGGGCCGGCCAACATATCACGCCTATGAATATTAGGATTACTCCTTATGTTTTTAGTTTAATAGATTGGGATAACCCAAAAGACGATGCTCTAAGAAAACAATTTTTACCCCTTGGTTCTCAATTTCTACCTGATCATCCTTATGATATGGGCGATTCTCTAGCTGAAGATGAAGATTCACCAGTTGCAGAATTGACTCACAGATATCGTGATAAAGTACTTTTTCTACCTACAAGTATCTGTCCTGTTTATTGTTCTTATTGTACTAGGAGTCGATTAATTGGTGGCTCGACTGAGGCCATTCATAAAGAAACTTACGGGGCCTCTAAGGCCAAGTGGGAACCGGTATTTGAATATCTCAAAAAACATACAGCGGTAGAGGATGTGGTTATCTCAGGTGGTGATGCTTTTATGCTTACGCCAGACCAAATTCTCCATATTGGAAGATCTCTTTTAGCTATTCCAAACATTAGAAGAATTAGATACGCCACCAAGGGTATTGCTATCTTTCCACAGAAAATATTATCCGATGATGCCTGGTACGGGGCAATTAAAACCGTCCATGCCGAAGCTAAGGCGATGGGAAAACAAGTTGTGATTCATACTCACTTCTCTTCACCAAGAGAGATCACTAGGTGGTCGCAACTGGCGATGGAGCGATTTTTTGCTGATGGTATTATTGTTAGAAACCAAGCGGTTTTACAAGCGGGTGTTAACGACGATGTGGATACTATGGTTTTACTCACAAGGAAGCTTGGTTGGATGAATATTCAACCTTACTATGTTTATATGCATGATATGGTCCCTGGTTGCGAGCATTTTAGGACTACTCTTCGAGAAGGGGTAGAGATTGAAAAAGCAGTTAGAGGAACCACTTCGGGATTTAATACTCCAACTTTTGTCTGTGACCTTCCGGGTGGAGGAGGAAAAAGACATGTGGCCTCCTATGAATACTATGATGAAGAAAATGGCATCAGCGTTTGGACCGCTCCTAATGTAAAACCTGGAAAGATCTTTACTTATTTTGATCCTATTCACAAGCTTGGCGAGGCCGCTCAGAAGCGTTGGGGCGATGAAAACCTAAGAAAGCTGATGATTGAAGAAGCTATAAAAAAAGCGGGATATTAATAAAGGTCGTATTCTTTTAGGATATCCAGATATTCTCGACTCATTTTAAACTTTTCCATTTCATTGGAAAATTTAGTGATGACTTCTTTTAGTTTTTCATCTTTGCCAAAGCCAATGTAGTTATCTGCTTGATGGATAGGGTAGCTAGAAAATTTAACTCTTTTGAAAAAATCTTCTTCTTTAAAACTTGAGGTAAATCGGGCCTTGTCGACAATCCCCAGCTTTGCTTGTCCTGAGAGCACGGCATTTTTTAAGTCAAAAAAAGTTTTAGTATAAATCTTTTCCTCAAAATTAGTGCTGTCAAACTTTTCTCCGTAGGAAAAACCTTTAATGATTGCAATGGGAAATTCAGTCAGTGAGCTTAACGCCCAATTTAGATCCATTTCCTGACCTATAGTACTTGTTTCGGCCCTTTTTGGTTTTGTGAATTTTTCTTTAGTGTAACTTAACCATTTCTTCCAATAGCCTTTAGATTTGTGATTGAAGGCCCCTTTTTTATCTTTTTTTGGAACTTCTTTTTGTGTGATAGTGAAGAGGTGATATTTGGTTTTACTGAGGATGTTTTTTTTCAGAAAAATTATATAGTCTTCTCGTTCTGTTGTTTTACTAACATAGGTGACAGCATCTGCGCTTTTGGCCTTTACCTTTATTAAGGCCCTTTTCCATTCGGTTCGGTCCCATTTTACTTGATATCCAATTTTTTTTGCCACAGCATTAACCATCTTTATATGAACTCCGGTGATGCCGTCTTCCCCAATGTATTCAAAGGGGGGGATATTGGCATCGCCACGGGCGATGGTGAGTGTAGGACTGTCAGCTATTGCTCCTTGGCCTAAAAAAAAGATAAGGAAAAGTAGAATTAAAACTTTCATCTTAATCTTCTGTTACGAATTGCGATGACTATTTCATCAAAATCCATGAGGTTATTATTTTTACAAAGCATGCCCCTGTAATTTGATCTTCGTAAAATATTTTGCACAGTTTGAGGATTGATTTGAACTCTTTTAGAAAGCTCTGTAGTTTTGCTCCCTTTTAACATTTTATTCTTTATCTCTAAAAGAAGTTGATAGGACTTGATAAGTGATTTGCGTTGTAATTGATGATAGGTAGCTTTTTGAGAATTCCCCTGTGTTGTTCTCCTTAAGCGATTTAATTCTGATTCGTGATAGGATATCTTTTCCTGGTAGAGAGGCCTGCAAGACCCCGCAAAGGTTAATCCGGAAAGCATAATCCCTATTATGAATATTCTCATCTAATTCCTCCACATTTTCATTAGTCTTTTTATTATTTGAGGAGAAAAATCATCGTCAAACTTCCCCTCTAATTCCTCAGGTTTTTCTAAATAGATCGCTCGTGCAAACAAGTCACAGATCATAAAAAAGTGAGATGCTTTTTTTATTTTTGGGAATGGTGGCCGGGGAAAACCTACGCCGTTTACCGCCCCGTGATGTTCTCTTATGATTTGATCTGCTCCAAAAAGAAGATCCTGTCTTTTATGAGATATATCAGCACCATCAGAAGCATGGTTCATGACTTGTAACTGATCATCAAAACTTAAAGATGATTTTTCTAATTCATCCATACTATAAATTATCGCCATGTCATCGCGAGTGCCCAGTGCCATACTGTGAAGAAAACAGGCCTCGATAAGGGGGTCTTTATGTTTTTTCATTTCCCCAAAGTTTTCATTAGTAAGTTTTGAAATAATTCCCGCTAGAATAATTTGGTTTTGAAAAGTATAAGGAAGATTAGTTCTTTTTAAATAATTGTTAATATCGGGAAATAAAGGGTGCTCAGCTAGAAGACTTAGAATCTTTTGTTGTATCTTATATCCCAGCTGGATAGCATTTTTTACCAGGCCAAAGTTGATTATTTGCCGGCGTAAAAAAGTATCAGCAATAAATAGAAGATCTATTGTCGCTTCAAAATTCTCCCCATCTTTTGCCAGTTCGTTAATATAGCTGTCAGAGATGAAGTTGGAAAAATATCTTTCGTCTTCACGTAAAATATAAAGGACTTTCACGCCCTCATTAATGTAGTTGCTAATTGAATCGCTCGTTATAGGACGACTCTTATGATATCTTTTGAGATAATAAAATTTTGAGGGCCCTTTGTTTAATTTCAAATAAACGCTACAGGGAAGATTTTTTAGGGGCCAGAGATATTCTATCGGAAAAGAAATATATTCGCTGGAGGTCTTTTGAATACTCTCTGTAGAAATATTTAAGGACTGTAGGGAATAATAAAGAATGTCTTCCCAGTTTTTTTCATTTTTGACTATAGTAATATCTTGAGCTGAAAATTCATTAACTCCCGTAACGATTAAGTTGGTAGGAAGATTGTTCTTATTTATAAAATCAAGTAATTTCTTAGCGGTATCTTCATCTCCAATTTTTGCACGGGTAATAATAAGATTGATTTTAGGCAGCAGCTTTAATAGCTCAATGGTGTCTATGGCATTATTTCTAGGAATCGTTTCAATACCTGCGAATTTTTTTAACTGATCAGAGAGAAGCTCTGTCATATTGAGGTCTTCTTCGACTACAATAACCTGATCCATAACCCATCCTTGGTTACTTTAATGATATAAAAAAAAGTTAATCCCTAACAGGTTTTATTTTATCCGAACTTAATTTCCTGGTTAGCTCCTCGGACATTTTTCCCTTCAAAAAGGCCCTGGTGGAGGCCTTTTTCCCGGCAAAACCTTTCCTTTCCTCTACAGTCCACCCAGCGTGCATTAAGGCCTTACGAATACTTGAGGAGGCCGAATAGGTCGATAGTACGACATCTGGGTGAGAGTGCTTTTTTAAAGCTTCAAACCATTCCACACTCCATAATGCTGGATTTTTTTTAGGTGAGAAAGGATCTTGGAAAATAGCGTGAAAAGGTTCTCCTTGGTAACTCTTAATGGTTTCACGTCCATCACCAATTAAAACCTTTAAACTGGGGTCATCAAGTCCAGACCACTCTACTAAAGCGGGGTCTATCTCTAGTGAGACAAAATTGAGCCTGACGTGGGGGAAGTGCTTGTCTATGTATTGTTTGGTGAGCTTAAACCCGGTTCCGGTACCAAAACCTACTTCTAAAATGTTTAAGGGAGAGTATTTCTTTGCCAAAATATCTAGGTCACATCCCTCTATAAAGTTGTAGAGGGTTTCTGCTACCGCTCCATGGAGAGAGTGGCAGGCCTCATCAAAATGGGAGGAAAAAAGGGTAGGGGTGCCATCTGCAGTTTCGATGACTTTATAAGTGCCTAATTTTCCATTAAATTGCTTAGTGCTCATAGGGTCTTATAAATCAGAAGCTTAGCTTTTTAAACAAATTTTATTGGAGTAACCAATGAGTGGTATAATTAAGAAAAAGGGGTTGGTATGGTTCAAGATATCCCTATGCTCTTCATTGCAGGTTTTGTGGCCTTTTTTATGGGTGGATTTGTTTTCACTTATTGGGCGATTGTATACTTTGAGAATAAGGCCCAAGACGAAGATAAAGATTATGATAAGATCCTTCATCTTCCCGATCGTCCTCCAGGAAAAGCATCAAATCTTTCAGAAGAGGAGTATGCAGAAGACAAAAAGATTGCCTAACGAATATCCCAATCACAATAAATTGCTTTAAGTCTTGGAGTAACCAGTGTTTTATATTTATAAAATAGCTTAGATCTGGACTGGTCTTTGTTGGCATGTTCGGCGAGTACTCTTAAAGTTTCCATATAAACAGAGGCCTGGCATAGAGTCTCTGCATGCTCCATAAGATGATTGACTTTTTCTTCCGTAATCCATTTTTTAGGATTCATCAGCTTGCTATTTTTTGGTGGTTTTAGACATTTTAAAAGCAGTCGGATCATTTTTTTCTTAAAAACATAATGATCATGTCTAAAATCTTTCTCCCATTTATGGCCACCTTTTAGTAGATCTTGTCCGGGGTGTTTGAAAAAGATATTGGCAAAGAATTTCTTAGGCTCGTTCATGGCATATTTCATTAAATCTTTAAGTGCCATTAATGCTTGAATTTGGGAGGTCCCTTCATACAGGAGAGGGCCAAAAGAATCTCGGTGGATTCTCTCCACGGGGTACTCTTTCATATAACCATAGCCACCAAATACTTGAATTGCTTTGGTAGAAAGATTTGTATACAGCTCAGTGGCATAGTATTTTAAAAGTGGGGTTCTTTTTCTAGACCAAATTTTGGAATCCTCAAAGAGTTCTTTATCCTTTTTATTAAGCTCTCCTATCTCTCGCTCTTTTAAATCAAGCCTTTGATAGATGTCCATGTAAGTTGTAGTATCAACGAGTAATGCTCGCAGAGCGTCCCTTTCCGTTTCATAATCTTCAAGATTTCTTTTCATAAGAGGAAGCTCAGCAATTGGTTTACCAAATTGCTTTCTCTCTTCTGCGTATTTTCTGGCGTGATAAAGGCAGTTTTCAACACCACCTAGTCCCTGCATTGCAGTTGCAAGTCTTGCAGAGTTCATTAGGTGAAGCATGTAGAGAAAACCGTGGTTTTCTTCACTCATAAGTTTTCCCACTGAATTTTCATATAAAATTTCAGTAGTGAATGAACCATGAAGTCCCATTTTATGTTCATCTTTTACGACTTTATAATTTAGCTCCTCTTTTCCTGGAATAACCTGCTCAACTAGAAACAGGGATATTCCCTTAGTTCCTTCAGGTGCACCTTTAGTCCTTGCCAAAACTAGTTGAATCCCACCACCACCATTGGAGATAAAGATTTTGGAACCATTGATAAGATAGGTGCCATCAGCTTGTTTGGTGGCAGAAGTTGAAATATTCCCAACATCTGAGCCTGCACCAGGTTCGGTTAAGCACATGGCGCCAGAAATTTCTCCTGCAATAATCTTGGGAATTAATCTTTTTTTGTCTTCCTCGTCGCCATAACGTGTGAGCATGTCGGCAATTGAAGGAAAGAAGGCAAGCTGGGTCATGGTAGCGGTACAGGCCCTGGCAAGAAATGCGGTTTGAACAATTTGCAAGGTCGCGGGAAGCTCCATACCATCATATTTTTTTTGCAGGCAAAGACCGTGAAAACCAAGTTCAATGGCCTCGTTGTAAGTGGCCTGAAGGTATTCATTTGGGTAGGTCTTACCATCTCTTAACTCGCCAGCTCCGAATTCATCTAAAAGAGGAGCTCTCTGAGATAAGCTGGTTCCACACCATTCACCGACAGCAACCTGGAGTTCTTCTAAAAATTGGATTACTTCTTCTTTGGATTCAAGTCCTTCTTCAGTGGGATATTCGGGATAATAAAGGGGCAAAATTTTGTCCCAATCGACGGCATTTTTAAAGAGCCATTTCCATTCTTTTTCATCTGAATAGTAATTCACTGAGAACCTCTTGATTTGTTGCGTGGCGTTTTAACTCGGTTGACTATAGCAAAACTATTAAATAAAGAGTAGAAATATTGCGTTAATTAGTGGCGATTTCGTCTTGATCTTTGGTATCCCAGCCTTGAAGTGGTTTCTCATCTAATTTTTCCACATGGTAGTTTAAAACGGCCTTATTTAAGGCATTTATACTTAGGCCTTCAACTTCTCTTTTTTCCTTAGGGTCGATGATGCCGGCCTCAGCAAGTTGTTTTTTGATATCTGTTAGTCTCTCCTCTCCACCTAGGTCATCAAATCCTTCAATTTTTTCACCATAGGCACTGTCGCTTAGTTCGCGGAAAATAGATTGGACATTCCTAACTTTCCCCTTATCTCCAGTCCTTCCAGAGACAGTGAGATATCCGGAGATAATATTATTGTAGTGAACTAACTGGGTGAATTCCTCGCCACGACCAGCTAGTTCCTCAGCGATTTTTTCTATTTTACTTCTAACTACATCCTGATCTTTAACTTTTAAGCTCTTAGACTCAATATCATTCCAAAGTTGGGTTACTAAGACTTCTTTTTCGGCCCGAAAGCGTTCGATAATTTCTGTTTTAAGTTCATCTTGAAATTTTTCTAGTTCTTGAATCCTCTCATCGTTATACCCTTGCTCTTTTAGGTACTTTTTAAGTTGAGCGGGTTCCATCTTTTCAATTTTTCCCATCATGGCCTCAAGCTTTAAGGCATACTCGGCCGCTAATTTATAAGATTCTTCTACGTCTTCAGTTAGAAAGTCTTTACAGGCCAGGAGGTTAGAATTTTTTAGACATTCCTCTTGAATTTTTTCTTGAATTTTTTTATCTTCTTCAATAAAACCAGAGGTCGCTAATTCTCCGGAGGTCATGCTAGTTAATTCATCATAAGTTTTTCCAGTTGATTTGAAGTCCTCCTTGCCAGTTAAGTTTTTAAACCAATTAACGGGGTCCTTTTTTCCTTTTTTAGGATCACCATCGACATAGTTGATGAGCTGTTGGATTTCCGTTATTTTTAAAATAGTTTGTCTCGCTACTTTTAAATAATTAACAACACCACAGGCCCTTTTTTGACTGTAATCAAAATCAGCAGATTGTACTTGATATGTTTTATTTAAAACTGAAAAAGATGTGTAGTTAATTTTAAGTTTTATTTCTTCATTGGTATAGATACTTTTATAGCAAATATTTTGGATCGCTTGCATGCAAGCTTTCCACTCTTTGTATCCTGTGCTTACGGCCTCTTCACCTTCACCTTCTATTTGTTCTAGTTTTTTTATGTTGTTTTTACGAACACTCATTCTTGTATTTTTATTTTTTGATAAAATAAAGGCCTGGGACTGTTCCGCTTCAATACAATATGAGGAGAGCGATTCAATTAGATTTTTTGAAACTTGGGACTTGAAAATTTCATAGAAGGCAGAGTGCTCGACGTAGAGTTTTTTTCCATCTCCATACAAGCTATCATTTAATTTTTTAAAATAGAATTCACCTAGCTTTTTTATAGCTTCATCTTTATCTCTTCTGGTACGAAGTATTTCCAAACCTTCAAATTCCGGGGCCTGTTCATTTAATTTGGCATTGTCTTCAAGGACTTTAATCATCTTTTCTCTTAAATCGGAGGAGATTGGTTGCATGGACTCATCTTTTAATCCGTCTATGAGACAGGTGGGGAGAGTGATAGATACATCTTTGTCAATCGCCGCCAGGCATTTCTCTTTTCTTGCTTTTAATTCAGGGATTTTAATAAATAGGGTGGAGTCTTTATCGATGAGTTTTATTGATTGAGCGGAGATATCCACGGTCAACAACAAGGTTAAAAAAAGAGTCCATTTCATGTCTATTTATCGGAGTTTTTATGACTTAATTCAAATGAAGCTTAGATTTACCTATTTCTCGACCACCCTCTAAAAGA
The DNA here is from genome assembly GCA_003650125.1 of Campylobacterota bacterium. GTDB lineage: Bacteria > Bdellovibrionota > Bacteriovoracia > Bacteriovoracales > Bacteriovoracaceae > SMWT01. The sequence goes on from QNFX01000009.1 coordinate 16,814, forward strand.
ATTTCCTTTAGTTTTTCCTGAATTAGGTCATTTGCCTTTGAAAAGGTGCCATCAGAGCTTCTTTTTATGAGGTCTTGGATATCACCATCAGAGAGTTCTTGATAGGTGAAGAGTAGATTCTTTACTACTTTAGTATCTACATTATCTTTGATTTGATCTGCTAACATGACAGTCATTTGTTTAATCTCGCGAGTACTCATTTTTTGATCTCTGGGCATGGTCGAGTTTGATCCTTCGAGAATTCCCCTGACGATAGCAGAATTGAGTTCAACTACTGAGTCAGTCCCCCCAACCATGTCATCAAACTTCTTCATAAGAGCAACTCTTTCTTCAGGTGAGGGATCTTTTTTAGATGCCACTAAGAATTCTTTAAAGGCCTGTGCTCCTTCACTGCTGTTGGCATACTCTTCTAGACCCCATACTTTAGTCAGAAAAGGGTCTTCAGTTCTCTTCTTTAAAATTTCTAATTCTTCTAGGGATAAATTTTTTGCCAGGTGATCAGATATTTTCTGTACAATTTTTTCCCCGTCAAAATGTTTTTTTAAAACTTTTTCTAGTTTTTCGTATTCTTGTGGGGGGAGGTATATTTGTGCCTGCTTGAGTCGATCATCAATAATATAATCAATACTTTTTAAACTATGACTAGTTGAAGTTAAATCTAAGATTTCTCCAGTAAGCTTTTTCTTAACAGAGGCCTTAGTGATTTCTTTTTTCTTAACTGTTTTTTTTACAGGTAATGGTAGGGGAGGCGCAACTTTTTTTACTGCTGCATTTTTAACTTCAATTTTATCTATAAAAATGTCGGTATCAGGAGTTGATCCGTAAAAATAATATAAGGCCATGGCGGTAAGTCCAATGATAGCAATTATTTTTTTCATTTGACCTTGTCCTTTTTGAAACTACTAGGAAGTACATCAATACCTAGTTTTTTTCCAATATAAAGGATTAGAGGGAAAGTTATCGGGGCGGCAGGAAGAATCAGAAAGACTCCAAGTCCAGCAGTCTTTAAAATGTCACCGAATTGATTGTTGGCAAATTTAATATCTGTAGAAGAAGCTTTTCCCATGGAGTATCTAAAATAGATATCCAGCATTTTTTTAGTTTCTTTTGACTCTTGGGCGAGAATTTCGTGAAGCTTTCGTAATTTGGATTTTAAGGTCTCAAACATAGGCCTAATATATAAAAAATAAACCGATGACTGATAGCATTAAATTGCCATTTACCCACTTTTTTTGAAGTATTTTAGGCCATAGGCGGGACTTTCTTTCAGTTTTCGCCTTCTTCTATTGTATTCCTCGGTAGTTTTAACCGAACTATGCCCGACATCCTGAGATACAGTGAGTAGATCTGATCCGGCCTCAAGAGAAGACCCTATATAGGTGGCGCGAGCAGAGTGGGGACTTATGCGTTCGCTTATGCCTGCCTTTTTACAATGAACAGAGATAATATAATCCACTGATTTAGGGGCCAAAGGTCTAACCAGTTTTTTGGGGTCATTAGGGTTTTTGGTAGGCTGGAAAATCCACTTATCACTATCAATTTTTCTACCAATACTTTCCATCCAACAGATATAGTTTTCAATCACTTCCACGCATTCAGGGTGCAGCACTTTTTGCAAAAACTTCCCCCCTTTGGCCATAATCTCTAAAACTTTGTGGCCATTAATCTCACGGTAATCCTTAAGCTTTAAGTTTATAAGTTCAGACTTTCTCATTCCAGTAGAAAATAGTGTGTATAAAATCGCCCGATGAAGTTTGGCCGAAACAGAAGAGTCATCAACTGAATTAAGGATATCTAAAACCTGTTCGTCGCTTAAATCAAGAGTGGGGGAGAGGGCCACTTGTTTAGGTCTTTTAACACTGGTTGTGGGGTTGCTATCCATGAAACCTTTTTCCACTAAGAAATCAAAATAACTAGAAAGTGAGGAGAGTTTACGATTAATTGTTTTAGGGGCCAACTTCTTTTCATTTAGCCAGTTTCGATAGGCGACGATATGAACTCTTTCAATGGCGCCTTGAAATTGATTATTAAAAAAAACTATAAATTGTCGTATGTCACTGCGGTAAGATTTCCTGGTGTGCTCAGATTCAAAATTTTTAAAAAATTCAAAATCTAACTTGGCGGCGTCAGCTTCATTTATCAGTAATGTAGTATTAAGCTTTATTAAGTTATTTCCCATAATTATAAATCGGGAAACTGGCAAAGTTCTTTAATAAAAGTTATTTAGAAATATTCTATGTGGTATAACTTCCATTATACCACATAGCTTTTTAGGCGACTTATATGGTCGTATATACATGATTTTTCTATAATGCTTATTTAAATGCTCCGATGGGAAAACTATGAAAGTAACAATCCTATCGTGTTTAATCTTAATAATTTCTTGTTCTAACAAAGGTGAATTCAACGCTGACTCCCAGATGCTTTTATTTCTTGAAGAAGAAAAAAAAATCTGTGCCCATGAAGACCTGTTTCAGGCCATCAATATAAATTCCGTGGAAGGACTCGAATTTGTCATTGATCAAGGAGTTGAAATCGAATGTGTAAATAATGAGGGATTAACACCGCTTTATCTAGCAGTGAAAAAACAAAAAATTAGGTTGGTTGAACAATTGATAAATTCTAATGCGGAAATTGATGGTAAAAGTAGCAATGGAGAAACACCCCTACATATGGCCGCGAGATCAGGTAAATTTTATTTAGTTAAATATTTAGTGGAAAATGGGGCCGAATTAGATGCAATTTCAAAAAAAGGCCTAGTACCTATGCATTTAGCTGCCTCCTCAGAAAATGTTTTTATGGCCAATTACCTTTTTGAAAATGGTGCCTCAGTAAATGTGAAGAATCAAAATGGAAAAACCCCTTTAGACTACGCCGCTGCTAAGAAGAGTTTTAAAATGGTTGAGTTTTTAAAGCAAAGACTTCACTCCGTAGATTAAATCGAATTTAATCTGGCCAAGACTAAAATTTCATTTAAGATAAAAAGAAAGGATTATATATGGACCCCATTGTTGTTTCAGGTTACGTCGGAGCACTATTTGTAGGACTCGTTTTAGGTTTGATTGGCGCCGGTGGCTCTATTTTAATTTTACCTATATTGGTTTATTTATTGAAAATTCCTCCGGTCCTCGCTACCGCCTACTCTCTTTTTATAGTGGGACTCACCGCTTTAGTAGGAACATATAAATATTATAAAAAAGACCTGGTTAATTTAAAAACTGCTGGGATCTTTGCCCTCCCCGCTTTTTTTGGTGTTTTTCTAACTAGAAAATTTCTCGTGCCTGCTATTCCCGCAGAACTTTTTACTGCCGGAACTTTCACTTTGACCAAAGATGTTTTCATTCTGTTATTTTTTGCTGTGGTAATGGTGCTTGCCGCTTATACCATGATTAAAGGAAAAAAAGATGTCAAAGAGGAACAAGGAGAACAGGTTTTTAACTATCCACTGATTGGCCTGGAGGGGTTAATTGTTGGCTTTGTAACAGGACTTGTAGGCGCTGGTGGAGGCTTTTTAATTATTCCCGCATTAGTTGTTCTGGCCAAAATCCCTATGAAAGAGGCAGTCGGAACCTCTCTTTTGATTATCGCAGCTAAATCTCTTTTTGGATTTTTAGGAGATATTGGTGGAGAATATGCTATTGATTGGTCCTTTTTAGGGATATTTTCCTCTATCTCTATTGTTGGGATATTTTTAGGAATCTATCTAAATCATTATGTTCCCGGGCAAAAACTTAAAAAAGGTTTTGGTTTTTTCGTCTTGGCGATGGGTCTTTTTATCATCGGGAAAGAACTCTTTATGTGATAAGATTAACCTATTAACATATACGGAGGTATCAATGAAAACAAAGCTCGCACTAGGTGCTAGATTAATTTTAGGTCTCATCTTTTTTATTTTTGGTTTAAATGGATTGGCGATGATGTTTACCGGAAGCGGATTTATCTCAATGCCGCCGATGCCTGAGGCAGCAGGTTCTTTTATGGGGGCGCTAGCAGCAAGTAAATTCTCTCTACCTCTTTTAAAAATCACTGAAGTTTTAATGGGGGGCCTTTTATTAATAGGTTTTTATGTTCCACTAGCGGTGGTTGTTCTCACTCCCATTATTTTAAATATTTTATTTTTTCACATCTTTCTGGCGCCAGGTGGATTACCGATGGCAATTTTTATAATGATCCTACATGGATATCTCACCTACTGTTATTGGGCATATTATAAGGGCGCTCTCACCTGTAAGGCAGAAGTTAAATAAATTCTCTTTGAAATAGCTTAACTTTTTAGTCAGGTAAGCCGACATGCTTTTTAATGAAAAAGAATCGGCCTATCATTTATATTGTTTTACCCATGGTAATGGTGCTGGGTTTGCACATCACTCAAGGTCCTGGTTGGTTCAATAATCTTTTTGAAGATAAGACAACCTATAGGGGCCTTGCCAGTGTGGATCTAATGGAGGCCTTTGATATTGATGAAGGCGGACTTAGAGAGCTAGATTTTACCCGCAACCGCGCTTTTAAAATCCCCTCTCTTTACATGTATCCAAATTATTTTTTTGAAGATGTTTTAACGGTCACGACTGACCCTCGATCAGTTTGTATCCAGTGTCAGGGAGGAATTCGGCCGGGGGAAGTTGTAGCTTTTCGCTTTCCGGGAAATAATAAAAAAATTGGTTTTGGAAGAGTATTGGGATTTCCCGGAGATGAAATCGAAATAAAAAATAAAGAAATATTTATCAATGGCCAAGTCGAAGAGCTCGCTCCTTTACAAAATGGAAACTCAAAAATTAATCTCATAAACTTTGCATATTTTAAATCTAATATAAAGGGTATAGTTTATGTAATTGTTAAAGACCCTGATAAAAAAGAGAAAACATCATATCAATTACAAAAAATTCCACCCGGACATTTTTATATTTTGGCCGATAACCGCGATCATTCTATAGACTCCAGAGCTTTAGGCCCGATACCCTTAGGTCGAATCATTGGTGTTGAGATTGGAATGAGCAATCAAACACGGGTAGAAAAAACGCTTTCGAGGTTAAAACCCCGGGACTAATCATGTGGAAAATAATACTCCCACTTTTGTTTATCATACCTACATGGGCACAAAACCTAGGTGTCGCAGATCGAGATGAGGCAAAAAATCTTTTAAATAGTAGTTTTGGAAAAATGGGGAATACCTTTTTTTGTGAATGCCCCTATATTAGAAAAAGGATTAAAAAATGTGAGTTTACCTACGACTCTTACCCAAAAAGACAAAAACAACTGGAGTGGTCTCATATAGTTTCTCCTGAAATTTTTGGCCCTACGTTTATTTCTTGGAATGAGGGCCATCCTAAATGTGAAAGGGTCGCCAGGTTCCCGAGTAGATCTATGATGAGTTCTATGAACTACAGTAGGTCTTATTATGAAAATCTTTTAGAAAAGAAACCTTTCAAAGGAATTGAATGCGCTAGGAAAGTAAATGATCTTTATCGTCGAATGGAAGCAGATTTGTATAACATAGTTCCAGTGATTGGCGCGGTAAATGCTTTAAAAAATGGTCAAACACCGGCCGAAATTCATATCTTTGTTCCTCAATTTGGAAAATGTGATTTAAAAATAATGAAAAGACATATTGATCCCCCAGATGAATTAAAAGGGGATGTGGCACGAATTTATTTTTACATGGAAGCATCCTATCCAGGAAGAGTCAGCATTCCTTCTAAAACAAAAATGCTTCTTAGAAAATGGTCACAGCTCGATCCGGTTTCATTTAAAGAATGTCAAAGGGCCAATAAGATTTTAAGACTACAAGGGAATATAAATTTTTTCGTGCAGAAAAAATGTCGAAACTAAGCAACCTTAGCTAACTTTTTATTTTTCTTCCAATTTTAGGACGGAACTCTTCCCTACCTTGAAGTTTTAGGTCTTCAAGTTCTTAGTATTATTATAATCGAAAGAAAAAATATTCTAAAGGGCATAAAAGAAAAGATTGCCCGAGCGCGGTAAGGTGAAGTAAGAAAATGTAAGCGAAATTGCCTCGAGTCATTCTAGACACGAGGAAATTGATGCTGTTATAAAGCTGCAGTACCTAAAATGCCTAGCAATAATCTTTATGCAAATGGGAGGATAAACCATGGAAAAGAAGAGAACGATTAAAAAGTACGCTAATAGAAAGCTTTATGACACGCAGCAAAGCTGTTACATCACTCTTGACGAGATTTCTGAGTTAATCAGAGCAGGACAAGATATTGTTGTTATCGACAACAAGACTAAAGATGACATTACTTACAGAACGCTAATTCAACTTCTGTCTCTTCTAGAGACCAAGAAGGCCAAAAATGGCATGGAAGAATCACTGTATAGAATCATCAGATCTGTGGAAGGGACTTTTTCTGGCTATATCAAGGAACTAGAGGCAGAAACTATGCCTTTTGCAGACCTTGGACCTGCAGCTGGAACACAACCAGTCGCTCCAATTGCCTCTGAAGAGTCTATGGATCAAGAACAGACATCAACATCTGGTCTTAGCTTCTAATTTTTTGCCCCCTCTATCCTAGGGGGGGATTGTTTTTCATTTCTTTGTTATAATAAATTAAAAAAGTGACTCTTTATGGAAGAAGAGATTGAAGAAAGTATTGTAAGAAAAAAGAAGCCTACTAAGTTAGTTGGCAGAAACTTATTTTTATATCTGCTTTTAATTTTTAATACCCTGATGGGGCTACTCGTTCTTGGCGGCCAATTAAGAATTAAAAGCACAACTGCCCTCACAGGAGAGCAACCCTTTTTGGTCAAATCAGCAAAAAAGGTGGGCCAGGGAGAGTTTGTTTCATTCGCTCTAATCATTACAAATTTAGCGGAATATGATGGCCCTAGAAGATACATCAGAATAAAACCTATTATCGAAGTAACCAAAGGCCTGCAATACAAAGAGATTTCGCTCAAGAAAAAGGTCATTAGAAATCAACTTATTTCCTATTTAAATACTCTCACTCCAGAAAATGTCCTAGGGGAAACAGGACTAAATAATCTTAAGGCCGATGTTAAAAAGATCTTTAAAAAAATCTTGACTCACACCCAAATAAAGATGCTATATTTCTCCGAATTTCGAGTTAATTAATTTATCTGGGCCTATAGATTCCTAGAGAAAACCCGACATGTGAGTATATGAAGCTGGTATTATTTCTTTTTATACAGATTTTTCTAACCTCTGTGGTATTCGCTCAACACAAAGATTTTGAGAGAATTAAAATATCTGGAGAGTGGCAAAAAGTTTTTTCTCGAGATGGCTTTGAGGTTTTTGTTGCAGATGTCCCAAATAGCGATTTTAAGGCCTTTCGAGCTCGAGGGGTAGTAGAAGGAAATATTACCAAATATTTAACTTTGTATAGAAACGTGGAAGACATGAAAGACTGGTCTCCCAAGCTTATCGATAAATATGCTATAGCAGAGTCCTCCGATATCGAGGCCATTACTTATCAGGCAGATGATATTCCCTGGCCTGCTCAAGATCGTGATTTAATCCTTCAAAATAAATTGTATTTAGATAAAAAAAATAAGATGTTAAAGGTTTTGACCTATTCAGTTAAATTGAAAAATTATCCCCCAAATCAACGCTATATTAGGGCGGAAATAAACTGGGGAGTCTTCTCCATAAAACCTTTAAATCCCAATCAGACCTATATTGATTTTATGATTCATGCCGAACCCAAAGGGAGTCTTCCCGCATGGATTGTAAATCAAATTCAAAGAAAATGGCCCTATAAGTTTCTAAAAAGCTCTGAGCGGGCCGCTAGAAGAACAATTCCTAAAGTAAAACCAGGAGTTATGAAGCTTTATACTGATCTACTTAAGCTTATGAAGAAATAATTTCCTTAAACCTACTCCCCCACCCTAAGATGATAAAATTTTAGGATATGTTAAAAATAATTTTATTCTTTTTAGTGAGTTTTTCGGTCAATGCTGGAGAAGTCATCCTAAAGCTTGATGCTGAGATTACGATAGATGAGTTCAATGAGTTGATTGGTGAGGATCAATATGAATCATTTTGGAAAAGTAAGTACTCGCCAATCATAGTAAATACCCAAAAGTCACTAGATGAATTTAGAGATCATCCGCGAGTTTTAATTGCCCAGAATAATTTATCTTATAAAGTACAGTTTCCAAATGATCCTCAAACTCATTGGGCGATCGATAATGAATCGATTGAAAAAATTTGGGATGAGGTCACCGATTGTGAAAAATTACCTATAGCGATTTTAGATACCGGAGTGAACTTTGATCATGAGGATTTAGAGAATGCATTCTGGAAGAAAAAGACCTGTCGATTGTTAAACGGAGAAATTGGGGAGAGTTGCCAGTTTGGTCTTAACTTATTTAATCAGACTATGAATCCTCGAGATTTTAATGGCCACGGCACTTATATCGCTTCTTTGGTTGGGGCAGTGGGAGATAACTCTCGTGGCGTGAGCGGTCTTTGCTGGAAGTCGCAAATCATGGCCTTAAAAGTTTTGGATAATTTTGGTGAGGGAAACACGTTAGAAATAGTACGTGGAGTAAGATTTGCAGTGGATAATGGAGCAAAAATTTTAAATTTAAGCTTTGGTAGATATGGTGTTGAAGATCTGATTTTAAAAGAAGAACTCACTCGGGCGTCCAAACTAGGGGCCTTAGTAATTACCTCTGCTGGAAATGAAAGTATTGATTTAAACCAAAAGAAATTTTGGCCATGCTCACATGATATAAAAGGCCTTTTATGTGTAGGGGCCTTAGATAAACACTCTGAGTTGGCATCTTTTTCCAATTATGGTGATGAAATTGTTGATTTGGCGGCCCCAGGGGTTGATTTAATAGGTGCGAGTATTGGAGAAATAACCGAAGTCGATATAGATTGGGCCATATTTGGAAAGGATTGGAAAGTCTTGGAAGATGAGGACAATTGTCTCGATATCCCCTCCCCTACACTTGTTTATCCCAAAAATTTCTGTGAAAAAGAACATGATGAAGTAGAACTACCAGAGATTAAATGGCCTGGTAAAAATTATTCACTTTTAGAGTTTAAGTCTAATCAACATGAAGGTATTTCAAAAATTGATCTCACCGATTGTGATGAGTACTGTCTTGTTAGTCTGGCCAGCAGTGGCCCGTTAGCAGTTTGGGATTTTAAATTAAAAAATATTAAGATGTCTAAAAATCATTATAAAGAGTTTTCAGGAACTTCAATCTCTTCTGCGTATGTCACAGGTATCGCCGCTTTGTTATGGTCCTATAACCCTAAATTTTCTTTAGGTGATCTACGAGATGCCTTAATTCAGGGAAGTAGGAAATTTGAGCATTTGCTAGATAAGATTAAAGATGGAGGCGCCATCTGGCCAAGTGATAATTTACAATTTTTAAAAAGGCCTAAGGAAGTAAGGGCGGAAATTAGTCCTTGAAATACTCTTTCATGATCATTCTCAAGTCATTATATTCAGTATCATCAGTTCTAGAAAAACCTTCTACATCATAGGCCTGTGAAAAAAGTTTTTTTCCTTCTGGAGTTTCTAAAAAATGGGAGAAGGAGCGCAAAAACAGCTCCCCAATATCCTGAGGAAAGTCCTTTCGAAACACTAAAGGATCATTAGGGATTTTCCCTGAAATATGTAAGGGTCGTACGTGATCAGCAACATCAGGATATTCCTTTTCTATTAAAAATCTGCCATCTCTTAGTTTTCCTCCAGGCCCTGGATCTTGATAAAAAGTAACTCCAGCGTCTACCTCTTTTTTATAAACTAAATTAACGACATTTTTATGAGAAAAGGCAAAGAGGATATCTCTGGGTTCTATTTTTCTAATGTATAAAATCTCATGGGGAATAATATAGCCAGAAGCAGAGTCGTGATGAGTAAAAGCGATAGTTTTACCTTTTAGATCAGAGATGTCTTTTATCTGATCTTCCATTTCTTTGTTAATGATAAACATACTTTGATAAAAGTCTCTACCATATCTCAAAATTTTTAATTTTGCCTGAACTTGATAGTCTTTGCTTAAGTCTAAATATTTAAGTGGTGGGACGAGGGCAATATCAACGATTTTATTATAAAAGCCATCATCTATTCCGGTAGTAGATTTGGGAATAGTTACCTTGAAGTTAAGACCAGTTTTTTTTTGTAAATATTTAACCATGGGGGAAAAATCAGGGGCCATATCGCCACTTATTGGGACCGGAAAAAAAATGGAAATGGGGGTGTTCTCTCCTCCAATATGAGGTCCAAAAAGCGAGCTTATTTTATTGCAACTAAGGAGTAAAAAAATAATGATCAAATAGCCGATATGTTTCATTTGCCTTTACCTCAGTAAGTTGTATTCAAGATTATTATACGGCAAGGTAATAGAGAGTTCACCTAAAATTTATTTCAGATAAGGAAGTTAAGATGAAAATAGAAGTTTTATTTTTATTAATATTTGTTTATGGCTGCAATGGTAAATCTTTAGATAGACCAGCTTTCTCCTCTGCTCAAAATGGCGAAATGACAGCTTTAGAGCACTTAAAGAGGGCACGTACGATTCTTCGCAATGAAGAAGGACGTCTCATGGTTATGGGGAGATCTCATACTGAGCAAGAGAAGGAAAAGTATGAGGTCTTCTTAGGCGAAGGACAAGTCTTAGCAGAGATGATTGCTCGCCTCGAGAGACTCGGTATTAAATGAATATTCTAGATTAAAAAAAAATGCAGAGGAATCTCCGAATCTACTTATTCTTTTCAAGGTAGCACTGGTGGTGCTCCTCTGCCTCATAGAACTCCTCTACTAATGTGATCTCTGTTACGATGGGCGTTTCTAGCGTCTTTTGGTGAAAATCCTTAGACTTTATGGCCTCTCCCAATGTCCATTCATCAAAGCATAAGATAGCAGATCTATACTGGTGACCTCGGTCTGGGCCTTGACGATTTAGCGTGGTGGGGTCGTGAATCTTCCAAAAACAGTTAAATAGACTCTCAAGTGTTACAACTTCCGGATCATAGGTTACCTGGATAACTTCGGCATGCCCCGTATCACCTCTACAAACATCATCATAGGTAGGATTAGCTTGTTTTCCTCCGGCATAGCCTGCCTTAGTGCTAACAACACCTTTTAGTTTTTTAAAGGCCTCTTCCACACCCCAAAAACAGCCTGCACCAAATAGAATTCTTTTCAAAAGAACCTCACTTAAACCCAAGGATATTTCATGCAAGATTTCTGCTCTCGCTTTAAGATGTCATCTGCCCTTTTTACGGACTTTTTGTACTTACTCTGGGCCTTATCTTGACAGTTATAATACTGATCCTCCACTGGATAGCGATAACATGTCTCAGTTTCCGTTCTAAGGATTTCCTGGGCCTTCTCAATGGCAATATGATGTCTTATATTAATTCGGTCTAAACAATCAGAATACGAGTCTGCAAACAGGCCCGTTGATGTAAAAAGCATTAAAATTGCTAGATAATATTTCATTTTCAACCTCCATTTTATAGGAAAAACCTACCAGATAGAGACTTCTAGCTCAATATCTCTGAAAATTTTACTTTTTTAGCTCTGCCTGGATTCTTTTATAAAAATCAAAGGTCTCATCCACGGTGACTTCCGTTTCAAATTCTTTGCGAAGTTTTTTATACAGCCCCTTATCTTTCATTCTGACTAAATTCAAAAGATAGATGCACTTTTGCTGATAATTAGAATCATTTTGATTATCAGGGAGATCTGCTAAGCTCATAGTCCCTCCTTAGGTCTTGCTTTTGTTCTGTGTGATTTAAGATTATTTGGGCCATTCTGCGAAGCGGTTCGGCCGCTCCCCATAGTAGCTGATCTCCGACGGTAAATAAGCTAAAAAAACCAGGGCCCAGTGAAAGCTTGCGAATTCTCCCAACCGGAATTGAAAGAGATCCTGAAACTGCCACAGGAGTTAGGTATTTTAAAGAGTCAGCTTTATTATTAGGTATAACTTTGACCCACTGATTATGTGAATCAACTAATTCCTCAAATTGCTTTAAAGAAATATCTTCTTTTAGTTTAACTGTCAGTGCTTGAGAATGACATCTAAAGGCCCCTACTCTTACACATAAACTTTCTATTGGAATTTTTTTGCCTAGAATTTTATTTGTTTCAAATTCTCCTTTCCACTCTTCCTTACTCATTCCATTCTCCATTTCACTGTCAATCCATGGAAGTAGGTTACCAATTAGAGGATGTTGTAAGGATTTACTTGGGAAATCAGACCGTGATAATTTGTCATTTACCGTTTTTTCTAACTTTAAAATATCTTGAGCTAAATCCATTTCTTTCAAATAAGAGATTTGAGAAAAAAGTTCTTTTAACTGAGCGGCACCTGCACCTGAGGCCGCTTGATAGGTCACACAATTCACCCATTCAACTAAGTTTTTTGAAAACAACCCACCTAAGGCCATCAACATTAAAGAGACAGTGCAGTTTCCTCCAACGAAATCTTTCTGATTATTCTCGAGGGCAGATTCTATGTCTTTTTGATTAACGGGATCCAAGGTGATGAGAACATTACTCTTGTCGCGCAAAAAAGATGACGCGTCAATCCAATACCCACTCCATCCTATTTGCCTAAGCCTGGGGTGAATATTTTGAGTATAATCACTGCCCTGGCAAGATATAATAATATCCATGGAAGATAAGGATTTTAGATCAAATGAGTCTTTTAACTCACCTAAAGGGCCTAAGCCTTTTTGAGTGGAAGAAAAAAGTGTTGTATTGAATCTCTCTAGGTCGCCACAGGTTTTAAGTCTATCTAAAAGAACAGAGCCCACCATCCCGCGCCAACCGATGATACCTAATTTCATCATGGAGGCAGTTTGCTGAATTTAGTTGATTTCGTAAAGGAAAAACTTAAAAACCGTATTCTCCACCAGAGGAATCTTCACCAAAACCGGCCTCTTGAGAACCACCACACTTCCCTAGACAATCCTGCTGTTCCTTATAGCATGCACCCCTATCATTTTTCAGTCGATAGCAATTAGAAAAGTTCATATTGCATTTGGTTTTACATTCTTCTTCTTTAGATAAAGTGGTATGTTCTGTCACTTTCATTGAATCTGTAAGATTTCTTCTCTCTAATCCTACCTGACCCTTTGGTTGTCCTTGCTGCTGGCCTCCTGTACCGTAGCCTTGATTAGTACCATAACCTTGATCGGTACCATAACCTTGATCGGTACCGTAGCTTTGACTTCCACTTCCAAAATTTAAAGTACCTTGAGCATAAATAGACCCTGCAGACAAACCTAACAAGACAAACATACATTTGATTAACTTCATAACTTATATCCCTTTGGTTACCTAAGTCCTTATCGACTTTTTTATTTATTAATCAATATAAAACAAATTTTGTTTCCCCCTCTTTAATCAAGAAGATATATGCATCCTATAAACAGAAATCAGATGACTAAAATTCATCTCTTTTGAAGTAATAATAAATGACAAAAAATAAAGAAAAAATAGGGGCCAAAACCAGCCCCCAAAGTAACTCATTTCCTTGATCTGAAATCAGGGGTATCACTCCTGCTTTTGACAAAGCAATAATAAAAATCCAAACAAGGACATAAGCGAGCAAAAAGAACCTTTCCATTAGAGCCAATCAGATTCTTCAAAACCAATACAGTGGATATCTCCGCTCAGTTCTCCATCAGGATTGTTCTCCGTTTTCATCCTAACAAAGGCCTCTCCATTATCAATGGCACTGTGGACATCCTGTAAGCTTAGCCATCCACAGTTGTTTTCTTCATCCGGCGCTTTAAAATATCCCGCCCCATCTTTCCATCCATGATCAAACCACTTGCTTCTTTTAAGCGTTACACCTACTCCCGAATCATTACCTGCTATATCTCGACAATGAATATCAACGCCAATTATTCCCTCTATGCCTTTGGCCCTTACATGAAAGGAAATTTTCTTCCATGTTTTTCCTCTATTAAAGGCAATAATTCCTATTTTTTGCTCCGACTGAAAACTTTTGGGTGGCACTGGAGGAATTGGAGGTTCTGTAGGGCCGCCTCCACCAGTTCCGCCTCCGCCACCTCCTGGAATACAGCTACCGGCCTCATCTGAGTATAGAATTCCCGTGTAGCGATCATGGTGAAGTGATTTTTGCCCCTGTGCTTCTGTAGAATTTGCGTGAATAAATAACAGAGGTGCCATAAATGAAAATAATAAGAGTTTTCTCATGTTCCCTCCTGGGATGAACTTGGTTATTAACCTATTATAGGCAAGGTTGAGGTTTCATAAAATTGTTTTTTCTTACTCTCATGGAGTTATGCCTAATTAACGCGCAATGCTCTTCTCTTATTACTTATATCACTCCTAGGAATATACGAAGTAATAGTGTAGACAGAATGGTTAAAACTCAGCGAGAATCCTGGCCTATGAAAAAAATTGCATTACTCGGAAAAGGAAAGACAGGCAGCAAAGTCTTAGAATTTGGGTCTCAAGATATAACTGTCTTTGATAGCAAAAATCCTCCTGAGCTCGAGATACTTAAAAAACATGATGTAATCATCTCCTTCTTGCCTGGCGGGTCTTTCAAAAAATACATTCCCCTTCTACTTGAAAGTAAAATTCCTGTTGTCACTGGAAGTACAGGATTTGAATGGCCCAAAGATTTAAATAAAAAACTAAAAGAAAATAACCTGACATGGATTAAGAGCTCTAACTTTGGCCTAGGCATGGCCATCATTAAAAGTATTCTCCCTTTAATTGGAAAATGTGACTCCCTTTTTGATGATTATGCTCTTAATTTACATGAAATTCACCATGTAAATAAAAAAGATGCCCCAAGTGGCACTGCCTTATCCTGGAAAGATTGGATCGGACTAGATGTTTCTATTACTAGTGAGCGAAAAGGTGATGAGGTCGGTACCCATAGCTTAAGTTTAGTCACCCCTTTTGAAGAAATATCTATAAAGCACCGGGCACTTGATCGAAAAATATTTGCCCAAGGAGCACTTTGGGCCGCTGAAAAAGTAATGAATGAGAAATTACCTTTTGGATTAATTGATTTTCAAGAACTCATTTTAAGGAGAGACCTCAAGTGAAAGATTTATCAAAATACCCTCTGTGGACTGCCTTGGTAACTCCCATGCTTGAAAATGGTGAGGTTGATTATCCTTCTCTAAAAACCCTTTTAAAAGAACAAGAAGAGGCCAAAAACGGAATTTTAATCCTTGGTAGCACTGGTGAATCTTTAAATCTGGATGAAAAAGAAAAACAAGAAATTCTAAATTTTGTTTGTGCTCAAAAGCTAAAAGTCCCCTTAATGGCCGGAGTTGGTGGGATTAATTTAAACAAGACTATTGATTGGGTAAAACATTTAGAAACTCTCCCGCTTGATTGCTATTTATTTGTCACCCCTCTTTATGCAAAACCAGGCAGTGTAGGACAAACTCACTGGTTTAAATCTTTAATGGATGTCAGTACTAAACCAGTTATTTTATATAATGTACCTTCTAGAACTGGCTCTTCTCTAAGTTTTGAGACAGTCAAAAAATTAAATTCCCATCCAAATTTCTGGGGCATAAAAGAAGCAAGTGGATCGGTTGAAGAGTTTAAAAAATACCGAGCTGCTGCCCCTAATGCTAAAGTTTATAGTGGTGATGATGGTATGTTGCCTGATTTTGCACCACATGGGGCCTTTGGACTTATCTCTGTAGCTGCCAATGTTTGGCCAAAAAAGACCCATCAAGTAACTCAAAGTTGTCTACAAAATACACTGGCCGATGAAAAAACCTGGAAAGACTGTTGTGATACTTTATTTTTAGCTTCCAACCCGATCCCGGCAAAAGTACTTCTAAGTCTTAAAGGAAAAATTAAACACCCAAATCTCAGACCACCTCTTAGTCACTTAGAAAAATTTGATCGTGAAAAACTAAGTTGGGCCCATGAACAAATCAATAAATTATCTGCAGGAGAAAAATAAAAATGAACTGGGAAAAGACTTTAACTGAACTGGAAAAAGGTAACTTAAGAGCGGCCTATAAAGAAAATGGGGTCTGGAAAGTTAACCTAGATGTTAAAATGGCCATCTTAGAGGCATTTAAGGCCGGTGAATTAATTGCATGGGAAGGTTTTGTAGATAAGCATAATCTTTTACCTCAAAAATTTACGCCGCAAAATAATATTCGTCTGGTTCCAGGTGGAAGTTCTGTCAGAAAAGGTGCTTATGTCTCCTCTGGAGTTATCATTATGCCTCCCGCCTATATAAATATCGGGGCCTATGTTGACCAGGGATCCATGGTAGATAGCCATTGTTTGGTAGGTTCCTGTGCGCAAATTGGTAAAAATGTTCATCTAAGCGCCGGAGTGCAAATTGGTGGTGTTTTAGAGCCCATCGGTGAGCGTCCAGTGATCATTGAAGACGATGCTTTTATAGGGGCCGGGTCTGTTTTAGTTGAAGGTATCCAAGTAGGAAAAAAGGCCGTTATCGCTCCTGGAGTCGTTCTCTCTAAATCAGTTCCTATCTATGATCTTGTTAATGAGAGGGTTTTAGCAAAAGAAGAGCCGATTCCTGAAAATGCCGTAATAATCCCCGGCACAAGGCCTGTGCGAAAAGAATATGAATGGGCCCATTCACAAGGTTTGTCACTAAATTGTGCTTTAATTGTTAAATACCGAGATGAAAAAAGTGATACTTCGCTAGAGCTAGAATCATTCTTGAGATAAATGCTTTTTAGGAAGGGATTTCCCTTCCTAAAATAAAGTAATTTCCTTTAATTTCCCCCCTATTTTTCCGAAAGAGACTCAACACTAAAACCGGGTTTCGGACAAAAATGAACGGATTTAATTTTGTTTTGTATCTTATATTTGCCTTACTTCTTAGCTGTAGACCTTCGGTTGACTCCACTGATGTACAAGGAGCAACGGAAAGTGTTTCAACACCACAAAATATAGGCCTTCTCACTAAGAGCCCCTCTAGTGATCCCTCTCCTCGATTCATTATTCAGGGTGATTTTCGGATAGGAAATACTGTCGGCCTGTATTTAAACGGTATCTGCAGCGATGACTCCTCAATAGGCTCAGTAATAGCACAAAACAACACCACCGCTTATATCACTTCACTTCCTCTGACACAGGATGGGGTCTACACTTATTGGAGTAAAGTAACTTCAAGAAGTGGTGAATCTTCTCGCTGCTCAAGCTCACAGGCCACTTATTCTTTTCAAACAGGGCAAACGGATATTGTTTTAGATCTCCCTAGTTCAAAAGATGCGAACTTAAACCCATTAGTAGTTGCCAGTAATGTATCTATAGGGGCATCTGTTTTTATTTTTACTGACAGTAGTTGCCTGCAACTTGTGGGCTCGGAAAGTTTTGTAAGTTCTACTGTAGTAGAAGTTAAAATCGATGATGGGGCCTTAACCAATGATGGCCCTTATACTTTTTATGCCCGTCAGGTCTTAGGAAATGTTAACGGTCCTTGTTCGGGAACAACTCCTCCTGCCACCTATATACTAAACACTAAACCTACTTTCATGCAGACCATAACTCCCTCTCCGGGACTTGAACTAAGGCCATCAATTAGAATTGGAAACGGCGACAATCATGAAACTGCTGGGGCCTTAGTTCCCGGCGCTGAGGTAAGAATTTTTAATGAAGCTACTTGTAGTCCCGCAAATCAAGTTGGAATGGGGACAGCGCTGCCTAACGAAACAACTGTTTTAATTACCCTTGAGCAAGACTTGCCTTTCGATAACACTACTTATAAATTTTGGTCTACCCAAAAATTTGGCAACCATACCTCTCCTTGCTCGCTAGTTTTCTCTCAATATAACTTAGATGCCAGGCCCAGTATATCTCTTGTGACGAACTCTCCAGGAGATGAGACACACCCCATTTTTAATATTTCAGGACTACAACCAGGCTCTACGGCCCAATTATATGAAGGAGAAGTTTGCCAAGGTAGTCTCGTTGGACAAGTCATCTCAACTGGAACAAGCACGAGTATCGAGACTACTGATGCTCTAATACTTAGCGGATCTTACTCATACTCTGCCAAACAAATACTTCCTAGCGGTCTTGAATCCGATTGTTCAAGTAAGTTTGCAACCTATGCTTTTGAATCATCAAATGTTTTACTTTTAACCTCTTCGCCAAACAATATTTACAATCCTGAGCTTGCCGCAATCCAACTAGCGACCAACACTACCACAGTTAGCTTATACCCGGGGGCCTCTTGCCAAGGCGCCCCCCTAATCTCTTCGCTACCGACAGGAGGGGCATCATTTATTAAAATTGTTGTACCAAAGATCACGGAAGATGGATTTAAAGTTTATTCTATCAGTCAAAATGGAGGAGTAAACCCCGGTGGCTGTATAGGTTGGGCCATCTATGAATTTAATACCAAGGCCGATAATTTAAAAATGGTTGAACCTGTTCTCCCTATTGGTAATTCGGCAACGCCTACCTTTAGTGTTGCCAATATCGTTGATTACACTACTGCAACTGTTACTCTTCACACCGCAAGTGATTGTTCAACTCCCACAATAGTTGGAACATTTATCGGCCAAGGCCCAACTGCTCAAATCAGTGTCTCGATTCCCATCGACAGCGAAGGGCCAAGAGACTTCTATGTCTCACAAGAAATTACAGGTGTGACTAAATCTTGCTCCGCTGAAAAAATCACCTACGAATATGATCTAAAACCTCCTGTAATAAATTTAGCGGGGCCGTCTTCAGGGAATGACCCGACTCCCACAATCATTGTAGATAAAGTTTTAAATGAAGGACTAATTAATATCTACACTGGCAAGAGTGCTTGTGACACTTTAAGAGCGACTTCCCCAAGCGGAAACGGAACAACCAGAACTATCATCTCTTCGGCGCTAGGAATATATGATCAAGGGGACAATATTTACTGGGCGACACAAACAGTAAATGGACTTGAATCAGCTTGTTCTACTGTCAATACTACCTATAATTTTAATTCCTCAGTAGGAGATATTTTAATCGTAACTGATACTGGAGCGACCCCCATTGCCTCCGGCCAATCCAACACTCCATTAATTCAGGTAAAAAATGTGATGGTAGGTGCCCTGGTTGAGCTTTTTGTCGATAACACTTGTATTACAACCATTGGATCAGGAACTAGCACGGAGAGCGCAATCAATATCTTATCGTTTCCATTAGGAATCGAAGGCGAGCATAAATATTACGCTCGACAAACCATCGATGGATCTATAGGTCCTTGCTCTAGTCACTTTGCCACCTACACTTTAGATACAACTCCAAACTCACCAATTCTTATAACGGCATCACCTAACACTATTTTAACTCCCACCGTTCGAGTAACAGATATCATTCCCGGTGCCCAAGTAAAATTATTTTTAGATAGGAATTGTGCAGATTTAGTAGGCGAAACACAGGCCAATTCATCGCAAGTGGATGTAAGTGTAAGAGACAGCAGCCCCCTAAGTGTCGATGGTGATTATTATTTTTATGTAAGACAGGTGAATGCAGGTCATATTTCCCCTTGCTCAGCAAAATCAAATCCAGTTTACACGTTAGACACTAGACCTAAAGGTATAGCGGTACTAGATATCCCGACACAAACAACGCCCGAAAACACATGGAACAACCCAACTCCCACCATAAGAGTTTCAGGAGTTGAGCCAGGTGCAAAAGTTATCATTTTTAAAGATCAAAATTGCCAGGTAGATATTGGAACAGG
The DNA here is from genome assembly GCA_003650125.1 of Campylobacterota bacterium. Lineage (GTDB taxonomy): Bacteria > Bdellovibrionota > Bacteriovoracia > Bacteriovoracales > Bacteriovoracaceae > SMWT01. Next base: position 36,482 of record QNFX01000009.1, read on the forward strand.
AATAAGTACACAAAATTTTATTGATATTGAAGTAGTAAGCGGAGGACTCCCAAGTGATGGCCATTATACAATTTATGCTCGACAAACTTATCGAGGACACACCTCATCGTGTAGCGGTACCTCCAATCCTGTAGTTGGCACCAACTATCTATTAGCTACAAGTATCTCACTTAGTATTCCCGGGACAAACCCCAATAACTTACTAAAACCTGAGATCATCGCTTCACAAACTGTCTCTGGGGCAATAGTTCAACTTTTTACCGCTCCTACATGTGCCAGCGGAACTGAAATTTCACTACCTACTACTAGCTCAGGTGGCGACACAACGCTAATTGTTGATCCACCATTTACTGGAGATGAAGATAAAGCAATTTTTGGAAAACAGACTATTGATGGATTTGACTCTCCTTGCTCTAGTCAACTCACCTACTCTTTATTTACCGCCCCCACCATTGTCTTAGATAGCGGGTCATCTCCCTCTCCGGGAAATAGCAGTACTCCAAACTTCCTTCTCTCTAACTTAATAATGGAACCAAGTGTAGGAACGACTACTGTAACTATTTTTGATGATGTCAATTGTACCAGTGCTGTCTCTTTCACTGAGGTCGTTACTGACTCTGTAATGTTGGTTACAGTCCTTCCTCTTAACTCTGTTGGTAATAAAACTTATTATACTTCCCAGTCTGTACCTAACCTAGGACATATCTCAAGCTGCTCCCCCCAAGGGGCCATTTATGATTACAATTTATCGCCATTAGTTTCCATGACAACACCATCTCCCAGTGATGAACTAAAACCTACGATAGAAGTTAGAAACGTTGTTATCGGAGCAGATGTTAATCTTTTTAACAACTCTGGTTGCTCTAACCTAGTTGGCTCAGCAGTCTCGGCCACTGCGACGGAAATCTCTATTACTCTAGATAGCGATCTACCATCTGATGGAAGATATAATTTTTACGCCCAACAGACTTCATCAGGAAATACTTCTCCTTGCTCCTTTGAACCAGCAATTTATGATTTAGAAACTGATGATTTTAGTATTGCTCCAACTATTACTAAAGCAACAGATACAACTCCAGATGTATTAGTATCAAATATTAAGATCGGAGATCGCATAACACTTTACTTTGATGATCTATGTATCATTCAAGCTTCTGATGAGGCCACGGCCACCAATACTGAAATACAATTAACCTCTTATCCTCTAGAGACAACTGAAAAAATCCATAACTGGTATGCCATTAGAAAAATTGGCAATGAAGGCTTTCAAAGCAGATGTGTGGGGCCCTCACTACCTTATGAATTAAATATAATGCCAAGTAATGTAATAGCTATATCAACTCCCAACCCCGGTTTGGACTTACAACCTGAATTTGAAGTTCAAGGAGTTAATCATTACGCCAGTGTAACTATTTATACTGATAGTGATTGTGGCCCCGGTAATGAGGTCGGATCTGCCAACTCAGGGCCTTCCGATTCAGTCTTTATTAAAACTGACTCCCCTTTAACTGAAGATGGGCCATTTACCGTATGGGCCAGACAATTTACTAATAACCATTTATCTGAGTGTTCAGAGTCTTTTGATGTTTATGTACTCGATACAACGCCACAAGGCCTATCACTAGGACTTGGAACAACCAGCCCGGGTGATAATCCAGGCCCTAGAATTCGTGTAGATGGAGTAGTAGAAAAGGCCCGAGTTGAACTGTACTTTGACAATGATTGCACCACGGCGGTTACTGGAAGTGACATAGTGCCTGCTGGTGATAATTTCATTGAAATAGATTCTTTTCCTCTAGGACAAGACGGCACTTACAATTATTGGGCCCGACAAACTCTAGATACAGATCCTCCCTACATCTCACCTTGTTCTGCCAGTTCTACAAGCTATGTATTAGATACCATGCCTACTAATATGTTAAGTTTAACCACCCAACCATCGGCGCAAAATGCTCCAAAAATTTTAGTTGAAGGAGTTGGTGATGGTGACTTAGTTAAACTTTTCAGAGATATGAACTGTACTATTCCCTCTGGCTCAAATATTTCTTCTAGTACTTCGGTATCTATAAAAGTGCTTCCAACCCTCGAAGATCCTGAAACTTATTCATTTTATTCAAAAAGAATTAAGAGTGGAGGACTGGGGGCGACCTCAAATTGCTCCATAGTCAAAGCAGACTTTGAGTTTAATCCGGCCTTAAGCTATAAATGGGAATTTTCTCAGCAGGTACAAAAAGACATTCAAGATATCGATGAGTTCGCCGGATCAGCTGTAACTGGTAGTGCCGACTATCTAGTGATGGGAGTCCCCGGTGCAACTGCCAACCAAGGACGAATTTATTTTTGGAAATACAATGGTTTCTTTTGGGAGAGCGAAGGCAGCTTAAGCTCTAACATCCCCGTGGACTCAGGACTTTTTGGCACAAGCTTAGATCTCTATACATTTAGCTCCGATGGAAAAATTGCTAATGGAGACCTACTTATCATTGGGGCACCAGGTGAGGAAGCTGCCTATATTTATAATTACCAAAATGGTAGCTGGCTAAACGAACAAAAGTTAACCGGCACCAATATTCCCAGTGGATCTGAATTTGGATTTTCTGTTGCTATCAACCAGACCATGGCACTCATTGGGGCGCCTGATAGAGTTAACGGCACAGGTGCAATCAGGTCCTTTGAAAATCGCAATGGATCTTTTGCTATTGAAACAGAAATAAATCCACCTTTCACTTTAGCACAAGGTGATGGTTTTGGATTTTCTTTAAGTATCAATGGTGACAACATTCTTATTGCTGCCCCTGGGCGAGATACTGTCTTTATCTATAATGGTCAAAGTAAAGTTCCCGTATACAGTAGCAGTTTAATTGGGGTGGTCAGCGCAGAATTTGGATACTCAGTAGATTTAAGTAGTGATTTTGCCATTATAGGTGCACCTAACGACAGCGCTGCTGATGGAAGAAGTTATATCTACCTTACCAGTAATTGGTCTCTAGTTAGCACCGTATCGCCAACCACAGGATCAAATGCTGGTCGATTTGGAGCATCAGTCTCCATAACCGAACTAGGAAAAGCAATTGTTGGTGAACCGGACAATGTCACTGGGCAAGCTTATATTTTTGGCGGAAATAATTTCACATCAGTAGTTGACCTTCCACTCTTTAATAATGTGGTCGGCAATCGCGTTGGAGCATCAGTCTTTATTTTAAACGATAATATTTTGGTGGGTGCTCCGGGGATGGGAACAAATGCAGGTGCAGTGTATATTTACCGCAATGATCTCTAGCTACCTGGTGATAAAAGCTATTCCTTTCCAGTTACCACTTTCTTTTACCATATGAACTGTATCTCTTGCATGTGATTCCTGTTCGTAATCAGCATTAAAAGATACTGCTGCTCTACTCCCTCGTATATAGGCAGTAAATGGTCTTCTAGATTTTATTTTTCCCAATACTCTAAATTGTGTGCGTTGTTTGTTGGCCCATTCTTTGCGAGACATATGGATTTTGAATTTATAGGATGCAAGGTCCCAGTTTTTTTGAGCATTGCCTATATCAAGAGGTTTGAGCCAAGTTAGCGCTGAGTCTACTAACTCTTTAGTCTCTATATCCATGTTTTTTGCAAAATTGCGCTCACAATTCTCGCAAATACATTTAACCGGCCCGCCAAGGTCGTCGATTTTAAAGGTCAGCTTATTTTGATAATTAAAATAGGTATCTCCTTCAAAACAGACTTTGGAAAGCTTGCCTTGATGGGCGCAGCTAACAAGTAAAAAAAGAATAAGAATTAAGAATTTTCTCACTGTTTCTCCTAGGGAAGTAACAATAAGAAAAACTCATAAAAATAACAAGAAAAATGCAACCTGTCATAAGTGATTTACAGTTTAAACCAAGTATCTATTTTACCGCCTAACTCTTCGTATTGCTGATTAAATTTTTTAAACCAAATTCTGTTTTGAACCATCATCCAAATGACCAAGCAAGCAGCGATAACTACTAAAACAAAGTTATTAAATCCTGATAAATGCTTCACTGCAAAGAGGCCCATAAACCCATGAAGAATAGGAAGTGCTCCCCACCAGAGAAATGATGAAACGGAAGCTAGATACCTTTTGAGTTGCTGCTTCTGATAGTCCTCCATGGAGTCCTTCGTAACGCTTTTTGGAATTGGTAAATTTGAGCGATTTTTATAAACATAATAAGCGATAAAACCAATCAAAAAGAGCAAAAAAAAGATATAATATTTTTCACCTACAGGGTCACTACCATCGAACTCCATAATTAAAATTAGCGCCATAAAAGACCCTAAAATATAGGTGATCGTATTGTGAACCCGGACATGCATGCGAAAATTTTCAACTTTTTTAATTAGATGTTCCAAACCCCCTCCTATATTCGACTCAAGGAGAGAAGAATTTTCTTTTCACTGAGTCGATAAACTCAATTTTATACTTGTTATAGGCACTCTTATGTCCGCCAGGAAAAACCGTCTTGGCCTTGCCGCCTTGGGTAGGTCGTATCGGAAAAAGATTAGTAATAAATTCTTTAGGTAACCCAATCTTTTCCATAATAGGATTGCTTGAAATGGGGTTTTGGGTAGGAACAATATTGACTGGTAATCCAAATTTTTCAAAGGCCTCTTGGATAAACTCCCCTAAAGTCGGGCAATCCTCTGAGTACACGTGAAAACATTTAACCTTATCTCTTTTTTGAGGATTTAAAATATATGTAGAGATAATTTTACTGGCATCTCTTACGGGAATTAAAGGGATGATTGATTTTTTCTCAATGGGCATGGGGAGATATTTCAGAGTCTCCAAAAGAAATTTTTTAGGTCTTAAATTTACCAATTTCTCAAAGAAAGGATATGGCCCGCGAGACTTGGGAAGTTCTCCTTCAAAATCATCGCCAACCAAAGCACCAAGGCGGTATATCCTTTTTTTGACAAGGCCTAAATCAAATTCACGCAAGATAAGTTCAGCGTCAAACTTAGATTTAGCAAAATGGTTGTTAAATTTTTGTCCGTGGTTAAGTTCTTCTTCGGTAAGTTTTCCTTTGTAATCACCATTCACTGCCAAAGTGGAAATATAGTGAATAAATTTGAGCTGGGGTAAGTTCTTAGCAAATTGCAGGACATTTTGTGTCCCTACGACATTTTTAAAAAAACAAGTAAAGTAATCAGCATTATACTCACTACATCCGGCCCCATGAATAATGACATCAATTTTATTTCGTAGTTTGTTTTCATCTTCTCTTGAGTCAAAAATCTGAGGGGACTTAATATCTCCCGCCACAGGAATCACATTTCCAAGCGATAGGAAATCTTTTTGTGCCCTCTTAAGGTATTTTTTCTGGATCAATAGGTAAATGAAGTCTACCTGTGTAGACAAATCCTTTACAATATATTTCCCCAGGTAACCAGTTCCGCCGGTAATAAGTATTTCCATAAAGCAAACCTTGGGATATAAATTTGTTCAAATAATTAAACCTGTTTTTAAAAGGCGAGTCAACTTAATGGAAAAATCATTTTGGATAAAAAACTGGAAAAAAAATAATATTGGCTTTCATAATTCCGAGTATAACGAGCTACTACTAAAACATTTTAATAGTTTTACCCTCGAACAAAGCGCCAAAGTTCTAGTACCATTATGTGGCAAATCTCTAGACCTTATTTGGCTGGCCACACAGGGACATCATGTAACAGGAGTGGAAGTAAGTCCTTTAGCTGTTGAAAACTTTTTCAGTGAAAACAATTTTAAATTTAATAGCAGTGTCGAAGAAAAATTCAAACGCTTTAGTTGTCAGGGCCCCTCGCTTGATATTTTAGAAGGTGACTTTTTTGATTTAAATAAAGAAGTTTTAGGTCGAATTAACTTTATCTATGACAGGGCCGCCATCGTGGCACTTCCACCTGACCTTAGAAAAAAATATACCGAAGTGATTACAAGTATTTTAACTCCTGGCGATCAAATGCTTCTAGTTGCTATGGAATATGAATTTCCCGAATTGATAGGGCCTCCCTTTCCAGTTTTTGAACACGACATTAGGGCCTATTATGAAAAGAATTTCTCTATTAAAATACTAGAAGAGATTGTAAAAGAAGTAGATCACCCACGCTTTACCGAAGCAGGAGTCAAACTCTGGAGCAGAAAAATTTATAAATTAGTTAGAATATAGAGCAATAATTTTTTCATCTTTAGGATCTAGTGATTGAGTTGCATAGCAATTTTCTGTCTCCCAGAAAGTTATCTTGTGAACTACAACACCTTTCCCCTTTAAAACCTTAGGGCAAACCTCATAAAGTAGATAATGGGCCAAATTCTCTGCCGTTGGATTAGTGGGAAGAATAAATACATCCTTATAAGATGGGGCCTTTTGACAGAGCTCAACAGTCTCTTGATCGTCTTTAAACAGGATCATGGTATGGTCCCAATTTTTATCGATCCAGCCCCCTACCTCGTCTTTTAAGACCGAAAAATCAATCACCCGCCCAAGTTCATCTAAACCTTCAATGGGAGTTGCATGGGCCCACACAATGCCGTTATGACCGTGAAGGGTGGCGCATTTACTCTCGTGGCGCATCACTCGATGCCCATAACAGAAATGGATTTTTCTTACACAAGTTTCCATAGGGTAAAAATTAGAACAGAGTGCACAATGTGGCAATAAAAAATGCCCCCATCCATGGGGGCACTCATCTAAAATAAAATTTTAGATGCTTTAAATTATAATCCGCGTCTTTTAAGAAGGTCTTGCAACTCTTTAATGTTAGTAATCTTAGTGACATCCTCACCTCGACAACCATAATCAGTACACTGTTTTACAACCTGACAACCGCGACTCGGATGAGATTCATAATCGCTCTCACCTCGGACAAGAATCCCTTCAACAAGTCCAGTATCTTCATTAAAAACTGCCGATCCCGAATTGCCACCAAAGGTATCCAAATTGGTAACAAAATAGACTTCATCTTTAGCATTTCGAACTTTTGCTCCATCGGCGACTTTGGTTGGCAGGCCTGTAGGATGTCCGATAACAACGAGTCTATCCCCTTTTTTGATCTTGCCTTTTTTCCTAACTTTCAGAGGAGTTCTACCAAGTACAGGTCGGTCTAGCTGAATAACAGCAAAGTCATTTTTACTATCATTTTCAAGCTTGGTAGCAATGATCGCTTTACAGTTATAAATATTTTCATTTTCTACTTTTTGATACTCATCACTTCCATGTTCTTGAATACCAAAGCCAAAAATCCATGAGTTATTCTTGCAATCACTCATGCGTTGAATACAATGGCCTGCGGTAACAACGACATCTGGAGCAACAAGAAATCCAGAGCATGATGCTGCTGCGGTTTGATCCGTAAAACTCTCATCTGCACAAATATTTCGATCTTTTAAAGTTCCGCCGCTGATTTCCCAATTACCTTTAAATGTCTCTTTCAATTTTCGTTTGGAAATCATGGCCGCTGTTGATCTGGCCCATTCTAGATACAGAGGACTTGTATCATACAAATCGACACGATTATCTTCTCCGTAAACGACCTTATCAATGGAAAAACCTGCAACCGAAAACAAAAAAGAAAACGTTAAAATAATTATTCTTAATTTCATTAAAATCCTTTTACTTACATGATTCCTGAGTAAATTATTTCTTCTGAATTAAGGTTTGGGTACTTACTTTTTCTTACTTTTTTAATTGGCCACCGATAAAAACATCAGCAACTTTTCCAGGAAAGGAAATTCCTTCAAATGGTGAATGACCTACTTTTGTTTGTAAATCATTTTTATCAATGGTGGTGGGGGTTTGAAGATTCAACACTGTTAGATTGGCAAAGAAACCTTTTGTTAAATGGCCAAAACCATTTCCAAATTGTTCAAAAAAAGAATCTATTTTTTTCAAGGTAGGAAGAAACATATTAACAAAGTTGCCAGGATTTTCACAGCACGTCAGAGAAACTAACTTTGCATCCATGCCTTTTTCTTTTAGAAGCCAAGTGACAAAGGCGCCATAGGTATCGAGTCCGGTCAGTCCCGAGGTTCCCATCCCTTTCTCTTCTAAAGTATGTGGGGCATGATCTGTTGCCAAAAAATCTATCTCACCTTTTAAAAAGGCCTTGAGCATAGTTTCTTGATCTTTTTTTGACCTAATGGGTGGATTCATCTGAAAATAAGTCCTACGCTCATCAGGAATATTACCGTCGTTGAAATATAGATGCTGCGGAGTTACCTCACACACAACATTTACTCCCTTTTGTTTGGCGGCCATAATTTTAGATAAACCTTCTCCTGCGCTATAATGACATAGCTTGCCTTTTAAATTATATTTTTCAATCAACATCAAGGCAGTGTCCGTGGCCAAAAGTTCTGCTTCAAGTGGACGCCTTGCAAGATGAGTAGTTTCTTTTTTATGACTTTCTAAAACTTCAGGATCTTCACAGTGAAAGCTTACATTTTCACCTGAATAATCCTTAATCGTCTCTTCTAGCTCTTGATCATCCTTAAAAAACAAAGAACCTACAGAAGGTCCCATATAGGCCTTGTAGGGAACAAAATTAGTGAGCGGTTTAGTTCCTGGACCTATTCCTGCGTAAAGCAAAATAGGTACTAGGGCCTTATGAGTAAGCTTTAATTTTGCTTCATAAGAGCTATCGTTTACAGGGGGAGTAGGATTGTTAGGCATATCACAAAAATGAGTTAGTCCACCATTTATCGCCGCCTTTGAAGCAGTTATAAAATCTTCTTTATAATTTTGTTTGCCTGATACATCTTCTCTGGCGTGGATGTGAACATCTCCCATGCCAGCAAAAATTAGATGGTCATCATTGTAGTAAAAATCCACTTGGTCACGAGGGATATTTAACTGGCCAAACTCTTCGATAAGCCCTGTCTCTTCATTAAATTTCAGTTGAGCACGACCTATTTCCGCTGAGGTGGCAAAGATGCCTTCTACTATTTTCATAATCCCTTTATAGCTGATTTAGAGGCCATTTTCAATAAAACTAGCGGAGATAGAAACTACTATAGGGTCATGAACTCTTAAAATAAGATGATAATCATTTAATTGATGCATCCATCTAGAAAGAATCATGCTGTGAAGATACTCCGAGTAGTTTAGAGCTTCCACATTCGATAAGGATTCCGGTAATTTCTTTTGTAAGAAAGATTTCTTAGAAATTCCCAAAAGCCATCTCTGTCCCACGCCAAACTCTTTGATTAAGAAGGGAAGTTTTTTAATAAGCTCCCAGTTTTGATCAAGAGTTTTGGAAAAACCAAAAAGGGGATCAAAGATAACCCGTTTTTCCATCCCTTTTTTTAAAAATGCTTCCAGCCCATCCCTAAAATGCTCACGGAGTTTTAAGATAGGATCGCCTGCTAAAACATTTCCCATATGATTAGAGACATCTTCTCGATCAGCGACCAGAGTGTGGCCAAAGACATAATGGGCATCGGGACAAGAGTTCAGTGTCTCCCAAAGAGTTTCGTCTAATATGCCTGAGACGTCATTCCAGATAAACTTTTGACCGGGAAGGATTTTTTTTACTTCTTTATAAACAAACTTAAAAACTGCCGGCCTATAAGTATCAATAGAAATTATTGAGGGAAATTTAAGGGTTCCTAAAAGAGGGAAGAACATTTTTTCAAAACGTGCCTGCTCTTCTTTTTCATCAACGGGATTATTAAAAGGGGCAGTGGACTCTGCTCCAATATCTAAAATAGAAACTTTTTGATCTATCAGATTGTCCCAGCGCTCAAGAAAACTATCCAAGGAAAAAGTGGAACCACCATCTGAAAAAGAATTAGGGGTGATATTAATCACCCCCATTATATCTATCCTTGAAGTCATAGTTTAAGCAATGGCGGGATCATCCCCTGGATCTTTTATTTTAGGCGAAATATTTTCTTCTTCACTGACAACTTTCTCTTCAACTTTTTTCTTTTTTTCAATAATAGGCATGCCAATATCTTCACCTTTAACTAATTTTTTAATCTGCGGAAAATCCAAAGTTTCCCAAATGATTAGTCCCTCCGCTATGCGATCAAGGGCGTCTCTATGTTCTGTAAGGATTTTAACTGCTATATCGTAATTAGAACCCACTAACTGCTTAATCTCACCATCAATCGATTGAGCTGTCTGCTCTGAGTAATCAAGTGTGGGGCCCATTCCTGGAGGTGAAAATGGATTGGCCGAAGCCTTTTTAAAATTAATTGGACCTAAGGTCTTAGACATTCCCCAGTCACAAATCATACTATGGGCCAGTGAAGTGGCCCTTTCAATATCGTTGGAAGCGCCATTTGTGATTTCACCAAAAACCAGCTCCTCAGCACATCTTCCACCCATTAAAAAAGCAATATAGTTGTTGGCCTTCTCGCGGGTTAAATTGAGCATCTCTTCACTTGGAAGAGTTTGAGTTACACCAAGTGCCCCACCTCGTGGAATAATAGATACTTTATGGATCGGGTCTGTTTGAGGAAGGTTCATTCCCACCAAGGTGTGACCGGCCTCATGATAGGCGGTAACTCTTTTTTCTTTTTCTGAAATGACCATCGACCTTCGCTCAGGGCCCATTAAAACTTTATCCTTTGCTGCTTCAAAATCAACAAGCTCAAGTTGTTTTTTCCCAACTCGAGCAGCTCCAAGCGCTGCTTCATTAACTAGGTTTGCCAGGTCAGCACCAGTAAACCCCGGAGTTCCTTTAGCAATAACCTCAAGATCAAGTCCCTCTTCAAGAGGTGTTTTTGTTGTGTGTACTTTTAAAATACCAAGTCTTCCCCTAACATCAGGAATTCCAACATCTACTTTTCTATCAAATCGCCCAGGTCTAAGTAACGCTGGATCTAAGACATCTAGTCGGTTGGTGGCGGCAATTAGAATAACGCCCTCATTAGATTCAAAACCATCCATCTCAACTAGCAATTGATTTAGTGTTTGCTCTCTTTCGTCGTGTCCTCCGCCCATGCCAGAACCTCTATGTCTCCCGACCGCATCAATTTCATCGACAAAGATAATGCAGGGAGCTTGTTTCTTTCCTTGCTCAAAGAGATCTCTAACCCTTGAAGCACCAACTCCAACAAACATCTCAACAAAATCAGACCCGGAAATAGAGAAAAAAGGAACGCCTGCTTCGCCAGCAACAGCTCTCGCCAAAAGAGTTTTACCAGTTCCCGGAGGGCCAACTAGAATTACACCTTTTGGAATTTTACCACCAAGAGCAGTATATTTTTTCGGATCTTTTAGAAAATCTACGACTTCAATTAGTTCTTCTTTGGCCTCTTCAATTCCTGAAACATCAGAAAAGGTAACTTTTTTAGCATTTTCATTCAGCATCTTGGCCTTGGATTTCCCAAAGCTCATGGCCTTTCCGCCTCCTGCTTGAATTTGGCGCAAAAAGAAATAAAAGATTACAATAAGCAGAATCATCGGCCCCCAATTAATTAAGATCGAGGCAAGAAGATTTTGCTTTTCTTCCTCTTCATAGTTAGGGGTGATGTTATTTGATCGTAAAAGCTTAAAGGTAGATTCTCCGGTATTACCTGTAAGCTTAAATCTGGCCTGATTTTCATAGCCTTCTTTAAATTGGCCAATAATTGTATTTTTACCTTTAAAGGTAACTTCTTTAATATTGCCTTTTTCAACTGCGCGAATAAATTCCGAGTAGCTTACTTTTTTATAAATTGTTCTGCCTTCCGTAACGACTTTAGCAACTACAGCTAACATTAAAATAACGACAATCCAGAGGGTTAAAGTTTTTTGTTGTGGTTTCATTAAACTGTCCTATTAAAAACTGTTTGTAATTTGTCGACCATATCCCCATTTACCTGACACGTGACATATTTTCCTTTCTTGTTGGTTTCAATCAGCCCAGCTTTTACTAATTCTTTTAAGTGATGGGAAATTGTTGGAGCACCAATTGAGAAATGACCAGTCAGTTCAGACAAAAAGCAGCTTTTAAGTTCTTCATCTACCCCATCTTTTTTTAAGATATTTAAAAAGATCTCTAGCCGATTGGGATTGGATAAGGCCTTAAAAACCTTAGATAGGTCCAAATTTTGATTCATAATTCGATATTCCTCGAAATAACAAATTCTGTCAAGGAGGGCATAGTCTCCCGAAAAGACTCTTTTTCTTATAAAATCAAGTTATTAAATGAAAACTCTAATATTAGTTTTTCTACTTTTATCATGTTCTACTGCGGTCCGCCGCAACCCAATGAGTCAACCGGATAACTCGGACTTCCATGAATACCTAGATATCATTACTGATAAACTTTCTACCCCAAATGATAAGGCCTTTTATTTCATGCAACTTCTGCGAGAAACAGATGGAGCAAGCTCGGGAGAAAACATAATTACCATCAAAGGCCCTAAACTACCTAGAGGTTTTACTCCATACCAACTGATCGAACGGTTATCCTCTCAGACCCAACTTATAAAAATCAGTAGGCCGGGAAAGGTAAGGACTGATTTAATTTCCTGGGCCTCAGGAGCGAAGACACCCCGTTTTTTTAAAAACAAAAATATCGCTAAGTTTTTCCAAAAATTATTTTTTAATATTTCTACTTCATTTAATGACATCACCTTGGACCGACTTAATCTATTCCATGCTCATTTAATAAAAGATAATCGAGTTTATGGTGGAGACCTTGTTATGGTGATCCATGCCTTTGAATACCCACTTGATCTTGAACCTAAAAAAAATAGAGATGCTATCATTTTTGATACCACTCTCGGTTCTTTTTCGACTAATGCTTCAGGCTTTAAAACAAGAAATCTTTTTTGGTCTCTAAGAAAAAATACAGTTTGGCGAGTCGATACATCAAAGGAATCCATCTTTAATCATCTTGTCAGATCTCCAGCTTTTGCTCATTACCCTGAAGAGGTTTTAAGGGCCAATACTGCACAGGAAAATTATTTTGGTAAAATAGTTGGAGATCTCAATTTTTTCCCCAAAGAGCTTAAAGAACCTTTTGTTACTCGGGGTGCGGGCAACCCTCCCGCTGACCATTTTTAAACATTAAATAAAGAAAACTGTTCTTTTAATTGAATCTTAGGTCCTCTTTCCCAATAAAATAAAAGCCGTGGCAGAGTATTCACCCATAGACCTGCATTAAGCCCAAATTCTGTTGATCTTGGAAATAGGGGGTGCTCTTTTTTAATTGATTGGAAATTTTTTGGCATATCAGGAGCGAAGGTCAAAAAAGGAAAGCTTAGACTTTTTGGGTACTTTAATTTTTCTTTAAGTCCTTCATAGGAATTTAATCTAAAATTAATTTGCTCTTTTTTCAGCAAACACAAGAGATCTTTATCTAGCTTTTCAAAATTTCCAAGCATTCCTTTAGTAGAAAAATAGAGTGCCCCATGAGTTATATGACCTAAAACATTACCCGAAAAAAGCAAAGGGCCTTTCTTACCATTTCTTGCTGCCGCTATAATTTTTTCCACTTGGGTGCCAAGAGTTCCTCGGCCTTTATCAGATAAAGCAGTTATGGCCCAAATAATTTGTTCCTCCGCCCCACGGAAGTCGTTATCTCCCCTGGGGTGCGAAATTAAGATTCCATGAGCATCTCTTAAAAGGAAAAATTGAATTTTATTTTCCAGCAGAGAGGAGACTCCCCAATCTTGTGCCAGTTGATTTGAGCGGTGAACATAATGCTTAAGATGGCCCGGAAATCTCTGAGATATTTGGGGGATAATTTTTTCTCGAATAAAATTCCGTTCAAAACGTATAGACTTATTTGAACTATCTTGAATAAATGGAATACTATTTGTCTTTACATAATTGGCCACTTGATTTTTTGTGACACAATTGAAAGGCCTACAAACCCTGCCATTTTTTACGGGAATACCCAAGGCAGCATTAGGTGACCCCGACTTAAACTGTCTAAGCAAGGACCACTCAAAAGAGTCATCAATATGGTGAGCAGTTAAAAGAACTTCGCCTTTATGGAGATTATTAAAAAAAAGCTCGTAGCGTTTTTCTCTTGCATGATGTTCAAAATTACTAGTTTTTGCATCAAGATTGGGGTGAAAAACTTGCAGTGAAACACCTAACTTCAAACAGTAGTTTATTACCAGTTCCTCTTCTTTAGTATTTTCAGATCGAGTCCCGTGGTTGACATGAAAAACTCTTATATTTTTTAAAAGACCCTGCTCTTTTAATTTCGATATCACATGAAGAAGTGCCATGGAATCACGTCCACCAGAAAGCGCCACCACAACTTTCCCGGAATCAGGTACAAGCTGGGCCTTTTTCATAAATTTTTCTATGTAGTGGATAAAGCCTTTCATTTATTGGGATATAGCACAAAGGGTTACATTTCGCCTAAAAATTCTCTTTTTGGGGCCAAATAGAACAATTTGGCCTTATTTCTCATAACTCCAGCATGACTTTTTGCCTCAGGCCCTCTACCCCAATAGAGGTCGGCGCGACCGCCCCCCTTGATGGCACCGCCAGAATCCTGGTCGAGAACAAATCTTGCAGTCTTTTCCCAATTTATTTCTTCACCATTAAATCGAGGCCTTTCAAATATTAAGAATCCCAGAGATCCTTTAGGAAAAAACCTTAAATCGGTAGCAAGGGTTCTACCGGCCACAACTTCTGTGCCTAAGGTGGTAATAGGTTTTCCTGGAAGAAGTTTAAAAAAAACATAACTAGGATTTTTATTTAGGATTTCTTGGGCCTTTTCTCGCGACAGGCCTTTAAGATGTTCTTCAATCTTTTGCAACGACATGTCTTTAAGATCGATAAACTCAAGTAGCTCCTTACCAATCGGGTGATACTTATAACCATTTTGTCCGGCATAACCTACACTGATTGTTTTACCATCAGGGAAATGAATGTTGCCAGACCCTTGTATATGGAGAAAAAAGGCATCAATGGGATCAACAAAGCATAGCTCCAGGCCCTTACCATCTAACGCCCAGGTAACGTCTAATTCTAAGCGAGAGTAATAAGGCACGATTTTATGAGGGATGCCATCTTGATCTCTTTTAATTAAGCGTCCGTAAATAGTCACTGGTTTTTCCATCTCAATATTAAATTCATCATTTAAATATTGATTAAGATTAATTTGCACTAAATCTTTGGGTAGCGCATATAGAGGCTGGGAATATTTTGCAGTCTTTTTTCTTGAGCCTTTTATTATGGGGCCATAATAAGAGGTTAAAAGAATTTCTCCTTTTCTTTCATGGCCATACACCTGGTAAAAATCAAAATACCTCTTAACTAACCTATAGAAGGACTCTTTACTCGGATTTTTATTGTATTCACGAAGAAGAAATTTTAATCCTTTAAGATACTCATTATTTGAGTAGTGCTCTTTCCCAAATGTAAAATCAAAAAGATTACTCTTGCCACTTTCCAACCAGTTTACATGAGCTTTTATTCCTTCAATGAGGGGATTGATCTCAAGGTCATCTGATAAAGATGGGGTAAACGTTCTTTCAAGTGCCAGCCCTCTATTCTCTAGCGGTGCTCTAGCACATGAGATAAAAAAAATGAGGATCAATAAGAACTTTAACTGAGATTTTTTTTCCACCTAGGTACATTAAACCTAGAAAAACACTTATTCAATACTATTTATTTATTTATTGATGACACCTAAATTGATCACTAAATTTTTGTGCTTCCTTAAGCTTGGGTTTTTCAATCTCCAGTTTAATCATGTTATACCCAAGTTGATCCTTATTCATTTTTACTTTTGATAAAATTGCCACCCTGGCCTTCATAGGTTTTCTGCTGTTTTTCTTCAAGATATCAGCGGCAAGGAAACCTGTCTCGGCATTTTCCTTAATCCATCTTTGATCTGACTTACCAGTGGGGATGAATAAAAACATTTTATACTTTTTCTTTGGTTTATAAAAGGAATCTTTATTGGTCTCAATAAAATCATACCCTATATTTAAGAGCGCATGTGCCGACCCCCAAAGAAGTTGTAGCTCTTTAGCATTGGAACAAATTAAAAATCTATTCTGTTTATCAACTAGCTCCGGTTGCTTAAAAGACTTTCCAGTTGATTTATAAGTCTTGCTAAAGTTTTTTAAATCCTTTTTACTTTGCTTCATTATGTATTTAGTAAAAGATGCACCTACTTTGCCATAAATTGACTCTTGAATGTCTCTGAAACTCGTAATGATATTGTTTTTAATCCTTGTTCCGTTATCTTTGGCCGAAAAGATAGTGTCACTTTGAATATTATTTAAGAATTTAATCCTAGTATCATACGATTCAATCATATTTTCATATCTTCTAACTAAAAGCTTATGCTTAAAAAGCGGGTCCCGAACTACTTGGGCGATTCCTTTGCTTTTAACATAATGTCCTCTCTCTTTGTTTTTTTGTATCTCATAAACCCAATTAAGTGGTTTTAAATAATTGGCCGAAAGTTTATTAAGGCCAGCTTTGTTATTTATAAGCTTACTTATGAACTCATCTTCATTTTTTGCCCCACCAATTTGAGCGTTAAATTCTTTGATCGAGGCAGGCAACTTATATTTCCGCCCCATTTTCCCTACATCACCTTTTTCTAAGGCCTTTAATATTTGCTGATGATTAGCATAGAGCTCACTTAAAAACTCCCCTTTTTCCTCTACGCCCTTCAATCGTAAAATTCCAACTTTAGTTAAATATTCACCATCAATTAAAGCATTTAATAACGCAAAATCATTGGGCCCCATTCTCCTGTAAAGCAGCGTTTTTCTAAGTAGTTTTTGCTTATCTGCAATGATCTTCTCATTTACTCTTAATTGAGCAAGCACTGGCTTCAGTCTTTTTATTGAAGCTTTCTTCTTTTTTCTCTCACTATTATGCTCTTGAGTTTTGATATGTAATATACCAACACTATCAATTTCTTTTTTAAGATCAAAAAAGGAACAATTTAACTTTAAAAAACTATCCCTTTTGTCTTTATCCTTCCAATCAAAAGGAGACTTGATAAGTTCATTGATTATTTTTAAAATGGAACTTACTCCCATTCCTCCAGCAGCAATTAAATACCCCTCAGGTCCCGGTGCCAGCATTCCCATTGAAGAGGTTTGCCCTATTACGTCTGCCATCAGATCTATTACTTGGGAGCTACTCATCCCCTCTCTACAGTCTTTACTTTGAGATAGTTTTGCCATGGTATCTAAGGTACCAGAAACTTGTGTTAAGGCCTCAGTTTCGAGTTGATTAGAACGAAGTGATCGGTCTCTTTCCGCCGATTTCAAAGAGTAGGCCTCCCATTCAGCTTGTGAGGCCCTTTCACCTGGCTCTGTTAGTTCTATGACATTTCCGTCTTTATCAAAAGATCCATTTCCATTTTCAGCACGGTATTGATTATAAGTTCCCTGCATAGAGGTGATTGATGTTCCTAGTTGGGAGTAGGCCGCTTTATTACTAGAAGCACAAGTAGAAGCTAAGGCCGCTTGAATCGCCTTAAACTTTCCTACTAAATCGTGATGTCCGGAGGAAATTAGGGGACAGGCCTTAGGACGAAACCTATCTATTCTTTGGCGATTTTTTCTAACCTCACCCATTAATACCTTGTGGGCCTGGCCATATTCTTTGTCTATCACCGTTCCGCTTTTGGTGACCTTGGCCTGGGCCGAAAAGAACATAAAAATGCTAAGAGCAAGTAATATCTGACATTTCATAAATCCCTCAATAATTAAGTTAAGCACCTATACTGTAGTACTATATCGGGTGAGGATAAAAATATCTTATGAAAAACTGCGACTAAATAAAACAAATTATGTTTAAAAAAAAGTTTATAACATGATCTCTTTTTGATATCTGGCAATCTCGTCACCTTGAACAGAAAGAAACATTTTTATATTATTCTTACCAAAAAGCTCCTTAAATATCTCAAAGGTAAATAAGTTCTTAGTAAGGTTTTTACCAAATCTAGAAAAGTTTTTGGCGACGGCACTATGGTCCTGATTTCGCCAGGCCTCTTTCATTTTTGAGAAATACTTGTGAGCTCTTTTTAAATAATTTCTGGTTTGAATTATAAAAATTTTCTCACACATTTTAATTTTCTGAAGTCTACCACAAACAAGTTTGGCATTAGAGTCGTTGGCAAAATAGCCTCGAATCAAACTAGATCCTTTGGTCACAAAATCATCCCTAGTGCTCATCTTATATTCATTTAAAAGCCTCACTGCCCCTGGATTACTAAAAACTGTATCAAATTGAATCCTAACACTTCCAAATTTCCCTTCAACTGGAGCATTTAACTTAATCTGCTCGTAGTAACCAATCTTTCTAAAAAGTTTAATAACTTCATTATCTAAAGTCTTTTTATCAAACTTATCCCTTTGAAAAAGATAATGATAATGGGCCCAGGTAATAACCTTTTTTTCTGCCTCACCCTGAATTGCCTTTATTTCGGCCACATTGCCATCAAAGAAATTATATCGAGTATAATTTCTGCTCACAGCACCACCGGTAGAAGCGTATCTAGCGATCTCTCCTTTATAAATATCAATTCTTAAATTATCCTTATAATATTCGGTTGTACTTTTCTCTAATTCCTCACCAATTAAAAATCTTGCTGAAAAAAAGGCCGGTATAGAAAATGAACCACGAAAATTATGACCTGAGGTTTTTGAGTTTTCATGGGCCATAGCTGTTACCGATTCAACATCTAAATCTCTCGCTAACTCCTGAACTCTCTTCATTCGCCCTTTAAGCATATCTTTAAGTGTATTAATGGCCTTTTCATCTCTAAAATCAAAGATGAATGAGAAGTCATCATCAAACTTCCAATACTTACGAGCATCAGTTGAAAGTACTACTGCTGATACTCCAGATTTAAGAGATACTAGCTTCATTTTCCTCATATGGGCGACTAATTTATCATCTGATATTTTATGCATAATAACTTTCCAAGTACCCTCAGCAGTAAAGCCAATGCTAGCACCTACAAGAAAATAACCAGCAGAAGCGGAAAATTGAACTCCACCTTTTTTATAATAAGATAGTTTTTCACCTATCTTCCAGCTATCAAAGATCTCTTTACTTTGAGGAATTGCTAATTCTTCCAACTCTTTTAGATATTTCTTTTTCTTTGACGTTATGATTCTTTCTTCAATTTTTCCTTTACCAAAATAAGGCGCAAGTCCTATAGAGAAAGTCGCGCCAGCGACCATACTACCGTTAAGGCCAAACCCAACACTAAGATCAGACTTCTTTATATAGATATAACCATCTTCATCGCTGGCCATTTTCAAAGTATTGTCACTATCTAACGTTTCAGTTTTAGAAAGAGCATAAATCTTCTCATTAGAACCTGAGGCAATTAAAAAAGTCGGATAGAATTTTCCTTCAAAAGCGGCCTCATTTTCAGGAGCAATAAATGGAATATCGTGATTAAACTGGCCATTAATATCTAGCCTTACCGGCAGAGGGATTGCAAATGCCTCAAAAGCTGAATTTTCAATATTGGAAAAATAAACTTTCTCATCGGCCCGTAAACTCCCTGTTAGCAAGAAAGAAAAAATTAAGAATACAGAAATTAATAGATTTTTCATATTTTACCTCATTCTTATCTAAGCAATTTTAATGCCAAGAAAAATGAGCTAAATGTTTAATTTTAAGGTGAGTGCTTGTCTAATATTTAGACAGTTGTAAAAAGTTTAAACAATTATTTTAAGGCCTTCCCCGCCGCCTTCCCAGAGGCCCAGGCCCACTGAAAATTATGCCCTCCGAGCTGGCCGGTTACATCTAAAACTTCTCCGATAAAATAAAGTCCTGGACTCAAATTGCTTTCCATTGTTTTAGAAGAGATTTTTGAGGTATCAACTCCGCCAACAGTGACCTCGGCCTTTTTAAGGCCTTCAGTCCCTTGGGGAATGAATTCAAACCTTGTAACTTGCTCTATCAAAGATTCAATATCCTTTTTAGAAGTATCAAGGGCAGTACCTAATTTTGCACCAAAGTGTTGCGCCAGTCTTTTGGGAAGATGGTGAGATAAAAGGGTGACAATATTTTGTTTTTTATTAGCATAAATTAATTTTTCCAAATCTAACTCAGGTAGCCAATTTATAATAACCTTATCCCCACTATTCCAATGAAGGGAGGCCTTTAATACCGCAGGGCCGCTAAGACCTCTGTGAGTTATCAAAATATCCTCTTTGATGGAGTATCTACCTGTTTTAATTTCAACAATTGCTGATATTCCGGACAGCCCCTCAAAGTGATCATCTTTAAAGGGCACCAAGGCAGGTCTCGTTGCTATAATTTTATGGCCAAATTGTTTGGCAATTCTATAACCAATATCTGAGGCACCGATTGAGGGGATAGATAACCCTCCTGTCGCTATTACTAAATTTGGTGCCTTGATTAAAACATGATCATTTTGAATCAAAAAGAAACCATCATAATAAGAGACCTTAAGGTCTTTTTCACAATAGCGAAAGTTAACCCCTGCTTTCTCACACTCACTTACTAAGGCGTAAAGCACATCCTTGGCAGAGTTCTTACAAAAGAGTTGCCCTAGCTTTTTCTCAAAATATGGAATTTTATACTTCTCCACAAGTTCGACAAAATCATGGGGTGAATAGCTGGAAAGTGCCGATTTAAAAAAATGAGGGTTACTAGATACAAAATCGTCAAAACTAGAATGGATATTGGTAAAATTACAACGCCCTCCTCCTGAGATTAGAATCTTTTTTCCGGGAGTTTTATTATGTTCGAGAACATAGACATTTTTATCTTCACCTATGATTGAAGCACACATAAGACCTGCGGCCCCAGCTCCTATTATAACAATATCCGTTTCTATATTTTCCATTTTGATCATTATAGCGACCATTAGGCGCTTAAGTAAGCTATTTTATAAGTTTTACTGAGAAGGTGTGAATTGATTACCGGTCCCCTTCTAAGCGAGCAAATTCCGCGATAGAAAATCCTTTATGAAATTATTAATCGTTTTGTTACTTCTGATTTCCTGTGGAAAACCTCCTGCTGATCCCGATCCAAGTTATCCAGGACTAATTACCTATAATGTTCCGACAAAGTATTATAATAAATACAAAGCACAATTAGATTGGGTGGAAAGTGATATTGTCTCCTTGACGGGAAAACACTTAGTTAGATTTGTTTCATATGATGATGATCCTCAAATAACAACTATGTACGAAGGGCTTGTTGACTTTAAGTCTTCAGGTGAAGGTTGGCTTTTTTTTAAAGAGGAAAAAGATCAATTCACCAATGTAGGAGATAGTACCGCGGGAAGGGCCTATATAGGATCGGCCTCTCGTCCTCTAGGTGTAATCGTTATGAACTTTACTAATTCAATGCTATGGACAGGAGGCCAATTCCGTCAGGTCTTGAATCATGAAATTCTTCATAATTTTGGATTTACTCATACCTCAGGCAGCGATCACTCCATTATGAACTATAGATACGTTTACAAAACAAGGGGCGTTACAGACCTTGATACTCAAAGGTTAGCAGATGCATTCCCGTTTTCCATGGCAGTCGTAAGTATCAAAGATCTTGAAAAAATTGGTGCTGCGAGAGAAGACATAGACTCTAATAAGTATGCCACGTTTCTTGCGGAATCTTATGGCCTTTCAGAAAGTAGGGCCCAAACTATTTCTAAGTATTTGCTCTCTTATAGAAAATTGGCGAGCATGAGAGATTTGACCGCCAAAGAAAAAGACCTTCTCTCTCATGAAATTTTAGGTTTTGGATTTAAAAAAGGGAAAGATGCCTTAGAGACTCATCTACAAGGAGATCAAAATTCTTTAGATGATTTAATCTTAAAAGCTGCCGACAAAAATGAAATATCTCCAGAGCATGTCAAAGAGCTGTTCGGAGAACTTTTCATTTAAATTTATCTAGGCCTTAAATAAACCAATTCCTGAAGATTGCGGGCCAGTGCCTCGCCGTCCACCCAATATCCGTGACCTTGAGGATATTTAGGGTTTGAACTACACTCCCAGGGAATCTTGTCACAAGTATTACCCCAGGTATTTCTTAAGAAGAACTCACACTTTCCGTTTCTTTTGCGCTTGCCTAAAATAACGGAGGCATGACGTTCACACCGATAGTCTTTTGGTTTGTAGCGATAATTTTTGTTGGTAATCACATTAGCGCAATAACCTATGCCTACTGGCTGAGCATTTTTATTATTTAAAAAATCTACTATCTGATTGTAACGGGCCTGCCAAGGTTTGTTAAAGGGCCCCCATGGTTTTGTTTCATAATTAATATACACGGGATTTGGGATTTTTTTAGAGTAAAAATACTGATTCCGGGGGTCATCACAGGCCTTAAAAAACTTGCCTAAAAAAGTTATAAATGGGTTCCCTTTGGGGTTGCGAAAATTAAAATTAGTCTCCTTTAAGGCAGAAACCATTTCATCAAAAAAAGATGTAAATACTTCACATTCATGGATGTACTTTTTTCCGCTCTTACAACTATAACTCCAATTTTCTTTGTTAACGACAAGCACTGATGTAACTTCTTTAAAATTTAACCGAGGAGACCTTCTACGCAACCCAGGAGGGCCACTTGTTTGACCTCCTCCACTTTTTTTCTCTTGGAGCAATTTAACAAACTCAAAAAAAGTTCCCTGGGAATCTCTAACCTTATCTCCATAAGGTGAGTTAAAGTTAGCAAAATAAGATATTCGTTTCATCCAAAGAGATTGAATAATAAAAAAGACATCAAATTTTGATAATCCTAACTTTTTTCCTAGTTCTTTTAAACCGACATCAAATATTTCGGGCCGACACATTCCATATTTCTTTATGGCCAAAAGAGTAACCTGAATCATTCCACCATCTAATTGCCAATCTAAACTATTCATACCGAAATCAAGTTTAGAAGCATCGCCTTTATTAAGCACATTAAAGTTGTACAATCGATCCAGATACCCCGCATAAAGTGGAGGACTTAAACTAAGCCGACCTCTTTTTAACTTGGGAGTATTAGTCTCTCTCCAGTAATCTAACATCTGAGTAGCAGTAAAAGCGTAACAGAGACCACTCGTCCCTTGATCTAAAACTGGGGTAGAGAGAAATTGCTTGCCCCAGTTTGGTTTTGGTAGATAAACCCTTTTGCCACAATCCTTTAATCCTTGAGAGAAAGCTGAAAAGGTAATAAAAAAGATTAATAAAAATTTCATATAATTTCCTCGCCTTCTCCAATTTTACCTGTGAAAGGCATATACAATCAAGTATATTTAGAACTTTTAAATATACAAAACAGACTACACCTCTCTCCACTTTTTTTAGTAAGGTATAAGCAATAACATTTCTTGGTGCTTTGGCCCGGTCAACTATCTTGAATAGATTATTGATCTAAATGCATAGATGGGAGATAATCTCATCTATGAAAAAAGAAATATTAATTCAAAATAGCAATATCTCTGCGACTGTTAGTACAATGGGTGCGGAACTAAAATCATTAAAACAAGTCAAAAGCAATACCGAATACCTCTGGAGTTCTGATCCTCGATTTTGGGCACGCTCTGCCCCTATCTTGTTTCCAATTGTTGGCAAAATGAGACAGAATCAATATACTCACAATGGACTATCATACAGCATGCCTCAACATGGATTTGCTCGAGACAGTGAATTTAATATTGTAAACCAAGATAAATCATCAGCTACGCTAGAGTTAGAATCCTCTGATAAAACATTTCCCTCATACCCTTTTAAATTTTATCTTATAATTAATTTCACATTAGAAGATGACAGTCTAAAGGTTGCATACACAGTTAAAAATATCGATGACAAAACCATTTATTTCTCAATCGGGTCTCACCCTGCATTTAACGTCACTAAAGGATCAAAAGTAATATTTGAAAACATTGAGGATGGCCCCTACTATTTAGATGACGGATTCGTTGACTTCACAGCAAAACAACAACAAACGAAAGAGATCGAAATAAATAGCAATACATTTAAAAATGATGCGCTTATTTTCAAGAACTTAAAATCAAGAGAAGTTAGACTGATGGATTCAAATGATATCACACAAATCTCTATGAAATTTAACCAGACACCCTATCTTGGCATCTGGTCTCCAGTAAATGCACCATTTGTTTGCATTGAACCATGGCATGGTATAGCAGATACAAAAGATCACTCAGGAGAACTCAAAGACAAACTAGGAATCAATGCTTTAGAAGCAGGAAAAGAATTTAAAACATTTTATGTTATATCGATTCCTTAAACAAACACGCTCTATTTAATTTGCCAAATCAGGACAAGAATTTAAAGAGTTTCTTGAAGGTGCTAGGTTCAAATATCTAAGAGGAACTTTTAACCGACCTTTCCAGTTCGATCAATCGTCTTTTAACCATAGTTAAAATAAATCTTGGACTACCTTAAAAATATTCCATAGACTTATATTTAATATGAAAAAAAATAAAAATAAAGATGCACGAAATATTGGGGTGGCCCTCATCCTAGGACTTATTATCGGACTTATTCTCTATTTCATGGGAAAGTCTGAGTTAACTCTCTATGTAAAACCTATTGGAGTAGTTTTCATACGACTCCTTAAAATGGTAATTATTCCTTTGGTCTTCTCTAGTATTTATATGTCTATGGTAAA
>QNFX01000010.1 GCA_003650125.1 Campylobacterota bacterium
ATCAGTATCTAATTCTGTTGCCAGAGGTTCTACTCTTTTTTGCAATTGTTCATTTTGATAAGTTAAAGCAATCCTCGCTCCTTGATCTCTTAAGGCCTTAGCAATTCCCCAAGCAATGGATTTGTCATTTGCAACGCCTAAAATCAGAACTTTCTTATCCGTCAAAAGTGACATCTAACTCTCCTTAAAAATTTAAATTAAATTAACATCAAATGCTTATAGAGTAAAACTGCATGAGGTATTTCATCTTGCCTGCCCTCAACAACTCCTCTTTTTTCAACACCTTACACCGCTTAGAACTCATCGTCCCTGAATTTATTACGCTAGCAATTAAGACTTCAAGAGCTTCTGTGTTAAAAAGGTCTTAATTAACCCAATTGAGGTATTTATGCTTAAATTCATTATTATTTTTTCTCTAGGTGCTCTCTCTTATAAAGCTGCTTTTGAAAAAAACCTTCTCCCTACAAGTTGGGATAAAAAAATATCAAAGCAATTACAAAAATCAGCTAAAGAAGTATGTAAAAATTTCGTGCAAAGCTAGTAGAGTCAATTTGCACCTTTTGATTAAAGCAAATGTAAAAAAAATGCTAAATACCCTAAAACAGAGACTATTTACTAACAATTAACTGTAAGAAAATTAACTAGTTCATTTTTTCTCGTGAAATCCTTTACAGTGGGACCAATCGATACTTAATTAGAATTATGAACAACCCTTAAACAGGAGAAACTCGAATGAAAAACATCTTTAAAGGAATGTTAGTCGTTCTACTCGTACTCGGCATGCAAAATGTATTTGCTGATACAGTTACAGATTCTTCTACGGATTCCGCCTCTATTGATAAAGCGAGAGGAAACCGTAGTGGACGAGGTAACAGAAGTGGAATGAGAAACAGACCAAACAGGCCTAACCGTCCAGCGATGAATCGACCTAATCGTCCAAACAGACCAAACCGTCCAGCGATGAATCGACCTAATCGTCCAAACAGACCAAACCGTCCAGCGATGAATCGACCTAATCGTCCAAACAGGCCTAATCGTCCAGCGATGAACAGACCTAATCGTCCAAACCGTCCAGCGATGAATCGACCTAATCGTCCAAACAGGCCTAATCGTCCGGCGATGAATCGACCTAATCGTCCAAACCGACCTGCAATGAGACCAAGACCTAACCGTCCTCGCAGACCGGCCATGAGACCTGGTGCATACAGACCTTATAGACGTCCAGGAATGAGACCTGGATACAGACCAAACAGGCGTACTAGCAATTACAACCGATACAGACACAGACCTAACTGGAGCCGAAGAGGAATCCCATATAGAAGGTACAATCACAGACCTTACAGAAGATTTGTGAATCACTACAGATACCAATATGCATCCTCATATTACAGAACTATTCCATACAGAAATATCTATTGGAATAACTGGCTTAGACACAGAATCAACTACAACAATGGTTACTACTGGTACAACAGCTACCCACACTTTGTTTACAACGGATATCTACACAGATACTCCAATCAAGATGTGTGTAACTACGAATTAGTTGATGGATATTCGAACCAAACTGTTAGAAGGTTCCACAACCAACTTTGTAATGTGGCCTATGACAGATGTTCAACTCTTAGAGATGATAGAAACTATCAATCTGGTGGGTACCAATACTTCTGTAGTGAGAGAGTTACCTTGGGTAATAACAACTACAATTGGAATACCAATGATGATTTCTATAGTGATTTAGGTGATGACTACGATGATGGTGAATACTATGAAGAAGATGATTACGATTACTAAATTTTAGTTCTAGGTAACTTAATATTAGGGAGATTGGAGGAAACTTCAATCTCCCTTTTTTTTAATCCATTTTTGAGTTACAATCTAGAGCATGACCTATCGAAAGAAACCTATCAGAAGCCTCTTTAAAAAAGTTTTTTGCTTTTACAAAATCCTCTACAAATATATAACAAGTATTTCATTTCTAACTATCTCAACTTCGTCCATCATCTTAATCTTGATAAATTCATATCTTTTTTATACAGTAGAATTAGATATGAATCCCAAAGTAGAATCTTTTTTTGATTGTTTTTATTGGGCGGTCACCACCACCACCACTGTAGGATATGGAGACATCTCTCCTGTAACTACAACCGGAAAAATCATTGGAATGTTTGCCATGGTCTCTGGCGGTCTTCTTTTTGCCATTTTCACCGGACTCTTTGCCCAGTCTCTTTTTCAAGATGAAGAGATAAATGAATTATTTAAAAAATAGTTTCTCTGCTAAGACCCAAATTTTATCATTGTGGCGATCACCCCAATACCTACAACCATAAGACCACCTAATTTAATGGTTAATTTTGATTCAAGGTCTATTACTTGTGCCTTAACTTGAGAAATAGCTAATTTAATTTCTGAGATATCACCTTTTAATTCGGCCTTAACTTCTGAAATATCCGATTTTAATTCGGCCTTAATTTCAAAAATATCGGTCTTTAAGTCGGCGCTGAGTTTTGATAGCCCGGCATCTAAGTCTGATTTTGTTGCAAATTCTGAATTCATAAGCTCCAACCAAATTTTAACTACGGCCTTGGCCTGTTCGCTGCTAAAGCCTTTTTGTTCTAGTTCTTCAGTATACACCAATGCATTAATCATTTCATCCTTCCTTTTTTAATGAAGGAGTTGCAATAAACTAGACTTATTTAAAAATCTTAACTTACTAGATTTATAGAGTCACAAAACAGAGATAGATCAAAAAAGAATTCCCTCTTGGAAAAATTTAATCGAGGATAAGCGTATCAACCCAGATCAGGCCCTCGCGATAATTATTTAAAAGTGTTTCCAAAGATATCTCAACAGCTCTCTTACTTTCATGGAGGGAATCAAAAATAACTACCTTGTCTTCCTCATATCCGCCAATCACCATAACATGACCACGAAACTTCTCTTCATTAAAAAGTCCTATGAGCAGAGGGTTTCCTTGATCAATCTGAGCTTTTATCTCTTTTAAACTCAAAGCTCTGCCCAACCAATGATTTAAAATACCACTTGTCTCTAAAATTTCAGAGATCTCATAAGATCCACCAGGCCGGTTACATTCTTCGTTGTTGGTACAATCCATTTCAAAAAAGCTATTTAAAAGATCAAGGCCTTCTACCTTCTCTCCATTTACATACTCAATAACCATGGCCGATGAGGCCGCCCAACACCAAACTGGGGTTGCTTGCGCCTTATAAGAAATATTTAAGGTTTTCCCCCAAAGAAGAGTTGGGAAAAAAATAAAAATTAAAATAAAAATTTTCATATACTTTTTACTAATTGTTCCATTACTTTCACCAACGCTTTCTCGGATTCCTCTCCTCCAACATTTGTGGCCAGTAAAAAGGCCTTATCAACATGTGGAGCAATCCAGATATGGGCCATAAACAGCGTATTGCTTCCGTTGTGCCATAGAACAGGCCCTTTGGACCACTCTTCTGTCATTACTACCCAGCCACCAGGTGTGTAATCTGATTCTCCCAAAACTTCATGTAACTTTTTAAAGGAGCTGGCCTTTAATATAGGAGTGTCTTCTCCCCTATGGCCTTTTAAATGAGTGTAAGCATAATTACCCCAATCTTTTAGAGAACAGTGAACTCCTCCCGCAGGAGAATACGCCTCAGGGTTATCTCCATATACCGAAACTAACTTATCTCCATCGCGAACATGCCCTCTAGGCGCATCTAAGACATCCCCGGAACCTGGAGGTCCAAAACCACAAGAGTTCATCCCTAGCGGTTTAAATAGCTTTTCTTTCATCAACTTCTCAAAAAGAATTCCTGATATTTTTTCTAGAATTGCTCCAGCAATAATATAATTGGGATTAGCATAATGCTCTTCTCTTTGAGGGAATTCAGGAGGACTATTTAAAGAGTCCTCCACAACCATAAGTCGTGCCTTGATGGGATCGAGTCCCTCAACACTTAATTTTTTTAAAAGATCATTAGAGACAGGACCGATTCCACTTTGGTGGGCCATAAGCTCTTTTATGGTAATATCTTTTAACTTTTCATGAACCTTCATTTCAGGAAAAAATGAAGCGACTTTATCATCCCAAGATAATTTACCTTCTTCGATAAATATGGCCAAAAGAGTTGCGGTCATAGATTTAGTACAAGAACCGATGTGCCACACATCAGTTGCTGTGACCCTTTCATCCTGCTCATTATCCCTCATGCCGTATGCAGTGACACTTAAATCGCCATCTTTATTTAAAATACCAAAGGCAAGGCCTGGCAAATCATACTTTTCCATTATGTTATAAATATTTTTCATAGGAGTATCGCTTCCGTAAGTGTTAAAGGCCAATATGAATAATGCCAGAATTAGCTTCAACTGTGTAATCATTTGTACTATTTTCCTTATTTCCTGTGCTAATTACTACTAAGACCCACATACAATAAAGATCTAAGGCCCAAAAATTAAGACCTTATTGAATTTGCCAGATAACTCTAAAAATCACTATCATAATTTATGAGAAAAATTTTGTTGATACTTCTTTTAATTTCTTCAGGCGCCCATTCAGGGGTTATAACAGACTTAAATAAGGCCTTCACAAAAACTTTCATAGATAAAATTGATGGAACCCTAAAAATTAAAATTTTCAGAAGAATTCCCTCTGCTTGGGCCTTTGCTACGAAGAAAGAAAATAATTATACCATTACTGTCTTTGGCGGATATTTCAATAATCCAAATATAACTTTTGATTCTCTTTCTCTTCTTCTATGTCATGAACTTGGACATATTTTGGGAGGTTCTCCAAAAAGACATGATGATGAAGGGAACCTTACCTGGTCATCAGTAGAGGGTCAGGCCGATTTTTTTGCTCCTAAATGTTTAATAAACTTTTTAAAGACTAATCCAGAGTTTGATGGAACTGAAGTTTTTTTAGATAGCACCCCCATCCCAGAAAATCTTCTTCTTGAATGTGAATCCACTTATAATAGAGGACTATGTTTAAGGTTTTTTAAGGCCTCCATCGATCTTATTAAAGTATTTCGCTATAATGAGCACCATAAAGACGAATCTCTGCCGAGTTTTAATACACCTGATCCCACTGTCGTGAATACCCTCTGGGAAAAGCACCCTAACCTCCAATGCAGATTAGATACCTATGTGGCCGCCATCTTAGATAGGCCTAGACCAAAATGTTGGTTTTTTTATAAAAGATATCATGGGATTGATTAATAAACCCCAAAACTCTTATTAAGAGGATGAACCACAAAGCGAAAGATAAGAGAAAATAATATTGGATAAAAAATAAGAGGAAAATATCTTAAAGCTCCCTCTAGTCCAAAAAGTGTTTCAAAGAGAGGATAGACAAAAGTAGCAATCACCCCAACGATAATTCCCAAAATAAGGCCTGAGCTGGTACACATCAACCTTGTATCTTTAAAAAAAATATAATTCCCTAGCTTGATCGCTAGAACACTCCAAAGCCCCACCAAAATGGGTGCGAAGTGAACCCCTAAGGCAATGGGAGCTTGAGTGGTGGCCGGATTACCCTGTAAAAATAAGTAACTATAAAGAAACGGTAAAAATATCGCCGGAAACGCCATCCCCGCTAAAAATGTTTTAAAGGTTTTCATCTATTTTTCTCCTTAAGCAGATTTCTTTTGTTCTTGAGTTTTAAAGAAAACTCCTACTTTAAATTGACCATCATCCATCTCTTTAATGGATCTAATTTCTCCTCTTAAGGGAGGGTCAAATAACTTTTTATTTATGTGATCTATTGCTATTTCATTCTCCACTTCAAACCCTTCAGAACTGTGAAGCAAAAAGCTCATTCCGTGGGGAGATAAATCATAAAGATGAAATTTTTGAGATTTATTATCATGAAAACCAGTTTTATTAAATTCGGTAAAACTATCACCTTCTGACTTACTTCTTTTTTCTGCCCTTTGAATCATGAATTTCTTTTCATCTGCTTGAGAAATTATATTTCTTTTTTCAAGGTAGTTTACTTCAACTCTTAACAATTCTTTTGGAATGGGAACTATTAAGAAATTCAATCCCACTCTCATTATAGGCAACTTACATATTATATTTTCATTATAACCATATACAAATGTGTGATTACTTTTATTAATTCTGACTTTTCTCACATATTCCAATTTAAACTCTAAGTTGCCGCCTTTAATACCAATAATTCGCCCCCAGCAAAAGGGCTGTCCTCTCACAGTTCCTTTCTCTTCCTGCCAAATGGCCCATTTATCTTCATTTCGCATGGCCATCATTAATAACTCTACTATCTCTTGGGAATCGCTAATTACTTTTTTTTCACTCAAGATGAAATCCTTGTTGTCATTCTTATCGATCAAGACGGATGTTTATATTAAATATAAAATTATAAACATCTGAAATTACGTAAAAGATATTCCCCTCTTTTTTAGGAATAATCACTCCTCTAAACGCGAAATCAAGGACCTAGCGAGCTGAACTTGAAAAAAGGAAAGGGTATAGCTAATTACATTGCACCACGTTATAAACCTGTCATAATGCCTTAGAAATATTATATTTACGGAGAATTTAATGAAAACTGTATTAGCATTATGTCTAATTTTGGCCTCTTTTAATTCGATAGCTGGAGATTTAAAAACAGAATTTAATTCTAGCTTTGCAAGAATTAAAATTGAAAAAGAAGCGGTTAACTATAAAGGTTATAAAGTTATTTTTTTAAGAGGTATTTTTAATAACTTCTTTAGTAACTTGGCCAGAACTCTAACTGATCTTGGAACACCTCTTCCAAAAGGAAGATTTGAACCTCTAGTTAATGATATTAAGCTTTTAAAAAGTTTAGGTATTGATGCCAGTTTAGCTCCAACGATAACGGAAGAGGCCCCTCACAAGAATGGTTATATTCTCGCTCAAACAATTAGAGAAAGTGACAAACCTGTAATTATCATTTCCCATAGTAAAGGTGGAATTGATGCTTTATATGGGCTTACCTATTTCTCAGATATTCATGACAAAGTTGCCGGTTGGATTAATCTTCAAGCACCTATTCATGGAACAAGACTTGCCGATTACTTCCAAGGTAATATTGCCCTTCACTCTCCTTTAAAATATCTTCTAGAAGATATCATGAGTGGTGAAAGTAAGGCCTTTGAAGACTTGACTATTAGAAATATGGAAGCTTTTCATAAGCT
Organism: Campylobacterota bacterium; assembly: GCA_003650125.1. Classification (GTDB taxonomy): domain Bacteria; phylum Bdellovibrionota; class Bacteriovoracia; order Bacteriovoracales; family Bacteriovoracaceae; genus SMWT01. The sequence goes on from QNFX01000010.1 coordinate 7,182, forward strand.
ACATAAAAGAAAAATTGCAAAAATTGTTAAGGCCTTTCCTGTTTTATCTGTAGGTTCCAGATTTGATATTTCACCAATAGGGTTAGATTTTTTTAAGCCTCTTAGTCAGAGATCGGCATTTGAAATTTTAAATCGTGCCATGATAGCACTTGGTGGTGGCCCAAATGATGGCTTCACTGCCATTACTAAAACTTGTCTCAAGGGAGATTACTGCCTCATCTTAGACGATATTGATCATGCGTCGCTTGTTGTAACCCTTGAACCATTCCATACTTTTGACCTAGAGAAGAGATCAAAAATAATTTTCTCACTACTTAAAATGCTTAGACAAAGAATGTAGTCTACCTAAGGTTTTTAAATTTAATTTTTAATAAAATCAAATATTTCTTTAGGAATATTCACCTCGGTGCACTTTTCAATTGATGCAAATCCTGGCGAAAAATTGGCCTCACAAACCTTGAAATGATCTCCAGCAAAAAGCAGGTCCACACCAGCAACATCTAAATTTAAGATTTTAGATGTTTTAATCGCGAGTTCTTTTATTTCATCAGTCAAGGGATAGGATTTAACACTCCCACCTAAGGAGAAATTAGCGCGAAAGTCTCCAGAGGGGCCCGTTCTTTCCACACAGGCCACAGGTCTTCCTCCTACCGTAAAAACCCGCAAATCCCTTCCCGCACTAGACTCAATAAACTCTTGAACTAGAATCTTCTCACCTCTTAATTTGGCCAACAGGTCTTTAAAATCTTGTTTATTTTCACAAAGAGAGACACCTTTCCCCTGGGCCCCAGATAAAGTCTTAACGACTACAGGAAAATTAATTTCAAGGGACGGTTCAAAAAGAGAGGTGTTAGGAACTGGAATATTATTTTCTGCTAAAACTTTCAAACTGAGAAATTTATCATTAACTATTTTTATAGATTGAGGTGAATTTATTAAACGCACACCTTTGTTTTTAAAATGATCCAAGATTTCAAGATCAAGCAGTGATGTATAGGGACCTGTTCTAGCAATTATAAAATCGGGATATGGCCCATTTAAATCTAGAGATTCTGAAACAACATAATCCAGGTCTATGCTGTTATTTTTAGCGTACTCTAAAAGACGATTGATTCCATGACTTTGCGGTCTTGAAAATCCAGGCCTTTGTTTATATAAAATCCATCCTCGCATAACGGTCTACTTTTTGGTTAACTCGGTGTAATTTATTACACTTTTAGGGATATTTCTTGTCCCATTTTTCTATTGCTGTAAAATGATCCAACTATGAAAAACCTAATTAAAATTAGCATATTAAGTCTTCTATTTCTAATGACTGCCTGTCAAATTGGGCCTAAGCAAAAGGCCCAGGTCATCTCTTCTAAGGTTATATATGGAGAGGATAATCGTATCGACACCTATAAACTCAATGGTGGTTTTTGGCATGAGAAGGTACGTGCTGTTGCTATGAAAGTTCGTCACAGAAGGATGAAAAAACAAAGTAACGGAATGATTCGACTAATTGGAGCACGTCTTAAAAAAAGTAAAATGATGTGTGATGATGAAAAATTTGTAGGCCAAAGACTTAATGCTGAATGTAGTGGTTTTTTAATTGGCGATGATTTACTAGCTACTGCAGGACATTGTGTAAAAGATGAATTTGATTGCAAGAACTTTTCATGGGTCTTTGATTACGACCTAAAAGGCCCTGAGGATAAAAAATATCACATCATCCCAGAAAAGAATTTCTATAAATGTAAAAAAATAATATCCTCCGTATATAAGAAGCATAAAGACCTTGATTTTGCCATTATCCAACTTGATAAAAAAGTTACTGATAGAACTCCTCTGACCCTTCGAAAAAAAGATAAAATTAAAACCGGCACAAAGCTTACCATTATAGGTCATCCTAGTGGACTGCCTAAGAAATTTGCTAACGGTGCAGAAGTTATAAAAAACTCAAACAATATTTTTTTTAAAGCTAACCTTGACTCCTTTCAAATAAATTCTGGATCACCTGTTTTTAATGAAGAGACTGGTATTGTAGAAGGAATTCTTGTAAGAGGTGACACTGATTATCATTGGGCATATCAAGATAAATGTAATCGGGTCAATACCATCAAATGGGATTGTAAAGAGAGAGATTGCCGTTTAGAAGACGTAACTCGAATTACAGCACTACCTAAATCACTTCTTTAAATGAAAATTATTTATATCTTTTCATCCTAAATATTTTTAATTTAGGTCATAATTAAAAGATCCACCTTTACTAACAAAACATTACCACCTATTTCAAACAAGGAGTAAAATAGAGATAAAGTATCTTTCAAATAATTAAATAACGGTAAGGAGATCAATATGAAAATACTAATCGTTTGTTTATTTATGGGTTTGCTCTCCTCTGCTTATGCAGAAGATTTTGAAAAAGATGAGATGATCAAAACCCAGATCCAAAAAGAGCTCGATAGCTTCTACCATTTAAATTTTAAGGCCATTTTATGCCCGGTTGATGACGCTGGAAGCACAGCGATTCCTTCCATACCATATATACCTTATAAATTTGGAGGGGGTTACCACCATAGAAAACCAAAGTGTGATGGGGCAAAAGAGTTTGGAAAGTTCCACATCTTTGTTAAAGGTTTTTTCAACTTGCGTTTTAGCTATAAACTGAAGCTAAAAATCAATGGCACTGTCAACGCCGCTCATATCCACTGTAAAGTAGATGATGGTGATAGGCCTGTTGCTGCTACTTTAGATATTTATAATCTAAAGGGGATCATTAAACTTCCTGATAATGGCAATGCCTGTGGGTATGAATCCTTTCAAGACCTCTACCTGGCACTTAAAATGGGTAAGGCCTATGTCGTAATTCATACAAATGAAAAACCAAGTGGACATTTAAAAGGAGATATAAGCTCTAAGTAAATAGTATATACACCGGGGGGCGGGGATCTCCCCGGTTTTTTTGAGATCCCTTATCCGTCCATAATAAATTTTTTAATCTCTTCTTTTTGATTTCGAGCATCTTTTTTACCCAATTCTATTAATCTTTGAGTGAAAGAAGGCTCAAAAAGAATATAACTGACGAGATCGGAAACTTCTTCATTACTACCTAGGCGATTTACTAAAAACTTGATGAATTTTTTTAGATGTTTCTCTTCTTCTTTGGCAATTTGCCCAATATTCTCTGAAGGATTTATGACGAAGGCCTCTATTTTTTTAAAACTTTCTTCGGTACTTCCCACTAGTTGATTAACTCTTTCAAGTCTTTCGAGGTCATAATCAATGGAATCTAGAAATATACTGTCCATCAAAACAGACATGATCTTTCCTAGTGTCGGAAGGGTTTTAGATGGCCGAGCCGAATTCTTATTCGTAACCCCTATCACAAATAATTTTTCTGCCCCTAGATGAATGGCCGGACTTAATGGGGATAAGTTTCGGAGAGAACCATCCCCATAAAATTGCTTATTTAATCCCTCAGAGGGAAACAGAAGAGGGATCGCTGATGAGGCCATCACATGAGAAATCCCAAGCTTTGAACGAACTCCAATTCTTTGATGTCGGTCCCAGGGCATAAATTGTTTGCACCCTTGAAAAAAGGTTGTGGAGTGTCCTGTTTCATAAGAAAGAGCAGTGATTCCCATACCTAAAAAATATTCTTCTTGGATCCTTTGCTGAATTTTTTTAAAATCAGCATTTCTTTTAAGAAATTTTCTAAGAGGTCTAGTGTTAAAAAGTGCTAGATTTACACCTTGATTATCTATCCCACCAGTTGTGAGGACAAAGAGCCATTTAAACATATTTTTAAAAATAGAGGGGGCATCTGTTTTATAAATATTTTCACAATGGATAGTGGCCCAAAGATTCTCAAGACTCGCAAAAGACTTGCGATAATCTTCTTCTATCGATGAGGCCAGACAGGCAGCATTGATAGCACCGGCAGACATTCCCGTAATTATGGGGAAAGGAAACTTCATCCCCTCCTCATGCGCAATTTCTGCCACGGCAGAGAGGACTCCAGCTTGGTAAGCTCCACGAGCTCCACCACCAGTTAAAACAAGACCTAGTTTTTTATTCATAGGAGCTTATTTTTTCAGGTTTTTATTTTTTTTAAAAGAGGGAAAGTGATGGTGCCTGGGACTGGACTTGAACCAGCACAGCTCGCGCCACACGCCCCTCAAGCGTGCGTGTCTACCAATTTCACCACCGGGGCATGGTGCCCCTAAAATCAAAAGCATATATTTCTGTTACTTAGAAATTCTATTCCAAAACAGGAGTTGGATGCTGAATTTATAAAGATCCTTACCTAATAATTTCGGCCAGATATATGCTGGAAAAACCTCATGCTTGAAAGTATACACTTTAAAGGTTATACTTTGATTATGTATGCTAAAAGAAAAAATATTGTAAATTCAGTAGGTTACTTATTAAAAAGCTTTCCATCAGTGGTCCTTTTAGGCGCTAGACAGGTTGGGAAATCGACTTTACTGAGAAGATGCCTACCAGAGGCAGATTATTTTGACTTAGAAGTTGAATCTGATTGGAACCGGGTTTCAAGTGATCCTCACCTTCTTTTCAATGAATTAAAAGGCCCCTTTGTATTCGACGAGGCCCAGTTATCTCCCAAACTGTTTAAGGCCCTGCGGGTTGAAATTGATAAAGACCGAAAAACTAATGGCCGCTTTTTATTAAGTGGTTCCAGCTCACCAGAGCTTTTAAAAAATATAACTGAAACCCTTGCAGGCCGCTGTGCTATTTTAGAAATAGGAACTTTTGATTGGAGTGAATCCGGTCAAAAGGAACAATCAAAATTTTTTGAAAACTTGGCAAGCATTGATGACTTATTAAAACTTAAACCAATTCACACCCATTCTGAGTTATTAGATTATTGCCTATATGGCGGATATCCTGACCCATTTTTAAAAAGATCTGACAAAAACTACTACGATATTTGGTATAAAGATTATATTAAGAGCTATGTTGAAAGAGATATTAGAGCATTATTTCCAACACTTAATTTAGATGCTTATAAGCGCTTTATCAAAATGATGGCCACAGCTACAGGAGAAATAATTAATGCTTCAAATTTTGCCAGGTCACTTGATGTTTCACAACCTACAGTAAAAAAGTATTTAGAAATTATTGAGGGAACCTTTTTGTGGAGGAAATTAGCCCCATACGATAAAGTGCTAAAAAAACGTGTTGTGAAGATGCCGAGAGGCCATTTACGTGACACAGGACTCACAAATTACTTCTTAAACATTTACTCCACCTCAGACCTTAAGGCCCATCACCTCTTTGGAAGAATTTGGGAAGGGTTTATAACAGAGCAAATATTAAAAAATCTCGAAAATAGTTTGATTCGACATAAAGCATATTTTTATAGAACCAACAATCAAGCTGAAATTGACCTGATTTTAGAAGGTCGTTTCGGCATTATTCCCATTGAAATAAAATCCGGAAGTACTACCTCCAAGGGGCAACTTAAAACGCTTTCAAATTTCATAAAAGAAAATAAATGTCCATTTGGGATTGTAATTAATAATGGCACGGAGATATTTAAGATTTCGGATTCGATCATTCAAATTCCGGCAATTTTTATCTGACTATATTAAGTGATGGTGCCTGGGACTGGACTTGAACCAGCACAGCTCGCGCCACACGCCCCTCAAGCGTGCGTGTCTACCAATTTCACCACCCAGGCATGGGTGATAAAATAGCGGTATTTGAATGAGATGACAACTTCTTAGGGGAGAAAATTGTCAATCTCGTCCAAGTAAAATTTTATTCTCTCTTGCGTGATATCTAGTATTTCCAGCTGCCTACGCACTTGTTCAATCTTTTTCTCAACTTGATCAAATTTTTGAATTGCCTCTTTTGTTAATTCTTTTTCAATCTCGCTTTCCAGCGGATAGTTTTTTGAGGCCGGAAATGTCACTAGGTTTAAATCTTTCATTTTTATCTCCATAATTACTTATATAGATGCAATTTGCCTGCCAACTTTAAGTATCTAAAATCTTGTAATATTGGGTGGTTAAGTGACTAATTATTGGGCAACTTTGAATACTTTTTTTACACCTAAAAGAATTTAGGCATTTTATATATAATTAGATCTTAGGGAGGATCATATGTCTGATAAAAAGGTTAATTGTCTCAAATGCAAACACTACTTCACCAGCTGGGACCCCGAAAGGCCTCGTGGCTGCCGATTATATAACTTTAAATCCAAGGATCACCCTAGTGTGGCAGTAATCCGAGAAACTGGTGAGAAATGTCTATCTTATGAGGAAAAATTTCATCCTAAATTGAATCCTGAAGAATCATGAGCTCTTTATTCATTTGAAAATAACTAGCGCCTATCGTGGTTATCTTAGCACCACCTAAACAGATATTTCCCTTATAAAATACAATTGATTGCCCAGGAGTAATCGCTCTTTGAGGGGTATCAAAGGTTACCAGCATTTCTCCATTTTCTATTTTTTCTATAGTACACAGTTGATCTTTTTGACGATAACGGATTTTGGCCTGACAGGTAAAAGGTAACTCTATTTCTTGATCTGGTGAAATCCATGTGATCTCTAAGGCCTTTAAAGAGTCAGCGTATAGTGCTGGATGATCAGCTCCTCTTTCAACTGTTACCGTATTTTGATCTATATTTTTAGCTACCACGTACCAGCGCTCTCCCGGCCCCCCCAGACCTAGGCCTCGTCTTTGTCCAAGAGTATAAAAAACTGCACCAGAGTGAGTTCCCTGAACCTCTCCTTGGAGATTTACAAAGTTACCAGGTCTCGTCTTAAGATATTGTTGAAGAAAGGGTTTGAAATTTCTCTCTCCAATAAAGCAGATCCCCGTGGAATCTTTTTTATGCTTGGTTTTAAGATTATATTTTTCCGCTAGCTCACGAACCTGGGTTTTAGGTAAATCCCCTATAGGAAACAAGACCTTTTCTAGAACGTCTGATTTAATAGCGTGGAGAAAATAGGTTTGATCTTTATTGGAATCCTCCCCTTTAACCAGTTTAGAATTATTATTTTGACAGTAGTGTCCTGTGGCCACAAAGTCAGCACCAAGGGTAAGTGCTTTTTTGAAAAAGACATCAAATTTAATCTCACGGTTGCAGAGAATATCTGGATTTGGGGTGAGACCTTTTCCAAAGTCTTTCAGGAAGTCATCAAAAACTCTTTCCTTATACTCTTTAACAAAGTTTACGCTGTAGTAGGGAATATCGATTTTGTCACAGACCGCCTTAACGTCTTCATACTCTTTAGAGGCCTGGCAATTGCCAGCTTCATCCAGCTCTTCCCAGTTCTTCATAAAAAGGCCGATGACGTTAGCACCTTGTTTTTTCAAAAGTACTGCACAAACGGAAGAATCAACTCCTCCAGACATGCCAAGCACTACAGTTTTTCCCTTTAAATCCATGGAGAATTTCTAGCACAATTGCTAGGTAAATCAAGCAGATGTGGCCATTTCTTCAACGAATACAGGTAACAGTTTGGCCAAATGAGGGAAAAATACCGGAGGACACTTCACTAATTTCAGCTTTTTACCCCGCTTTATATTTTCCAGAGTAAAAGTGAAAGAATCTTCAACTTTCTCCCAGCCCAAGACATAATCAGATCTTTTGTGTCCATGGTTCCCAAGTTCAGGGTCAGAGTTATCCCCCATTTTTTGAGATAATTCACTAAGAGGTATTTTAAAATCCTTTTCAACTTGGGCCTTTAACAGTTCACCTTCGTAGTAGATAATTTCGCGGTAATCTTTTTGTCCAGAGAGATTGCTTTTAAAGCTCCCTTCTATTTTTTTGACTTGTTCTTTTAATTGATCAAATTCCATAAAAATTCCTAAAGTTTAAAGAGTTCTGGAAGAGCTGGCCCTTCTTTATGACAGGCATGGACTGTCCCACTACCGATCACCTTTCTATTTAGATAAAAAACGACATGCGTACCTCTTTCCAAAAATATCTCCATAGGCTTTGCAAATTCTACATGGGCCATATCATTATTATTTAAATAAAGAATTACTGCTAACTGGGTATCTGAAAGATCAAAGGACACCTGGCAATGAATCGGTTTTGATAAATCTAAATCAAGATAAGGAATAAAATTTCGAAGCACCAAATACTTAAGTTCATGCTTCCAGTTTTTAGCAACCTTTATTTCGTTCTTATCTGGATTTAATTCAACTATCTCAAAAAAAGGATCGATTTTATTACCCGGCGACCTTATTTGTTTTTGGCCTAACTTATATTGGTAAAGACCTCCATGCTCTCCTAAAGGAACATTACCGGGATATCCCACAACCTTCCCCCCAGGCCTTAGTTTTTCAAGAACATGAGATTCGATAAACCTTGGCAAAAGATCCTCATCCGTGAGGCAAATTTCTTTTACAGATCCTTCTGCCTTTTTTCCTATTAAAGTTTTTCCTATTTTTACTATTTCGGTAAGAGCTAATTTCCCAAGAGGCAGTAGCATACGCTCTAATTTTAAATTATCCAACCCTGTTAAAAAATAAGATTGATCATTACTTAAATCTAGCGCCTGCGAAATTATATAACTATTTGCAGTTAAACTTTTGGTTACCTGTGCCAAATGACCTGTGGCCACAAATTTCATCCCTAATTCGTCTGCTTTGCTTATTAAAAGCTCTATTCTTATCTGATTGCAATAGACACAAGGAACAAATGTCTCACCTGAAAGTCTTGCAGCAATTAATTTTGCTACAATAAATTCATTATAATATTCCGTACCATCAATTTCTACGTAGGGAATGTTCAATTGATCACAATACTTTTTCACCACGTCTTCATCATTTTGATGACAGGTACCTCTTAAAGAATAAGATTCCCCATCAAGACTTGGTATTTGAACAATAGCACCGGTAATTTCATATCCTTGTTTTTTTAAAACATACGCGGCCACTAGTGACTTCACTCCACCAGACATAGAAACTAAGACAGTTTTATTTTTTTTCATTAAAGAAATTATATCCTGAGTGGAAGTAAAATAAAAATATAAAGTTGACATGAAAGGACATCTAAAATGATAATGTTTTCATGGATTTTAAAAAGAGAACCCAAAAACTAAACTTCATTGATGTTTTCTCTGGCGCTGGTGGATTATCTTGTGGGCTTGAAATGGCCGGACTCAACTGTCTTTTAGGAATTGACTACGATAAACATGCCATGGCAACTTTTGCTCAAAATCATCAAAAGGCAAAAATTTTTTGTGGTGACATTCGAGAATTAACACCTGAATTACTCCTGGCATTAACTGGCGGTAAAAAAGTCCATGCAGTTGTTGGAGGCCCTCCTTGTCAGGGTTTTTCCACTGCAGGAACAGGAGATCCAAAAGATAAAAGAAATTCTCTTTTTATGCAGTTTTTAAGAATAACTAAGGAACTTAATCCCTATTTTATTATTATTGAAAACGTAACGGGGCTTTTGGCCAAAAAAAATGAAAAGAGTCTTAAGGCAATTATTCGAAAATTTTCCTCCATGGGTTATAACTTAGATGTTCGTGTTTTATCTTCGCAAAATTATGGGGCCCCCGAAATAAGACGAAGAACTATTTTTGTCGGAACGAGAATAAATCAAGAATCACAATTTCCAAAAATAGACTTTGATACCTATCGTGGAAAAAGATATATCCCACCTGTTACGATTGGCGATGCCTTTAAAGACTTAAAGGATAAAAATGGAGTTATTCATAATCACAATCTAGAATTTGCTCAGATTCCCAACAAGCTTGATCTGTCTCGACTGAAGTTAATTCCTGAAGGAAAAGGCATCAGATACCAAAGAGATGAGGAAAAATACTTCCCTAAAAGATTAAGACTCGATGTTGATTGGGAAAATTTAAGAGAAAATCGTTTTCGCCAAACAAAGTATCAGCGTTTAGATCGAAAATTACCATCTCCTACCATAATGACCCATAGACATAGCTACTATCACCCTACAGAGCATCGCTATCTAACCCAAAGAGAAGCGGCGACCTGTCAAAGTTTTCCCAAGGATTTTATTTTCTGTGGGCCAGTGTCGGCGCAATGGCGACAAATAGGAAATGCTGTCCCCCCACTCCTTGGAAAGGCCTTAGGTAAAACGCTAAAAAAAATGTATAAAGAGGCCTCGCCAGAGTTAATGAAAAAGAACACTCCGGGAGTCATTCCTAAAAACCATAAAATTATAAGTAATCGAAGTCAGGCCTTTAATTACCGTTAAGTTGTTCAAGCAGACTTAGCTTTTTCTCAAGATCAAGCCTCACCTTATCGTAAGTATCTTGATCACTAAAACCCTTTGCAGTTAAGGTGCCCACATTTTCAAGTAAAGTAGCTGGACATCCCCCTATTTTAACTTTTTCTAATTCCTTTTCCGCCTGAAGCAAATTAGCTAGCGCCACTTTCACCCATTCTAAAGATTTAGTATAAAGCGCTCTAATGTCCTTTTTCTCTTCGTAGGATTCCGCTCGTTTTTTATAATTCATGGCCATTTGATAAGAGCCTTTAGCATTATTTCTCTCTTTAACTGCCTTGTTATAATCTTCTACACAAGTAGCAACATCCGCATAAAGCGGAGAACTAAAGAGATATAGTAGGATACAATTTACCAGGATTTTCATAAGGGCCTCCCTCTTATAGAATTAAGTATATACTTAAAGCTTAGGTGATTCTATGAAAAAAACTATATTGCTACTTTCCACCATCCTTTGTTTGAAGACCTTTGGAAAAACATGCATAGAAAATCGGGCGGCGATACATATGGGGGCCGGTAGTACTGGACTAGTAGTGGCCACCATTGATTTTTGTAATATTGAAATTTCTAAGTTCTTACTGGAAAAGAGAACTTTTATAGATTTTATTACCCCCTTAAAAAAAGACGACAATAAAATCCCCCAACCGCTGCAAATTCTGGCAATAAATAAAATAAAAGAATTGATGGCCTCAGCAAAAAACTTCAAACCAACTAGCATAGTCTTCATTCCCTCCAAATTTTTCAAAGAAACTAAAAACTACATGACCTTTTTTAAAAAGATAAAAAAAGAATTAAAGGTAAAAATCTATCTTCCAAACCTAGAAACTGAGGCCATTCTAGGCTATCTCGGAGTTAAAATAAAATATCCAGATATCGCTACAAAACTTTTAGTCTGGAATACGGGCGCCCATGGAACTAACTGGACCATGCAAAAAAATAACTCTGAGTTTAAAGTCTACTATGAAAAAATTAATCCCATTATTTTTAAAAATATGGTTACTGAAGGCATTCTTAAAAAAGATCACAAAAAAATAAACTCTCCAAACCCCCTTGGAAGTAAAAACACCAAAGAGGCCTTAGAACTTATTAAACTCTACACCACCTACAATACTCCACCTGAACTTAAAAAAATCGCCAATGAATTTAAAGTTGTAGGAATAGGTTCATTTCATAATTTGAGTATAATGAAACAGATTGGAAAAAAAGGCGCTAGCTATAACCTAGAACTATTAGAAAGTACTCTTCGCAAAAGAGAGAACTTAAAAGATAAAGAGATAGGTGGCCCCTATCCCGAATACCAGATAACTAATCTAATCATGGCCATGGGTATTTTAAACTCCATGAAACTCGACCAAATCCACACCGCTAGAATAAATATGGCACATGGCGCCCTAATATATCCAAAATTCTGGAAAAAGACCGGTAACTGATTGAATTTATGTAAAAGTTCATAAGCACAGCTTATGATGACCTACAACGACAAATAATTATTCATTTTTGCATATACATCTTATAACTGCTCCATGAAAAGAATAATTTTAATTTTAACTCTAGTTTTTGCCGGTCAGACCCTCGCCCAAGGAACCATTACCTTCCATGGGGACTCTGCCTTTAATTTGGCACAGGAAATTACTGAGAGTGATCATTTTTCATGTGATCTAAATCCTGTGAAACCTGTATGTACTATAAAAACTAAAATTACATTTGGAAAGGCCGGGAAAGTAGTTTTCTCTGGAGAAGTTGCAAAAGACCTAATTCAAGTAGAAAACTTTGATGGATTAGAATGTCGTACCTTTGCCAATGATGAGACTTACTGCCAACTAGACAAAAAACCTGAGATATATTTTGATCAAGGTAAGTTTGGTGATCAAATTCAAAAGTTAAGATAAAGATTTTATATAATTTAAAATTTCCTCATAAGTTTTAAATTCTGGCCCCTGGGCCGCACTCAAGTCACTTCCTCTGGCAATATGAATAGGTACTAGTCCCGGAAGAAAAAGTTCATCAGTTATCTTATCCCCAATCATAAAGCTCTTATCAAGATCAATTGCATATTTCTCACATGCCTTTAGCGCCATGCCAGGATAGGGCTTTCTCATAAAGGAAAACTTTTTGTATTCATCTACTCCACTTTCAAGATGGTAAGGGCAATAAAACCAATCATCAACAATGGCCCCTTTCTTTTTAAGTTCTAAGGCCATATAGGAGTGCAGTTCATCTACATCATCGGTACTAAACATACCTCGTCCGACACCCGATTGATTAGTCAAAACAATTACTGGCCAGTTTTTTTTATTGGCATATTTTATAATAGGTATCAAATCATCAAAAAAATTTAACTGCTCAATTTTGTGCACATAATTTGTATCAAGATTTATAACACCATCTCGATCTAAAAAGAGAGCAGGTTTTTTATTACCCTTAGGAAGAGTTATCGTTGGAATACCTGAAATTTTACCAAGAGGCAGCTCTCCCGATTCTAGAAACCTTAAAAGAAGTTCTTTTTCTAAATAAAAAGGCCCTGTTAGTTTGTACCCATCTTGATAATCAGATGAAGTAATCATTGCGAGGGAGCTGTTTTGATTTAAAATATAAGGCCCCTTAGCAAAGTGCAAGCCTACAGTGTTAAGCGTGGCATGATTTAAAAAGTAATCCAAATCAATTTGGGCGCCATTTAAATAGATAAATGCTTCTAATGAAGATTTTATTATATACTCTTTTAAAACTTCAATATTTGGAAAGCTTCTTACCTGGTCTCCATAATCTTTCTCTAGTGATAAGATTTCATATTTCATAAGGCCTCCTTAATTGAGCAATTAATCTTTACAGCAGGAGTCGTAAAAATATTCATGGGTTTAACCCTGATTTGTAAAATTAATTCATCGGACCTCATTTCAAAGGAACTTAAATCTGCTTTAAGTTTTTCAAGCTTGAGTTTCTTTAAATTCTGCTTCAACTCATCGCCAGTAAAAACTTTAACCCCTTTTAAATTATACTTCTTTCCTTTTAAAATACCGTGAAAGCAGGTGGCCTGGATAATTTGGAGATTTCCAAATCCCATAATAGGATAAAGACATTTTTTAAAATCTTCCTGAGACTGTCCATACATGATTTTAAAGATATCATAAATTTTAAGGATTACCTGAGAGTAAAATTTATAAATAACAGGCCTCATTTCTACAGGAACTTTTCCTGGAAGATGTGAATGCTCCCACCTCTCATCAAATTGTCCAGTAAACTCAAGTCCTGCCTGCGCATAGAGCTCATGGCCCATATGTTGAAAGGCAATGTTGAGCACTTCATTTAGCTCTTCTTGCCAGATGGGGGCATTTGGAAAGTTACTGAAGTATTTAACAATAAAACTTTTAACCCCACCACTTTTAGTATTCACAAATGCCTTGGCCTTACACAACTTCACACTTATAGGTATCATTTCTTTTTTGCTGATTGCCAGGAGGTCTGCCTCGTTTAGTTTAAAGCGATGCCCTCCACCTCCTGCCTTACCAACTACTAAAAGGTTATCAATTTTTTCAGGTAAGTAGAGTGTTAACTCTTTGGCCAAAGAGGAAGCGAGATTAGGTAATTTCTTAAATAAGATTGGATCATTATTTCGCAACCAATTTTCATACTGAACTAGTTTATTTTTAAGCTCCCCTCCAAAGTTTCGATAGAACTCAGAAAGAATTCCTTTTTGCAGTGCCAGGTTTTGCCCAACCAAATACTCAAAAAGGTTTCCTTTCAATTCATTTAAGAGGGCCTCTTTTTGAGATGGGATACTAGGTTCCATAATTTGCTATAATATTAGGGGTTTAAGAATATAAATTTTATATGATAAGCATAGAAAAAGTGCAAGATTATAGGTCATTCCATGATTTATGGTTTATTGTGCACACATGTTGGATTCTTTTTTAGGCAACCTCACTTATCTCATTATGCTTTTTCTACGCTCGACCTATCGTTTTCGATATATAAATATTGAAAATTTTGAAGAGGCCAGAAAAATAGGTAAAGATCAAAGTATCATGTTTGCCATATGGCACCAAAATATCGTCCACAGCATTCTCTCTCAAAAGGGAAATTACCAGATTTTTGCCAGTATGGCATCCCGCTCAAAAGACGCCAATTACCTTGTTATAGCAAATACTAAGCTTGGTATGCAGATGGTTCGTGGATCTAGTGCAAAAAATAATGTGGATAAAGGCGGGAAGGATGCCCGCGATCAAATGCTTACACTTATGAAAAATGGCATTGTTGGAACCTTAACCGTTGATGGCCCAAAAGGCCCTGCTAAAGAAGTAAAACCAGGCATTATAGATATGGCCAAAAAATCAGGCTGTGCGCTACTTCCCTATTCCGCGATTCCACAAACGTACTGGAGCTTTAAAAGTTGGGATCGTTTCCGCTTAGCAAAACCATTTTCTAAAATTATTGTCTATTATGGAAAACCCTTTAAGATCGCTAACGATTTAAGTAGTGATGAGTTTTTAAAAGCTTGTGACAACTTAAAAAATACTCTTTTATGCGATGAAAAATTAATTGAAAGTTACTTTGAGAATTTTAATGAGCTCTCTAAAACAAATATCTCTTCCTAAATGGCCAAATAATTAAGATTTAAGGTTTCCAAAGGACGGCCTGTGAATTAAACTGGCAGGAAAAAAAAAATTCATGGGGTGATAATGAGTGGTTTTCCAAAGATTCTAGAATCCACACAGGACCTGTCAAAGGGCCAAATAAGCACACTTATCTCGATGGCCAAATCATTAAAAGAAGGCCAAAACACTCCCTTTTTTTTTGACCAAGATAAACGCCCCTTTCTGGCCACCCTATTTTTAGAAAATTCAACGAGAACAAAGACTTCTTTTGCCATAGCTGCCCAAAAGCTAGGTGCGCATTATATTGATTTCGATGTATCGACTTCCAGCCTCAAAAAAGGCGAAAGTCTTGAAGAAACACTCCTAACGCTTAAATATCAAGGTGTTAATGCATGTGTTATCAGAACACCAAACTCTGGAGAATTAGCACAATTTAAAAAAGACCCTCCACTTTGTATTATCAATGGCGGAGATGGCACCAATCAACACCCCACCCAAGCACTTTTAGATCTCTTCACCCTCTATGAACTAGGACTAGATCCCCAGGGAAAAACTTTTGCCATTATTGGCGATATTGCCCACTCAAGAGTTGCCAGTTCACTAGTGGATTTGCTCACCAGATTTGGGGGAAAGATAGTATTTTGTGGGCCAAAAGAATGCCTTCCTAAATCTGTCTCAGGTCCCGTTATGTTAACGGAGTCTTTAGATGAGGCCTTGGAGCTTTGCGATGTTATCTATACACTGAGAATCCAAAAAGAACGACACACAGGGCCTACTCCCTACTATGACTCTTACCATAAATTATATGGGCTAAATCTACAAAAAATGCAGGGCCTTAAGAAGGCCCCAGTAATTTTGCATCCCGGCCCTGTCAATATTGGAGTCGAACTCTCAAAAGACCTGGTGAGGTCCCCCTTTTACAAGGGATATGAACAAGTAATAAATTCAATCTATATGAGAATGGCGATCATTAGTGCTACTTTAGGAAATTAAGATGATAAATGAAATTGAATTTCAAAAATCCTTAAAACAATCAAAGACCTACCTCCACTTTGAGGATGGAACAACCTTTGATGGATATGTAAATCGACCCGCAAATGATCCTGAGTTAAGTGAAGGTATTTGGGGCGATGCTGCTTTTACCACTGGAATGACTGGTTATGAAGAGACCATTACGGACCCCTCTTTCCTCGGCCAACACATTATCTTTACCAACTCACATACAGGAAATTACCCCTCAGATGAACGGGTGAGACAATCAAATAAGGCCCATTGTACTTCTATTATTTCTCGAAACTTCTCACCCAATAAATTTTTATTGGAAGTATCAGTTCCTCTGATAAGTGGAATTGATACTCGGGCCCTCACCAAATACTTGGTAAACTCAGGGGCCTCTCATAAGTCTGTATTAACACTTTCTCCTCACGCTCCTTCTAAAGAAGAGTTTGCAGGCGGTAGACTGATTTGCAGTGATCTGCAGCAAGTGAGTCAAGAAAGCTCTGAAGTTTTAATTGCTGGCGATAATCCTATTGTAGTTATCAATTACGGAATTAAAAATGCTATTTTAGAAAATTTAAAATCCTTCGGTTATCCTCTGGTCACCCTAGGACATAATACTTCTGCCCAGGAAGTTATAGACTTTAATCCTCGCTTAATCTTTTTATCTAATGGCCCTGGAGATCCAAGGGATTATAAAAAAGAGATGGAAGTTGTCAGAGAACTTTTTAAATACAATATTCCCATAAGAGGAATTTGCCTTGGCCATCAATTAATCTCTCTCGCCTTAGGTGCGGAGATTGAAAAACTTCCTTTTGGACAAAGGGGTGCCAACCATCCCTGTCTAGACAGGGTAAGTGGCCAAATTGTCATAACCTCTCAAAACCATGGTTATGCCACCGATGAAAAGTCCTTAGAACGAATCTTAAACGACAATATTTTAAATCGAGAGCTTTATATAAGCTTTAAGTCTCTCTTTGATAGATCAGTTGAAGGGATTGCCACCACTGATCACTTTTTAAAATCAGTACAATTTCACCCTGAAGCGCATCCTGGACCTCATGATGCTGCTCCATTTTTTAAAGAGATAAAGTCCTTTTTAGAAAATTCAAAAATCACTAAAGTAGAATCCAAAAATTTATATCCACTGCTTGATGTAAGCACCAATATTAAAAAGGAAATTCCTTATAAGAAAATTCTACTTATTGGTTCTGGCCCGATTAAAATTGGTCAGGCCTCGGAGTTTGATTACTCAGGAACTCAGGCCTGTAAATCTTTAAAAGAGCTCGGAATCGATGTTATTTTATTAAACTCTAATCCGGCCACCATCATGACTGACCCGGAGATGGCCTTTCAAACCTATATTGAACCCATCACCAAAGAAGTTATCAAAAAAATAATTATAAAAGAAAAAGTTGATGCGGTTTTATCCACTATGGGTGGGCAGACTGCTCTTAATATGTGTATCGCTCTGGAAAAGGAATCTTTCCTAAAAGAACACAATGTTTCTCTTTTAGGGGCAAATGCCTGGACCATTGAAAGGACCGAAGATAGAGGGCTTTTTGCCCAAGAGCTTAAGACTCTAGGATATCAAACAGGTAAAAGATTTATTGGTCACTCTCCAGAGGAATCGCTAAAACTTGCCAACGGAAAAGTTGGTTTTCCACTAATTATTAGAAGAGATTTTGCCTTAGGAGGAAGAGGTTCAGCACTTTGCAAAGATGAAGACGAATTACAGGAAGTATTTCATAGCACTGATTTAAAATTCCCCATCACTTTAGAAAAATCTTTAGTTGGTTGGAAAGAAATTGAACTTGAGGTCATGGTTGATAAAGAAAAAAATGGCGTTATCATTTGTTCTATTGAAAATGTCGATCCTTGTGGGATTCACACCGGAGACAGTATTACCGTTGCTCCAGCACAAACCATCAGTGATCGCTGTTATCAAAACCTAAGGTCCATGTCTCTACATATCGCTAAACATATGGGTGTTGTGGCCGGTGGGGCCAACGTCCAATTTGCCATCAACCCACTTGATGAAGATGAAATTGTAGTAATTGAAATGAATCCTAGAGTATCTAGATCATCTGCTCTAGCTTCTAAGGCCACGGGATATCCCATCGCCAAAATCTCAGCTCTTTTAGCTGTTGGTTACACTCTAAAAGAAATTTTAAATGATATTACCAAAGCATCACCAGTGGCCTTTGAGCCGACGCTTGATTATGTGGCGATAAAAATACCTATTTTCCCATTTAATAAATTCCCAACATCATCAAGAGAGCTTGGGCCGCAGATGAGATCTGTTGGAGAAGTACTCGCTCTAGGTGGCAGTTTTAATGAAGCACTTTTAAAGGCCTTTAGATCACTTGAAATGGGACTAGAAATTCCGTCTATTTCCCAACTTAAAAACACCCCCATTCCTTTAACTAAAAAATATGTAGGAGAGAGACTCTCTAAGTTTTGGGAACTCTCTATTTTGACTTGTCTTGATGGACTCAGACTTGGCATGACCGTTGATGATATCCACCAAAAGACTGCCATCACGCCTTGGTTTATAAACCAAACCTTACAGGTAGTAGAAGCTGAAAAAGAAATTGAACGAGATAAAGGAAACGAGCATATCTTTAAGGATAAAGAGAAATTTATCACCTATAAGGCGCTAGGAATGAGCGATAAGTATCTAGCAATGCTTAAAGGTAAAACACAAAAAGAAGTTTTGGCCTTTCGAATGGAAAATAATATATTTCCTGTCTATAAAGCAGTAGATACCTGCTCAGGAGAATTTAATGCCAAAACTCCATATTTTTATTCTACTTATATTACCAATAATGAGGCCCATGCACTTAGTACGAACGATCGATCAGTGGTAGTTCTTGGTTCCGGGCCTAATAGAATTGGTCAAGGGATTGAATTTGATTACTCATGTGTAAAATCATGTCAAAGGCTATCAGAGAAAAATATTAAATCTATTATGGTCAACTCCAACCCAGAGACCGTATCAACTGATTATGATAGCAGTGACCGGTTATATCTTACTCCGCTATATTCTGAGGATTTATTTGATATTTTCCTAAATGAAAGGCCAGAAGGGATCATCGCCTCTTTTAGTGGCCAAACGGGAATTAGCATCCGTGAACATATAGAAAACACTTTTATTAAAGATTTTGCCACTTTTAATTTCTTAGGCCCAAAACTTAAAACTTTAGACCTAACTGAAGATAGAAAACAATTTGCTAAAGAAGTTTCAAAAGTAGATCTTGCGCAGACTAACTCTATTGAAGTACGTGGATATAAAAACCTGGTAAATGCCATGATTGAAATTGGCTTCCCAGTAATCATCAGACCAAGTTATGTTATTGGTGGTGAATCCATGTATATCTTCTACTCGTTTGACGACATCAATGAACTTCCCCCAGCACACTTACATAGTCTGCAAAACTCTGACACCGTATATCAAATTGAAGATTATCTGGAAAATTCATTTGAATACGATGTAGATTTAATTAGAGATCAATTTGGAAATTGTGTATTTACTGTTTGTGAACATATCGAACATGCAGGAGTTCACTCAGGTGACTCTGGAATGATTTCCCC
Source organism: Campylobacterota bacterium (assembly GCA_003650125.1). Taxonomy (GTDB): domain Bacteria; phylum Bdellovibrionota; class Bacteriovoracia; order Bacteriovoracales; family Bacteriovoracaceae; genus SMWT01. The sequence continues at coordinate 26,595 of QNFX01000010.1, forward strand.
TCCAGTTGCCTTAACTGAGCAGCTCTATAAAAAAATGAAAGAGATCACCATATCGCTTGCTGCTCAACTAGAAATCATTGGACCTATCAATATCCAATACGCAGTTAAAGATGGACAAATTTATTGTGTTGAGGCCAATCCACGTGGCTCTAGAACCCTACCCTTTTTATCTAAGGCCTATAATATCTCTCTTCCAAGTATCGCCACCGATGCCATGCTAGGTGAAAAAATTGAAAACTGGGACCGAGAAGTATCCGATTTTTTCTGTGTAAAACAATCCACCTTTCCCTTTGATCGTTTTATCCAGGACAATATTATTTTAGGACCTAAAATGAGATCGACGGGTGAAACCTTCGGTGTTGATTATGATAAAGAGATAGCAGTACTTAAGTCATACCTTGGTAATTATCCCAATCTGATCGGGCCTGGAATAATACTTCTCTCTCTGGCCGATAAAAATAAAAAAATGATTCTGCCATACCTTAAGATTCTGCTTCAAGGTGGGTATCAATTTGCGGCCACTCTAGGAACTTGGAAATATATAAAAAAACAGGGCATCCCCTGTGAGTTGGTGGCCAAAATTAATGGCCCAGAACAAAGTGGAACTCCATTACTTGAGATCTTAAAAAATGAAAAGATGAAGATGGTATTAAATACACCGCTTAATCAAGGTACCTCTAAATCAGATGGTGAATGTATCAGAAATACTGCTATCGCCTATGGAGTACCTTGTTTTACACGAGTGGAAAATATTTGTGCAGTAATCGAATCACTGATGAACTATTCTGAATCGAGAATGTCTCCCATCTCACTACAAGAACTTCCAAATAATGGGAATAATGCATGAAAAAAATAGTTATCGCCCTTGATAACCTCACTGAAGATGAAATTTTTTCCTTCTTAAGTAAATGGCCGACCGATTTCAGGCCTACGGTTAAAATCGGCCTCGAGATGTTTTGTATGAAAGGCCCTGAATTTGTAAAAAAAGTTTTTAATCAAACTGGGGCAGATATTTTTTTAGATTTAAAACTTCATGATATTCCGCAAACCGTTAAAAAGTCCATTAAATCTCTCGCGGGGCTGCCTATTACCCTTTTAACTGTGCATCTAAGCGGTGGGAAGAAAATGCTTGAAATGGCGCAAGAACAGGCGGAGATTTCACTGCCTGGCACAACGATCCTTGGCGTAAGCTATTTAACTTCTCTAGACGTTAATGATTTCTCTGAAATTTGGGGCGTAAAAGAAGACCAAATTGGTGAGGCCTTTGAAAGACTTTTTAATCTTGCCTTCACCTCTGGAATTGGTGGAGTGGTATCTTCAGCACAAGAACTAGAGCTCCTTAAGTCTCTAGAAGCAAAACACGGTCGTAAATTGCTAAAAGTAACTCCAGGTATTAGGTTTTTAGATGAAATCTCTGGCGGAAATACCCAAGATCAAAAGCGTGTTGAGACACCTGCGTCTGCGTTAAAAAAAGGTGCTAATTTTTTAGTTATTGGTAGATCACTAACTAAAGCAGAAAATTTAAACGAACGCATCGAAACACTAAAAAAACTACTCTAAACAGTTTTTGACTCATTAACTTCTCCTCGTTATCATCAAGAGCATGTTTCGTTACTTATCTTTAATATTACTTTTTGTTTCAACACTTACTTATGCAGCACAAACTGCTTATGTTAAAACTGCACGTGCCGTTGTCTACGCTGATGAAGAATTGAGCTCTCCTCTTGGCTATGTAAGAAGAGGAAAAAAACTTCGTGTAGGTGAAGTAAAAAGAAAACAGGGAGCAGTTCTTCCCGTAATTATTTCTGGAAGAGTGGCCTACATTGAAGTGAAAAATCTAGCGTTACCTGAATCTAAGTCTAAAGATGAAAAAGGTCATATATCTCATATTATAGAAGAAGAAAAAGATTGGAAAAAAGTCTGGCTTAGCAATTCCCGTCTTGTCGTAGACGTGGCACTAACAGATCCTGGCAATGAATGGAACGAGTTGGTTAGTAGTGTTGGTAATGCGCAAAACCTTATGATTACAGTTCCGATCCTCTGGGAGATAAGACCTCTTGATTCCCGCTGGATGTTTAATCTTGGAATGTCAGTTAGTAACTTAAGTTCCCAAGATATCAGCATGCTCACCCTAGGAGGCGAGTTTTGGGCCCAATTCTCACTCTTTGATTCCTATAGCTTCTCTCTTGATCTTCGCGGTGGCTACCTACTCTCAACGGGAGGGGTAAAAATTCGTTACTCCTACACCAATGAAACTGATAACGGAAGTTACTGGGGATATTTGATAGGTGCCCAAGCGAGATTTTTTAAAGGCAGTCAATGGGAGCTAAATGTAGGACTTGATTGGCGAAGAATGGTTTTATCAAATCTTGAAAACATCAATACCCGAGTAGGCACCTATTCGCTAAATCATATGGGCGGAATTTCTGCCTTTATCGGCACTAACTTTGATCTTTAGTCCATCTCCATGACACCTTCTTCACTCTCAAGTCCCTCACCGGTCTTGGCATCCTCTAGATAGAAATTAATTTTTTCCTCTTTACTTAAGCGACTCTCATCAACTTCGGTTTCTTCAACTTGCTTGATGGCCTCTTTAATAATCTGTTTATCCTCTTCATTAAATTCTTTTGGTTTTGCCACTTCTTTTTTCTTCTTTTTATTTTCTTTAAAATTAAATTTTTTCATACCGTATTGGTAGAGAGGTGTTAAGAACTTAGCATTTCCCGCTCTTTTCTCTAGGTCTCTAATCATCGCCGAATAATAAATTTGATCATTCGGTACATGACTAAAGCCTACATAGAGGTAAGTAAAACCAACAGTGCTGATTTTGTCCTTATAGCTTAGTAACCTAAAATCATTATAAATCTCAATTCTTTTATCTTCATAAGATTTTTTAAAGTTCAGTATCTTTAAAAATCTTGTTCTTATGGAATCTGCTAAAAGATCTCCTTTTCGCACCCTATATTTAAAAGTGTAGATATCCTCCCCCTCCAAGATATAAACTGTCTCATTATAGAAATTAGGATTTTCATCTGAGGTTTCAATTATCCCCATTTCTTTTTCGGGATAAAAGGTAAAGCCGATCATGTCTTCGGGAAAGAAATCATTTCGAGCATTTAAAACAAATAAATTAAAAACCAAGTCAGCATAAGGGATATTCCAAAGCGAACGCATGTAGCTTATTTTGTTTTTTTTATCTATCTTTTTTAAACGGATATCATAGGTAAACATAATTTTAAAAAACTTATCACCAGGAATAGCTTCTAAGTCTTGTTTAAAGATCGGCAGACCAAATAATTCTTGCTTATCGATGACATATTCCAATGCCAGTTTTTCACCAGAGACAAAACTAAATTTACGAGAATTTTTATTATCGTAGATATCTCCTCCAAAATAACTCCGGCCCTTTTTTTTCTGAATCACAGGAATTAAGGATAAGGTAGGATGCTGCAAAGGGAGGGGGATTTTATAATCGGCAAAGTGAAATGACCTCCATCTTCTTTCATTTTGCGCCAAAAATTTATTAATTTTTTTTATTTTGAATTCTATAGGTTTAATCATTACAGTCTTACTTGCCTCCATGCTCAAAAAAGAGGAGGAAAAACCTTGGTTTATCGTCTTAAGGTAAATAAAATAAGGGGAGAAAATAAGCAACAAAAAGACAGAAATAATGACTAATATAACGCCTAAAAATATTAATATGTATTTCATCATTTTATTATTCGGTATTTAGCTGATATTTTGTGAGTATTTAAATGCCTAAATTAATATTGTTACTTCTATTAATTTCATGCCTTACCCCTGCTGATAAGGTGGATAGCTGTGACTTTCCTTCCATCTTTTTAAAATATGATACTTTTTTAAAACATTACAATATTTGCCAAGATCCAGATGATGACTCGTTGATACGTTTTAAATTAAAAGAGGGGGATATCCATGTAAAGTATTGCTTTATCCCCACCTATATTGCCAAAGATTCAAATAAATCCATTTTTATTGGTGAACCTAGATGTCTTTTTATCAAGGATCCAAAAGAGACTTATGAAATTACATTTATTAAAAATCGACCAACTCCAGAAGGCGATATCCCCTATAGTAATTATCCTATAAAAGGTGTGATGATTATAAAAGATCAAGTGATGGAGTTTTCAGTGCCTTTTGAAGCTCCCCTTCCAGCGCCAAATGCTTATTTAAAATGTGCTGAGGCACTTGATTTAACAGGGGATGATTCTTACTGCAGGGCCTTCAAAGAGATGGGTAAATATAGTTTTCTAGCTTTTTAAGTTCCCAGAAACCCGGTTACCTTGAGAGAATTTTCGATAAATATTTCCGTCACGAGATGGAAAAGAAAAAATCGGTACTAATCCATCTTCTGATTTTCTATTTAATTTCAAGCATGTAACGAAATAAAAGAAGGCACCTTGATCATTATCAAATGCTTTTATAAAAGTTTGAATCTTATCTCCGGCCTCATCAATAAAAGAGAAAACTTCATCTGGCCCGTCAATAGTGGGATCTATATAAGATTCAAATTCTGAAAATTCATAAAAAGAAATATCACTATTTTCTCTCAGCCTTAAAAGCTCTGCCAAGATGAATGATTTCTTCCTTTCAATAGTTTTTACAATCTCTGCCTCTTTTGAGTCATTGAGATTGGCCCCCATAGGAAGTCTATCATTTAATTTAGTTCCAACTCTAAACTCACTGATTAATTTCTCACTCGAGGTAGCAGTGACTAAAAATAAGAAGGAAGGGCGACTTTGATAAAAGAGGCAAATGGATGCTAAATAAAATACTTCCCCTTTTTGGTCTTTAAAAGTAGATATTATAAAATAGTATTTTTCGCCAAAATCATTTTTATGAAGCCAAACTTCTTCTGGTTCTTTAAGTAATTTTTCCAAATAGGCGGAAGATTCTAAATACTTAAGAGATTCTTCTTCATCTAATGAGTACTCGTTTCTCAAGGACTCCTCTATTTTTTCAAAAACTCGAACCATAGGTCTAAAGAATTCTTCAATACAGGATTCACTACAAAAACCACGGGTCGAATCATCTTCCACAAAGAGAACATCTGCCGATTGCTCAAAGATTGTTCCGCATTTATTACAAAAGTAGTAATCTTTTTTGAATGTAGAATTTTTTTTCATAAATCATAAGGAGTACTTGATTCCGGTAAATAAGGAATTACCATAAATTCCTTTTAGGTCGTACAATCTGGCATTTGCCAAAGTGTCACTGTACTCTTCATTATTCATTTTAAAGGCTGCACCCAATTCTACCCAGAGCTGTGAAAAAATGCCTAATTGAAGTAATGGGGATATGTAGGTATATTTCATTTTTTCATTAAGATAGTTACCTGAATCATTTGGTTCTCCCGGAGATATAGAAACTATCCCTCCTTCGAGAACGAATCTGATATCACTAGAGATTTCCCAGCCGGCCATGGCAAAGTAAGTTCCAACATTTCCAATACTTGCAACTTCCTCAATTTTAGAATCACCGCTAATACGCCATTCGGCCCCGAGTCCAATTAGAAAACTGACAAACCTTTTGGAACTGAGAAGCGAATATACTTGGTCTAACCGTCCACTGGCATAGTTTGAATCCCATGAGGAGAAGTTTACTCCGGCAACCATATCTAAAGTGGCCAAATCGTGAGTATTTCCCATTTTTAACCAGTTAAATCCTACTTTGGCCTCCATGTTACCTGCCCCAAAACTATCTCCTCCATTTTTTCCTGCCCAAAAAGAGGTATCTAAGTAAACATTAAAATTGGTTTGGTATGTTGCCATAAGTTTGACCAAGTTTGTTTCAGCTTGCTTAGGACTTATTGCTTCATAAGAAGCTCCCATGTTCATTCCTTTATACCAAGTTGAACTAGAAGTTCTTGAGGTCTTTGATTTAGGAGCTACTTGAGAGTAATCAATCACAGCAAAGGCGTTTGAAATTAAGAAAAATAAGGGAAGGTATTTCATCATTTTTAAAGTCCTTTTGGGTTTTAATATATTTTAATATGAGGAGGAATTTTATGCCACTTTTAATGGTAATTCATACCCGCTTAAAATAAATGGTTAATTACGGCAAAATAGATTGATGAATAATTTAAAAAAACAGATTATTCTTTTACTCTTTCTATGTGGCATTGTCTTTTGGTCACAGGCAGGAAGAGCAGAATATCGGGTATTTCAATACCTCGTAAAATCAAGATACTTTATACCCCGTAACAACATGCCTTATATTGTAACATCCACCTTTGATCCGGTAACTTATCTTGCCTATAATGGAGGCGAAAGCTCTTTGAATATCGAGTTACTAAGGTCTTGGATGTGCTATGGAGATACGTCATACAAAAGATATTGTAATCCGCCTCGAAAACTAAAACTGTCTCCCCCGGAAAAACTATGAAAATACCAAGTAATAGACCAAAAGCTTTAAATTATAAAAAAGAACAAGGCCCAAATAATCAAGTTGGTAAAAAAACTAAAGAAATTAAATCCGAAGCTCATCAACAAGATCAAAATAAAAATGTCTTAAAAAACAATAAATGGGATCACCTTATAAACCATCTCAATGAAAAAAAAGGTATCTGGAAAAAGGAAATTAGTTTTTTAGAAACCAAGCATAAAACTGGGACCAATCATTTAAAAGAAAAAGATACAGGCACGTCAGACATAAAAGTCATCCAGCACAATAAAAGTAAAGATACCGAAAAAAACCTTAGAGTACAAAAAAAAAGGCACCAGGAAACTATCCGGGATATAGATAATAAATATTACGCCGAAATAAAAATGAGACAAGAATTACAAAAAAACAATATTGAAAAGATCAATCAAGATCACAATGAAATAATGCGTGATCGAGAAGTAATTTTAAAAGATAAAATAAATGGAATGGAAAGAAGTCACCAGGAAACTTTGTATCGTTTAAAAACTAAAAATACTAATGACATAAATGACCTAAAAAAATCATATGCCCGAGAAAAAGACAATATTGCTATTAAAGCAAGAGATCCTTTTTATAATTTGACCATGCTTAATCCCAGAATTAAGGAACGAAAAGAGGACTATATCTTATCTTTAGAAATACCAGAACATGAAATCAAATTTGTAAATCTAACAGGCAAGAACAAAAAATTGCGTCTAACCACTTCCCGAAATTTCAAAGATTTGGCCCAAACTGAAAAAGGTGCCTTTAATCGAAGTGCTCGATCAGAGATGGTCTCTCAGGAATATATGCTAGAAAATCACATTAACCCTAGGAAAATATCCCAAATTTATGAGGATGGAATGCTAATTTTCAAGGTTCCTAAAAATTAATAGATTTTTCATCATCTCTATATTAAAAGTAATATAATGAAACGTCCCTCTCTAGTTCATTTTCTGTCTATTAAAACCAATAATTTTATATCTATTAAGGCCTCTATTACTTATGAGCAAGACAAACACAATCAAGGTAGCGAACTAGAGCGACTAAAACCTCAAATGCCTATTGAGGCCTTCAAACTCCTGCGTTCTTATGAGTTTGATCTTAAGTTTGTAGGACTTAATTCCAAGCAAGAGCAAGTCTATGTCAAATGTCATGAATCGGACCAGTTCGGAAATTTTAATTTTAAAATCCCTCTAACTGAGGAAACATCTCAAATTACTGCCTTTTTGATTTTTGAGATACAAAGTAAACCAGGTCTAGAACTTCTTCTTGGTATTTTCATGCCTATTACTATTACCTCTCCAATAAAACTGGTGATCTGTGATTTTGATAAGACCCTCGTCGAAACTAGATATTCTTCTTATAAAGAAGTTTATAATTCACTTATAAGGCCCCTAGAGTATTTTCCTACCATCGAAAAAGGAGTCACTCTCCTTAAAGACTATATTGAACAAGGTTTCCATCCTTTCATTCTTTCTGCCTCCCCTCATTTTTACGAAGATGCCATGCGAGATTGGCTTTATAAAAAAGAAATCTATACCGCTGGAATCTTTTTAAAAGATTATCGCCAGGTATTCTCTATTTTTAAAGATGGTGAACTCAGACCAAAAGATATCAAAATGCAAGGTCTCTATAAACTAAATCATCTGCTAGATATCTTATTAATGACTGGAATCCCTGATGAACTCGTACTAATTGGTGATAACTTTGAGGCCGATCCGATTATCTATCTGACCTTGGCAAAGATCTTACAAAGTGGATTAGATCCACGATCTATTTGGAAAAGAATGCTAAAAGAGAGTCCTTTTAAAATAAGTAGAAAGCAAAATTTTCTTCTCTTAAATAAAATTTTTCAACTCGATAGTTTGATCAGCAAACATAAAAACCCCTCCAATATAAAAGTTTTTATCAGAAAAAGACAAAAAAATGATCAAGTGATACTATCTGATTGGTATGAAGATATGCGTCCCTTAATAGAACTCTTTAGCGAAATAAAGCCCCTCAAAAAAGAGGAATCCCAAACAAAAGACTAATCCCCACCGGTGAAAAGACCTAATTCTTTCCCCATACCCTAGCTGGCCCAACTTCTTCCCTATAGGAAGCTTAGAAAAATCAAAGCCGATTACTTCGAGAAAGACCCTTAAAAAAGCAAAAATTAAGAAGATAAATTTCCAAGTGCCGTCCATGACTTCACTTCGGAACTTTGCTAAATAAATTTAATTTAATCTTGAGTACACTTGGCCTTTATAAGAGCAAACTGACGGTTAAATTTTTCTACGATACTATCCATAGAGGCCACGTACTGCTCACAGGGCCCTGTACCACTTTTTTCCCGGCATCTACGCTCCATTTGAAAGCTTAAAGCGCGAAAGCGATTAACCATAGTCCTAACCATTCGATTGGCAAAAATACAGTCCTGGCGATCATACCCCTCTGGGGAAACTGAAGTTAATGGTCTGGCATATTGAAAAACATCATCTTTTTTAAAATCATAGGGCCTTTCATCTTCTTGGGCACCCAGAGTAAATAGGCCGAAAATTAAGTATAAAAATAACCATTTCTTCATTTTATACACCGATCTTTGGCCACTAAATGCTGCTTGTTCATCTTGCCTAGAAGCTCATCAAAGTAGGAAATATATTCAGCACATATTTTCTTCCCCTTAGAAGAGCTCTGACGGCATCGCCGCTCAATATCCCAGGAGATATTTTTAAGCCGAAGGGCCATAGTTCTAAGGTTTCGACTCTCCCACTGGCATTCCTTACGATCAAAACCATCCGCAGTAGCTAGGGGTAGTATGAAAATAGTTGAAATCACAATGATTAAAATAGCTCTCATAGGCCTATTTTAGCATGGTATATGGCCTAATCAATAGGTTGAATATATTTACGCATTGCGCTACGTTGCTAACACTAGGGATTAAAAACTGACTAAAATGATAATAAACAGTTGAAATCCCCACAGAAAAAGGGTAAAAATAGCAAAATTTTAACTTAAGGAAAGTGATTTAAATGTCTGTTGATGATTCATCTATTAAAGTAGTTATTGATGGTACCAAGCACGGTGTTGAAGGGTCCCTCAAAAAATTCAAGAGGCTTTGTGAAGCTGCCGGTATTCTAAAGGAATATAGAAAGCGAAAGGAATACAAAAAGCCATCTATTAGAAAAAAAGAGAAAGTTGAGGCCGCGACTAAAAGAAAGGCCAAAGACAAAGCAAAATTTAAGAAGTATTACAAAATCTAAATGGGCCTTCTCTACATTCTTCCCGTTTCTAAGAAAGAAAAAGATAGGATTAATAGTGATGACAACTATATCACCTTAAAATCCTATGGCCTTCCGCCTATTTTTTGGCTCTATTTACTAGGCGTTCTTTTTATCATTGGGCTCATGTGGTTTGCTATCTTTGATTCTATTATAACGCTGGCAAATACCAATGACCCTTTAAATGTATTTCTCGCCTATCTAGTTCTTGGAACCCTTATTTTAACGCCCACAACACTCTTGTTTTTTTTCTTCTATGAAAAAAGAGTGTCTAAAAAAGAAAAAACCCTAACCATAGGCCATTACCTTTTAGGATTAAAGCTAATATCTAAGACCTACAACTTAAAGGAAAAAGATTCCTTTAGCGTAAACCACTTTCTCACCTCCCCTAACCTAGCGCGCATAAAAAAAGATCCCTCGATGAGATCCTTTGAAAACCACGGATACTGGGAGTTACGTGCTGGGCTAGCAACGGAAAAAAATATACTTGTCGATCGCAATAACCGTAAAGCAGACCTATTAAAAATATCTCAAATATTATCAGATTATTAACTTTTACTGGTTAAGTTTTCCTTAAATCTTTGCTAGATTACCTCTGCACCGATTAAGGAGAACCCCAAGTGAAGTTTTCTACCTTTTTCCTATTTCTAATATTGTCCTTTAAGGCATTTGCCTTATCTGGTTGGGATCAAATGAACGATCCCGAACTAATGAAAATTGATTATGAGAGAAACTTTTCCCAGCTTCCCCTAGCAGGAGAATTAACTAAAAAACCATGGAATGGTAACTACTGGCCTACTTATCGTGGAGGCATCACCTATAGGTGGAATCAACCCCCTCCTGAAGCTCCAAGTGAAGAGCACCCTCGTTATCACTTTGAATTATTAAACTTTGCAGAGCTTCAAAATTTAAAAGCTCTCTCTCCAGCAGAAAAATACGATTTATATATGGGACAGGAGAGCTGGCCTCTCACCACTTATGAGAAAAAGAGAACTAAAATTAATATGACTGATCCAAATAGTGACGACTATGATCCGGATCTAGAAATACCTCGTTGGGAGGGCCTATGTCATGCTTGGGCACCGGCCGCTCTTTTATATCATGAACCAGGCCCTGTAACGATAGTTGGTCTCTCAGGGAAAAAGGTCCATTTTGGTGCTAGTGATATCAAGGCCCTTTTGATTTATTTTCTCCATAGCAATCGCAGTAAAGATCAGACCAAAACAAAGTTCTTAGGTACTAGATGTTATCTTGATTTTAAAAAATATGAAGAGCAACTAGCAGATGGAGAAATAACTCAAGAAGAGTTTGATAGAGCTATTAACTCTACTAGTTGTGCTGATATCAATGCTGGCGCCTTTCATATGGTTCTAACTAATCAAATAGGGCTTTTAGATGAAGGTTTTGTCGCTGATGTCTTTCGCGATATTGAAGTCTGGAACTATCCTGTACATTGGTTTGAATCAAAGATAATTGAAGAAACTATGGGAGCATCAGTTGGTGCTGCAAAGGGTACGGTTAAAGAAGTCCGAATTGTTACCCTTTTAAAACATGCCTACTCTATTGAGCAATCTTGGTTTCCAATGGGAGATCTAGAGAACCGATATTTTGAAGGGGTCTATGGCAAGAAGAAATATGAATACCGGGTAGAGCTAGATAAAAAGGGAAATATCATAGGAGGAGAATGGATCTCTAAAAATCGACCTGATTTTGTCTGGAAGCAAAGCTTGCCAGCTTTTCGAGGTTACTTTAAACCGCTCAAAGAAATTTACGAAAAATCCATGAATACCTTAAAAGATATCCAGAAATTCTGGCAGGCAATTGATAATAATGATTTAGAAGCAATAAAATATCTGCTTAGAGAAATTAATATCAATGTTCAAAATGGCGATGGAGACACTCCTCTTCACCTTGCTGTTAGAAAGAATCATTTAGAAATTATCCACTTTTTAATAAAAAAAGGGGCCGACTTAAATTTGGCCAATAATATAGGCAAGTCGCCACTTCATCTAGCTGCAGGTCTTGGATCTCTTGAGCTCACCAAAATATTAATTGGGGCAGGGGCAACCTTGGATATACGAGACCTTTCAGGACAGTCCCCTTTCCATCTGGCAACATGGGGTCAACACTTTAAAACAATCGCTTATCTTATTGAAAAAGGCTGTGATATCAATGCTCAGGATTCTAATGGAAAAACCTCTCTTCACTGGGCGGCCTTACGCGGAAATGATGAAATTACCAATTTTTTGATTTCTAACAAGGCAATGCTAGATATCAAAGATCACAGTGGAAAAACCCCTTTTTACTGGTCTATTCTTAAAAATAAAACTCCCGTAACAATCGCTTTAATAAAGGCCGGAGCAAAGCTTGATATTAAAGATGATAAGGGAATGGCCCCCATCCATATTGCCACTTTCAAGGGATATCCACACCTAGTAAAACTTATTTTAGATAATAAAGGTGATGTTAATATCACTGAAAATTCCGGAAAAACGCCTCTTCATATGGCCGTTATTGAGGGCAATATGGAGATAATAACCCTGCTAATTGCAAGCAAAGCTGAGATAAATCCAATAGATAACTTTAATAAAACACCCCTAAATTATGTCCTTGGATTCCCTGAAATTGAAAAATTATTAAAGGATTTGGGGGGTAATCGCCATTTAACCCCCTCCTAACACAATTTAAACAGTATCCTCAATTGACTAATAAATTGGCCTATTCTAAAAACGAGTTAATTTTAACCTCAATCGGAGAATTACTCGCATGAAAAAGATTATACTTATTGCAGCACTTATATCTGCATCATTATCAGCACAGGAAAGTACCACTTCCTCAACCTTTGACCTTTGGAACGGCCTTAAAAAATCGCCTCTGGGATTTTCTATTGTCAATGAATTCGCGACTCAATCGGCCAGTAACAATACTGGTATCAATGGTTTTTACAACGAGCTAACACCTTATCTAAGTTACAAACTAACTGGTAAAGATTCTTTAAGATTCAATACTTCAGTTATTATAAGCGATAATTATCGTGCGGCCAACGAGCTTAATGCCGATGTTGCATGGGGTGGAGCTACTTTAAGATACAAAAGGTCTAAAATCTTAACTGAAGATAAAAACTGGCTCAATATGAGTGCTGAGATTAGATTCAACTTAGATGCAGACTTTAATAATGATGAAAGCAACAAAATTGGATCGACGTCTTTTAGAACAAATCTAACAAGAACTATTATGGCCGGCCTCGAACTAAATACAGAACTTCGTTATGATGAGTACTTAAGAAAGTCTTCAAGCGCAAAACTAAAAAGAAGAAAACTCGCCGCTACAATCAACCCTTCTTATGTTTTTGCAAAAGACTGGTATGTTCTTCCTTCGCTCGCATTCAAATATGAGATTCAAGGTGAGACAGCGAACAAAGCTTACAAGAAAAACAAAGTTACTTTCGCGCCAGAAATTGGTTATCAAGTTATGAAAGATCTTGCAGTAGCTGTTTACTGGGAAGCGACTCCATTTAAATCCCACGATGGTGAACTATTCGCCAAGAATTGGGGCAAAAATGCCATGCTTGCTGCTTACTTAGATTACAAATTCTTCTAGGATTAAATCGAGGGGAAAGAAATTCCCCCTCATATCTTCTGAGCTAATCTTTCTTACGAGTTTTACGAAAGTCTTTTGTTGCTTCTGCTTCAGGGGAATCTTCATCAAGGTGATCTGTTCTAAAGGTCACAGGTTTTTTACCTCCCCCCATTCTTCTTAATTTCTTATCCTTAGGGTCTTTATCCCAATGCTTAACCCATTCAGGTTCCTCTTCTATCTTTACCTCTTCAGGAGAAACCTCAGCTTTAAGATCATTTTTTTTTCTTACCTTAATGTTTCTTTTTGACGTTTTTTGACGAAGTCTTTCTTGGTCAGCACCCTCATCATGATGAGCGATATCGATGCTGATATCTCCATTAATTTTTGTTTGGCACGCAAGCCTTTCTTTAGTGATATGAAAGACATTTCCAAGAAATTTAATTTCTTCAAAAGGAGGCGGTTCAAGATTATCTTCACCTGATAGGATCTTTACGATGCAATCACTACAAGAGGCGACCCCTCCACAACTAGATTTTATATAAACACCTTTTTCTTTTAGAGCTTCTAAAAGGTTTTTTGTGCCATCAATTTCTATTACCTCATTTGAGGGTTTTAATATTACTTTATACATTATAATTTACTTGATAATTCCTTACTTATTCTCTTTTCAATAGTTCCTTTGAAAAGTTTGTATTTAAAAGCGAGCTCCACATAGGTCTCACAAGATTGATCTTCAAAATTAATTTGCAGCCTAAACCCACTACCCTGACAAATAATTCTAGGGTGTTCATCGGCATATTCAATATTTATCTCTACATCCCAGTCAGCAAAATAATCAGCTGTAATTAACTTTTTCGCTTTGCTGTAAGCATCGAGCTTATTTTTTGAATGTGTATAAGGAACTTGAATATGCATTAATTCATTCCTGTTGAGCCAAAGCCAGAAGCTCCTCTAGCTGTGGTCGAAAGATCTTTCGAAATTTCAAAACTGGCCTGAATCACAGGGGCCAAAATCATCTGAGCTATTCGATCACCATGACTAATGGTGTGTTCAACTTCTCCGATATTGCCCATAATAACCTTAAGCTCACCACGATAATCAGCATCGATCGTACCAGGGCTGTTAACAACTAAAAGATTAGTTTTTAGCGAAAGCCCTGATCTTGGTCTTATCTGAATTTCAAAGCCTTGCGGTATTTCAAAAGAAAGACCCGTAGGAATCAAAACCCTTTCACCTGGTTTGATAGATAGAGTTTTTAACTTGAGGCAGGCCCTAATATCAGCACCTGCCGCATGAGTTGATTCATACTGAGGAAGAGGAAGCTGGTCATCAAAATGCTCCAGCTTCAAAACTTTAACCCCAACTTTATTCACCGGATTTTTTCTCCAAAGGTTTAACTGCCTTTGCCGAGAGCTTAATCCGTCCCATTCTATCAATCTCTAAAACTTGGACCTCAATTGCATCACCTTCAGAGAGGTATTCATTTACATCGCTTACTCTTTCATTAGCAATTTCACTAATGTGAAGAAGCCCTGAAATTCCTGGAACGATATCAACAAAAGCACCATATTCTTTTATAGTTACAACTTTACCAGTGTAGTTACTGCCAAGCTCTGGGCCAGTAATTTGTAGCGCAATAGTGCTAATTGCGTTTTCTAAAACGACAGGATCAGTTCCAAGAACTTTAACAGTACCATCTTCTTCAACCTCAACAGTCACATCAAACTGCTCCTGTAGTCCCTTGATGTTTTTTCCACCAGGGCCTATAAGGGCGCCAATTTTATCTACTGGTATTTTATGAGTTTGCATTCTAGGAACGCCTTCTTTAAATTCTTTCCTAGTTGTTGAAATGGTTTTGGCCATCTCTCCTAGAATATGCAGACGTCCTTCTCTGGCCTGGGCCATGGCCTCTTTCATAATATTAACAGGAAGTCCGTCAATTTTTATATCCATTTGAATAGCGGTAATTCCTTTTTCAGTTCCAGCTACTTTAAAATCCATGTCACCTAGGTGATCTTCATCTCCAAGGATATCAGTTAGGATTTTGTATCTATCACCTTCTTTAACTAGTCCCATGGCAATCCCACCAACAGGAGCTAAAAGAGGTACACCGGCATCCATAAGCGCCATAGATCCAGAACAAACTGAACCCATTGAAGAAGAACCATTTGATTCTAGAACTTCACAAGCTACTCTCATGGTATAGTTAAAATCTTCTTTGCTTGGTAGAACCTTTTTAATCGCTCTTTCTGCCAGGTTTCCATGTCCTAGCTCACGTCTTGATACATTAAATTTTGTTCTCGCCTCTCCTACTGAGTATCCAGGAAAGTTATAGTGAAGATAAAAAGGAGAATAAGATAGTCCGACGATTCTATCAGACATTTGCTCACCTTTAGAACCACCAACAGTAACTGTTGCTAGCACTTGAGTTTCACCTCTAGTAAATAGAGATGATCCGTGAGGAGTGGCAAGAATATCCGTCTCACATTCAATAGGTCTAACCTGAGTTAGCCCTCTATCACCGATTCTTTTATCGTGATCTAAAATATCTGATCTCATCATATTATAGAGCATGTCTTCATTGGCATGTTCTGCTTCTTTACCAAAATCATCATCAGCAGTTAGTCCATACTTTTCAGGATTAGCTTCAAGGGCCGCTTTAATTTCTTTTTTAACTTCACCTTGAGCTTTATACCTGTCTAGTTTATCGACGATACTGATTGCCGCTCTTATTTTATCAGCAAAATCTGCTTTAACAGCTTCAAGCATGGCAGTATTTCCGACAACTGGAACGAATTCTCTTTTAGGTTTCCCTATTTCTTTTCGCATTTTATCAATAAGCTCAACCATCCCTTTATTTGCCTCATGAGCAAAAAGGATAGCTTCTAGAGTTTCACTTTCTGGAATCTGATCACCTTCACCTTCAACCATTAAAATGGCATCGTGCGATGAAGAAACAATTACTTCAAGATCTGAGTCTACCCAAGCTTCACGGTCTGGGTTGATTACTAGCTCACCATTAATCCTTCCAACCTTACAAGTTGAAATCGCTTTTTCAAAAGGGATGTCAGAGATATGAAGAGCGGCTGAAGCACCGATGCCTGCTAGCATTTCCGGATCTCCCTTTTCATTATAAGAAAGAACTGTGGCAGAAACGACCGTTTCGTTCATGTACCCTGCAGGAAATAGTGGTCTGATTGGTCTATCGATAAGTCTCGCGTTTAAAGTTTCTTGCGTAGAAGGTCTCGCTTCACGCTTCATAAATCCACCAAGGAACTTACCTGCTGAGTAAAACTTTTCTACATATTCAACTGTTAGTGGAAAAAAATCCTGTCCTGGCCTTGCGTCTTTGGCAGAACAAACAGTCACTAGAACTTGTGTTCCATTAGAGGATACGAGGACTGAGCCATCTGCTTGCTTAGCAAGTCTTCCGGATTCGATGGTTACATCTTTACCACCCAAATTTACGGTAAATTCTTTTTTGTTTTCATTCATTAAAAATACTCCTGTTCTTTCACTCATTAGTGAAAGGTAAAAAATTAATATAATTTTTAGGAAGGAAGTGGATTTTAAAGAATATTTCAATCAATTTATGGGTTGATTCAAATATCCTCTAAATTCCTTATTCTTTCCCAAAAATAAAAAAGGGAGACTAAGTCTCCCCTAAACATCTTATTTTCTAAGACCTAGTGACTTAATAAAATCACCATACTTATCAGCATCGGTCTTGGCATAATATTTTAAAAGCGATCGTCTTTGACCAATCAACTTAAGCAGCCCTCTATTTGAATGATAATCATGGATGTGCTTTTCAAAGTGAGGCATTAAGTTGTTAATTCTCTTGGTTAGAATCGCGATTTGAACTGGTGTTGAACCAGAATCTTTTTCATTTTTTCCATACTGCTTAGTTAATAGTGCAGTATCTTCTTTTGTAATCATAATCTTCTCCTTACTAGTGCTCCAAGTCGTGACCTAGAACAAAGCGCTAAAATTTCGAGTTGAAGTTTTTTATCTAATAATATCAGACATGTAAACCTTTAAATGCTTTAATAAACGGGCCTCAATCTGACGGATTCTCTCTCTCGTAACCCCGAAATCATCAGCGATAGATTGTAATGAGGGTGGCACTTCAGTAAGTAGCCGTTTTTTAAAGACCTCTTTATCTCTAGGCTTTAATCCGTCTACGAACTCATTGAGATGTCCTTTAAGCAGCTCTAGGCCCTGTGTATTTTCTACAATTTCTTCAGGCGTTTTCCCAAAAGGATCGGCCAGAGATTCTGCAAGTGTAGGGCCTTCTCCACTGGGTGAGAGAGGCCTATCAATGCTGATTTCATTACCTGTTGGGCCAAGTCTTTGATCCATACTGCTGACTGCCTTTTCTGAGACCCCAAGGTTTTCTGCGAGAAGTTTGGGATCTGGGGCAATCCCCATCTTGGCCAATTTTTCTTTCTCTTTGAAAAGATTATAAAAGAGTTTTTTTTGTTCGTTGGTAGTGCCTATTTTAACAAGCCGGAAATTATCTAGGATGAATTTTAAAATATAGGATCTTATCCACCAGGAGGCATAATAAGAGAGTTTTGCCCCTTTAGTGGAATCATATTTAGATACCGCCTTCATAAGCCCAATATTCCCCTCTTGAATTAGGTCCATGACGTTTTGGTGAGCACTCTTATATTCCATGGCAATTTTAACCACCAATCGCAGGTTATGAAGAACTAGCTTCTTGGCCACATCAATATCACCAGTTTCGGCCAGAGCAGTGGTTAGGGCCTTTTCCTGCTCAAGTGAGAGTAGATCATATTTTTTTATTTCTCTAAGATATTGGGCCAATGGATCAATAGCGGCAGGTTTATAAACTGAAACTTCTTTAGAAGGAATGAGTGCTGGAAGAGATGCAGAAATCTTCTGTAGTTCTTTTCCTATTTTTTTTGGAGCTTTTTTTTTTGCCATTTTCTATTATCTATATATCAAAACTACGCGCCTAGGCAACAATTATTTTTTCTCTGCACTAAGACCTTGTTTCAGTAAATATTTAAAGTAAATATACTTAAGTGCAAAAGGCGCATAGTTTAATTTTATGGGAATATTAATCATGTCATTTTTAGAATATTTAAAAAACTTGCCATCATATAAGGCCAGTTGAGTTAATAACTCCTTGGCCACAAGTTTTTCTAACTTACCTTTCCAAGGTGGTATTAAAAACTTTTTTTGGGCATTTTTCACTTGATCTTCAATCACTTTAACAAAATTATTAAATATTTTTTTTCTTCTTTTTTGAGAGACGTAAGCACTTAAAGATCTCCATTCATCTCTGGCCCAGGACAAATAACTTTTACTAATCTTTAAATTAAAGGAGACATCAATTTTTCCTACTTGTTCAGCAGTACGATCAAATTCTCCCTGGTTTATATCGAATTCGACGCTGAAATAAGGTTTATATTCATGATAATAAAGATCACGTGAAACAACTTCCATGGTTAAAGGCTCTTCAAAGTATAGATATGACCCCACCTCTTTAATGAAATTTTGAGACCATTCATCCCAGGAGGCCTTAAAACTTAATTTTAAAAATTCCTTGGTATCGGAAAAATTATTGGCCCTAACTAAAAGATCCGGAACGCCAGTTAATAATGACAAAAATTGGCCTACCATAAGATTGTCATCAAAGGGGCGAGATTCTTTGATCATTTTTAATATTTTAGGCTCTTGGCCTTTTAATACGTATTCGCTTTTTTTGAATTCTTCACAAAATAGTCGATTCAAATCGCCTTCAATCTCTCGTGAACCAAGTGATCTTGGTAATTTATTTGTAAAAGTTTCGTGATTCACTTTACGACAAATTAATCCTCGGCATAGGACTTGTACGGTTCGATAATCTTTTTTAAGCCCTATTTCATTATTTACCAAATCCCAATTAAAACGCTCATTGGTAAGTTGTCTGATTAAAAAGCCCATCACGACAGGATTTCTTAAAAGGGGGACCAAAAGTCTTAGATCATCCACATCACTGCCCCAAGAACAAAGAGATTGAAACAATTTTACTGTTTGTAAAAACTCATTCTCTCTCATCTGATCGATAGTGTTATACTCCCTCAATTTTTTAGGAAATAATGAATTATCTTCAATATTTGGAAGATCAAATCCTGGCCCTCTTTCAAAATTGAATAAAATATTTCGTTTTAATTCTTTCAAACTAATTATTGATATATTTTTAGAACAATAATTTCCTACTAAATTATTAGTCATATTACTAAATTCATTTTCAGAAAATTCAAAATACTTAGCATAGGCGGGAATGGCCCGGGCGAGAAGATCAAGACCTATATATTGAAGGGTTGATATAACCGACCTTTTTACTTCATTTCGTTCCCATATATTGGAATAGTTAACTTGGTAATCTACTTTACAAAAATTGGATAAATTTTCCCCTTCTTCGATAAATCCCCGATAAAAGGCCAAAGAACGTTTTTGTTCAACTTTAAACTTACCTCTGGCATGAAAAATATATTCTAATGGAGTACTCGCCTCATTTTTATATTTACCCGAAAGATCACCTAAAACGAGTGATTCTAAGGGTACTAGAGCATGAGTGTTTAAACTTATTAAAAATAAAGTAAAAATTTTCTGCCACATAATAACCTTCTCAATTTTTTTAATTTATCGGCACCTATTCCGATAGACTAAATATGGGGAAAATCTTTCTCTTTTTAATATTTAGCATGCTTTTAAACGCTCAGGTTTATGCGCGTGAAGATTTAATAAGCTTAAAAAAGGCCAAGTACTTTTTAGTGAACGGTAATCTAAAAAAGGCCAAGTTTTATTTATCACAAATTGAAGAAAATAAAGCTCTTTCAAAGGCCGCTCTTCGTTTTAAAGCTCTTATTTATTTCTTACAAAATGATTTTGTAAACTCAAACAAGATACTGCAAAACAAAAAACTTGAGAGTGTTGAATGGAACCGGGAAACCTGTATTTTAAAAATAGCTAATGATATCGCATTAAATAAGTTACAACAACTAGATGAAGACTACAAAACATGTAAGTACCTCACCTTTGATTACACCAAAAACAGAAATCTTTGGCTCGACTACATGGTCAACTTAAAGCTGAGAAAAACAACAGTTGATTCAAAAGATAGTGTCCTCAATTTAAGAATTTTCTTCTCCGAACTTGAAACCATAAAAATATGGCTCAAGAAAAACATCTATTTAAATCAAGAGTCTATAAATATTGATAAGTTGTATGCGCTTCCTAAGTTTTCCTTTAGAAATAAATCGGTAAGAGAGATTATTGGTCTTTCTTATTATCGGATGGGTGATGAAAAGAAGGCCTTAGATTTCATCGAAGATATCGACTCTCCTAATGCCAGCAACCTAAAGGCAATCATCAACCTAAAACAAAAAAAATATGAAGTAGCTTTTGGCCATTTCCAATTAGCACTTAAGCAAAAAGAAAACTCAGGAAATGCACTTAAGCGGGCCATTCCGCTTTCCTGGATGTTGGGGAAATATGAGATGGGTCTAAAATTATTAAATAGATTCATTTTTGATGATATTGACCCTTTTAAAAAACTTGCTCTCAGCTCGGCACTTAAGATTCAACTAGAAGAAATAAAAGAAGCCGAAAAAGACCTGAGACATTTAAATGTTGAATTCCAAGGAAATATGCCCCTAAAAGTTATCTTGGCAAACAGCTATGTCTCCTTAAGTTTGTCTAAAATGAAAGATGTTAGAAAGTATTCCTCACTAGCGTGCAATAAATTTGATGGCCTTAATTGCTGGATTTTCATGCAAACTTTCATCTGGGATGACTTTAATAAGGTTCTTAGTGATAAAGGGCCTACCAGAAATAAAAACTTACTCGGCCTTGATGCCTTAAAGACAAAATCTGAAATAAAACCTCTTGATGAAAACCCCATAATTGACCAGAGTTATATTGAAGAATTAGATAGTGAAGAAGTTTTAATTAAAGAATAAATCAACCTAGAGTTTTGAGCTCCTCACCATCAAATAAGAACTTAACCTCTTTATCATCATAGTGAGTTGCCAAATTTATCGGTCTTTTCCAAACAGCATAAAGATTTCTCATAGTATCAGTAGCTGTGGCCAAATCTAAGTCCACCCCTTGATGAACGTGGCGAAGAAGTAGTTCACCCTTATTTTCATAATTAGAAGATTCGATCTCAATCAAGGGTGATCCAAAATTAGTTAAAGAAAGTAAAAGTTTTTTCTTAATCTCTTCAAACTCTCTAGTTTCGATTTCATTTCGCCCAGTACGCGAATTATATTTATAGGTAAAAAGATTTTGCCTCTGACAAAACTCTTCAGTAAAAAATTCGTCTATAAAAGTAATATCGTTATGAGTTGTACGGACTTCAAAAATTTTTTCTCGACCAAGCCCTAGCTCTTTATCCCAATTCTCTTTAACTTGCATATTAGTGCATTCTAGATATTCTTTACCAAACATGCCCTTATTCCAGCGATATTCGATATCTCTAAAAAGCTCTATACCAATTTTATAAGGATTTATTCTTTGGGGACTCATCGCCATGACAGAAGAATGATGATCAGAAAAATCAATGATCTCACTTGCCTTCATCGCTTTTTGAGTCATGATAGTTGAATGCCAGTAACTGGCCCATCCCTCATTCATAATTTTGGTAATACGTTGGGGAAGAAAGTAATAGGCCTCTTCTCTTAAAATACCAATTAGATCTGCCTCCCATTCTTTAATAGGAGCATATTCCATTAAAAAACCCATTATATCCCGTGTGGGTAAACCTTCTGGTTCACGAATGATTTCTAAATCATCTTTTGCTTTAGGGTTATTTTTATTTTCTTCCTCTACTGCTTTTTCTTCAGCTTTTTTCTTACTACGCAGGAACGTCTGTAAGGCCTGAACCCTGTCATCATCATCATACTGGTCAGGTTCAATAAATTTGTCTTTTTCTACTTTTCGTTTTCTGCCAACGTCATCTTGGTAAAGAAGGTTAACATCTAAGAGGTTATCTAAAGACAGGACCGTATCAATAAAGGCCTCAACTTTCTCAACCCCGTATCTCTCCATATACCTTCTTACTTTAGTGGTATGATTGGCCATAACGTCCATCATTTTCTTATTCGTATTTTTGAACCAATAATTATTTTTAAAAAAATCTGCATGGCCATAAACATGGGCCATAACAATTTTTTGATCAACCGTAGGGTTCACATTTAAAAGATAGGCGTAACAAGGATCCGTATTGATAACCATCTCATAGATCTTTTGCAACCCATATGAGTATTGCTTGGACATTTGGTCATAATCCATACCAAAACGCCAATGAGGATAACGTGTAGGAAATCCTCCTTGGGCCGCTAAAATATTTATAGTATCATAATCACATATTTCAAAAATTACTTCAGGGAAGTCTAATCCATATCCTTTAGCATAGGTGTAAATTTCACTTTTAAGGCGTAAGAGTTCGCCAGAAATTGGAGCAGTTCTGTTCATTTTACTTTCCCTTTCCCAAAAATTCTTTAATAGAATCTAAAATGGCCTCTTTATTTTTGATCTTGGAAAGAATGATATCTTCATTAACCGCACCGTATTTACTAACTAAATCTTTATAAAATTGACCTGATCCATAGCGACTTTCCACTTGGCCATAACAAAAAACATTCGATTTAGGGATTATGTCATTTTCTAAAATATTCAAACACAGCTTGGTATCATCCGTTGACCAATTATCTCCATCAGAAAAATGAAAAGGATAGATATTCCATTCTTCTGGATTGTAATTTTCATCAATTATCTGTTTACAAAGTTTTAAAGCGGAAGAGATTAAGGTTCCTCCAGATTCTCGAGTTCGAAAAAAAGTTTCCTCATCCACTTCTTTGGCAGTGGCATCATGGATAATATATCTAATATCAATATCTTTATACTGGCTTTTCAGCCACAGATTTATCCAAAAACTCTCCGTTCTAACTATTTCTTTTTGCTCATCCCCCATTGATCCGGAGACATCCATCATATAAATAACTACCGCTGAGTTTTCATATTCATGTTTTACCTGTGATGCCCGGTAGCGAAAATCTGATCTAATAGGAATAATAGAGGGGCTTGCCTCATTATAGGCCCCTAGTGCCACTTGTCTTTTTAAGGCCTCTCTATAAGAGCGCTTAAAATGTCTCAGGCCATCCGGCCCTACATGAGAAATTCCAGTATATTTTTGGGACATGGATTCAAGAGTTTTTTTCCCTTTAGGCTCAATTTTAGGAAGTTCTAATTTCTCTCCTAAAATAGCGGCAAGCTCCTCTAGAGATAATTCCACTTCTAGAGTTTTTTGCCCTTCCATATCTCCGGCCTCTCCCTGACCTGGAGACTTCTCTCCTTCTCCTCCATCAATTGCATCCTCTGGATCCCCCTCACCCTGGCCAACACCACCTTTTTGAAGGTCACCAAACTTAAAATGAGGTGTTTCGATGGAAGGCATGGGAATTTTATAGGTACCGGCCTGCTTTGAAACCGGTATTTCTCCCTTTGCAACATACTTTTGTAAGTTTTCTCGGACCTTGCCTTTGATAACTTTTTTAAATCTAGCGTGATCCCTTTTTATTGGATGGCCCACAAATGCCCCTTTTTAGGATTTTACCGAATCTCCCTTAGCAAAAATCGAAGCTACAAAATTTAAGGCATCGGTGGCACAAATCTCACAATATCCATGATTTTTAATAAGCCTGGCCTTCACAACATCGATTTTTTCCTGGGTTTCTTTATCCACTACTTTTGAAATAATAGTTGTTAACTTAATAGTGTCTTTTTGATCTTCAAAAAGTTTTAACTCTAAGGCCCGGTGAAGTCTTTCGTTCATTTTGTAATCAAAAGTTTTTCCTTCAATGGCCAAGGCCCCGATGTAGTTCATGATTTCTCTTCGAAAATCTTCTTTCCTTGATTCTGGAATATCTATTTTCTCTTCAATAGATCTCATGAAACGTTCATCAGCATCTTCTAAACGGTTAGAGTATTTATTTCTAATCTTTTCTTTTTGAGTAAAGGCCTTAACGTTGTCAATGTAGTTTGCACATAGAGTTTGAATGGCCCTTTCATCTACACTGATCGCTTTTTGGACATCATTTTTAACGATATCTTCATATTCCTGGCGAGAAATATTTAGCCCTTCCATATAGGAATCATAAACATCTTGATTGTTAATAAGACCATGGTGTTTTAACCCTGCTTCAAGTTCATTAAAAAGCATGAAAGGATTTAAACAGCCAATATGACCATTTTTTACCAAAGCATTTGAAAGTTTATCTTGGATATACCGAGGAGACACTCCATCGAGTCCTTCTCTTATAGACTCTTTTCTCAGTTCTTTTACATTATCCTCATTATAACCAGGAAGAGTTTTTCCATTATAGAGTTTTAATTTTTGCAATTTGGTCAAATCTGATTTTTTAGGCTCTTCAAGTCTTGTCAAAATGGCCCAAGTTGAGGCCATTTCAATAGTATGAGGGGCGATATGTATATGAGGAATTTTTTCAGTATTAAAATCTCTCATATAAATCTGAATTTCTTTATCAAGGCGGGTGATATAAGGAATATCAATTTTAACAGTTCTATCCTTTAAGGCCTCCATGAATTCATTATTTTGAAGCTTTTTGAATTCGGGTTCATTGGTGTGCCCTAAAATAACTTCATCGATATCAGTTTGAGAAAATTTCTTAGGTTTAATAGATTGCTCTTGAGAGGCCCCCAACAGATCATATAAAAAGGCCACATCAAGTTTAAGCATCTCGATGAATTCAATAATCCCTCTATTTGCAATATTAAATTCTCCGTCAAAATTAAAGGCCCGAGGATCAGAATCTGAGCCATAGGTAGCAATTTTTCTATAGTTAATATCTCCAGTTAACTCAGTTGAGTCCTGGTTTTTCTCATCTTTTGGTTGGAATGTTCCTATTCCTACTCGATCATTTTCAGAAAGGAGCAGCCTTTTAATACGAATATGATTGTTAATAACTTTCATCCAGTCGCCATCGTATTTTTTTAGATATTCGGCCATGATATATCGACAAGCAGGAGAAACTTCACCCTTAATTTTAATTTTATAGTCTTTGTTTCCCTTATTTAAGGATTGAACAAATTTCTCTCTAACATCAAATGGAAGAAGTTTTAAAGGTTCTTCATGCATTGGACTGGGGAAAACTGTTTCCCCACCCAAAATATCCGAAGCATTTTGGTCATACCACTCATAAGTATATAAAGCTCCTTCATCTGTTTTTGAATAGTGCTCTAACCCTCTTTTTAAAAGTCTTACGATACTTGATTTGGCCGATCCTACAGGCCCATGAAGTAGCAGCACTCTTTTTTCAGTACCATATCCCTGGGCGGCCGATTTAAAAAAGTTTACTAATTTCATTAAATGAACATCAATACCAAAAACAGCATCGCGCCCATTTCCCAGAGGATCATCAAAAAAATGATATCTGGTAATTTTCTTCTTATATTCCATGTAGGTATCTGAACCGTAAGAATGCATCATATCATTAATTCTTTGGAAAGAATTTCTTGTAACATTTGGATTGGCCGCCACAATATCGAGATAATCTTGAAAAGTACCTGTCCAATTTAAGTGAGCGAAGTCCTTTGCCCTAAAATTTTCTTTCATAAACGATTGAATGTTTATATCTCCCATTATTCCTCCGGCAAAATTAGTCCATTAATATCCCTCAAATTATATCCTTACGTAAAATCATCGGACAAGGTTTATTACTTTAGCAGACTTCTATAGTCAGGCTTTGTTGATATATTGAACTGCCTTAGATTTAATAGAAGTTGAACTATTTTTTGGAGTATAAATGCCTATCCTCTATGCTGGAAATACTGATGTAGGTTGTAAACGAGCTGTGAACCAAGATTCAATCTTTATGGATGGCAAGCTTAAATTCTTTGTCGTGGCGGATGGAATGGGAGGTCATAAAGGCGGTGATGTGGCCTCGCAAATTGCAGTCAAAGAATTATCTGAATATGTAAAAGCTAATTCTAAAAATGATCCTGAAGATAACTTACAAAAATCTGTAACTCATACTAATAAAACCATCCTGCAAAAGGGAAATAAAAATCCTCTTTGGAAGGGAATGGGGACCACGGTAGTGGAATTTTATTTTAAATCCACTAAACTCTATATTGCTAATGTAGGAGATTCTAGAGGGTATTTAATAAGCCAAAAAAAGCTCTATCAACTCACAAAAGATCATTCTTTAATTCAAGAAAAAATAAATTTTGGCATGTATACTCGTGAGCAGGCGCATAAAGATCCACAAAAAAATGTTCTAAGTAGAACTGTAGGTTTTGATAAGGTAGTTCAGGCCGATGTTTTTAATTATAAGGTTCAAAAAAATGACATTTTTTTACTTTGCTCTGATGGACTTCATGGCATGGTTAGTGATGAGGATATCTTATATTTAATCAATAAATTTATTCCCGAACCTTCTAAAAGCACTCCCGATGATCTATCTCTGGCGGCAGATGCCTTAGTCGAGCAGGCCAATGTAAATGGGGGAGAAGATAATATTTCGGTAATTTTAATTATCACTCAATAATTAACTGGAATAGAATTCATCACCTTCACTATCTTCTTGGAAAATAGGTTCTTCCATATAGTTCATTTCCTCGGCCTCTTCCTCATCATCGATTTTAGATTCATCTATGGCCATACCGATATTTTCATCATGATTCATCATCTTTTCTTCAATTTTTTCTATTTCTTCATTTAAATCTTGATTCATTAGACCGGTCTCTTTATCGACCTCCTTATCTACCTTTTTCCAAAATTCCTTTTCAATATTTTTATAATTTTTTTTTCTCTTTATCTCATCATCATTTACAATTTTCTTATGAGTTATCTCTTTATCGATTTTTTCCTCAATTTGAGCAGTGCTAGTAATTTTTTTCTCCTGATAATCAGGTTCCATTAACTTGTCTATGACTGCTTCTTCAGGCCCTATTTGCTCGTTTGGGCCACTAAATAAGAAGAGTAAAAGTCCGCCTAAAATTAAGCCTATAATCAGTATATTTTTCATCATCAGATACCTTTCGGAAAGTAGTGTTTTTTTTAAATTATTTTCACTAATGAACGATTAGTTATTAATAGTAGGACAATTCTATGAACAAATATTATTTACTCGTTCTTTTAACCGTATCTCTTCACTCCTTCGCTTTTTGGTCTCCCGTACCTGGAAAGTTTATGAAAATTGCTGGAGCTAAAGACGGAACTCTGATGGCAGTTGACCATTCTCAACAAATTTGGATCAGATTAAATCAACATTGGAAACAATTACCTGGAAAGTTTAAAGATATTTCCGTTGGCTCCATTAAATATATCATTGGCATAGATGCTCAAAACCGAATGTGGAAATTTGATTACCCAAATACTCAATGGAATAAAGTTAAAAAAACAGCGAAAACCGTTTCTGTGGGAGAAGATGGAGTCATCTTTATCACCAATAAAAATAATGATCTTTTAACTTTAAAAAATAATAATTGGTCTCCAGAAAAGATAAAACTTTCCAAGGTTGTAGCAGTTAATAAAAACCAAGTCTGGGGTATAACCCTCAATAGAAAAATAGTTCAAAAAATAAATGGTATTTGGGAGGACTTTCCTGGGAAGTTAATTGAGATGGATGCTTACTCTGATAAATTGGCCGTCGGTGTTAACTCGAAAAAGACAATTTGGTTCTGGAAGGGGGATAAATGGTATCAGGTCCCAGGAAAAATCGACCAAGTAGCATTTTCTGGGAATGATAATATTTGGGGGTTAAACTCAAAAGGAAATCTCTATCACGCTAAAATCCCTAAAGGATTATTAAGTCCCAAAATAAATGCCACCATTCCTCGTGAAAAAAATATTTATAAAGGGCATTTTCGTATTACAAATTTAATGGCCAAAACCCATCTCTCCAGTCTTGAGGAAAGGGCCATTCTTTTGGGTTTTAGAGGTTGGTCATCTAAATGGAACTTAAGGCAATCATGGCAAATTATTAAAAGAAGTGATGAACTCTTTGAAATTAAAAATGGCAATGGAAAATGTCTTGAGGCATTAAATATTAATTCTAAGGTTATACTTAGTCCTTGCTCCCATAATAGTGGCCAATTATGGCGAATATCTAAAGAACAAAAAGATGGCACCACTCTAGAGAACTACAGTAACCAATTATGTCTAGCTGCTTTGACAACTAATCGACCTGTTCAACTAATTGAATGTGAAAAAGATAAAAGATTCTTCTGGAAACTAGGCCCGTTTTAGTTCTGCGCCAAAATTGGATACTCGAGTCAAAGTCATTTCACCATTGATTCCCTCTATATTTTCAAGTACTCTTTTGAAAAAAAAGGATAGAAAATGGCCGGGTTAATAGATTTAAAAAATATCTTAGTAGATGAGTACGCAACCCCTTGTGATATTTTCGCCCCACCAGAAACTGACTTAACGACTCTCGTAGAAAAAATGTCTGATGAAAAGGTTCGCCACATACCTATCCTAAGAGAAGGAAAGGCCATCGGAATTATTAGTGAAAGAGATCTTAAAATGTTTCAAAATGTTGAATGGGCGGGAAAATTAAAGGCCGAAGATATTATGGTCCAATATCCCTACACAGTAATAACAGGATCTCCGCTTGATGAAGTTGCCTATGAGATGTCACGTAATAAATTTGGTAGTGCCCTAATAGTCGATTCTAATGAGAAGGTTATGGCCATTTTTACTGTGACAGATGCCCTTAATGCTCTCATTGAGATTCTTCGCGGAGAAGTTCCTCAAGAAGATTAAAATGCGTTTCGTCAATTGCTTTTTTACTGTCTTTAAACCCGGTGAGTGATATAATTTTCTTTTAAAATTATTCTTTTAACCAGGGTAGTCAAATTGAATAAATACTTCACTATCATGATTGTTCCCGAAAGGGGCAAAGGTGTTAAGTCTTTCAGAATTCCCAAAATACTTTTCAGGGGGATGCTTTTTATCTCTGTCTTTATGGTATTTATCCTCGGGGTCTTGTCCTATGATTATTTCGAGATTTTAAAACAGGTTCATAAAAATAAACATCTAACTATTGAAAACAGACAACTGAAAGAGCAAATGGAGCTCTTTGAAAAAAAAATCAACACTCTGATCACAGACATTGACCGAGTTCAAGTTTTTGAAAAGAAATTGCGAATAATCGCTGGACTTAAAAAAAACTCCTTAGAAGAAAATCTGGCCGAAGAAGAGGATGAAAAGCCTAAAATTAACAGCACTTTTTTAAAAACGATCCAAGATAAAAACCAGGTGAAAGAGAAGACTCGCTATAAACGACTTAAAAATCTTTATGAGGAAAAAATCGCTTCTGTCTTCGGTCTACAAACCAGTTATGCTTTAACTAAGGATTGGTCCAATTTAACTAAGCAAAGTTTTCTTATGGCAGGTAAGTATGCCCATTTTGATTATCAAATTGAGAACTTAGAAGACATGCTTTCTAAATTAGAAGTTAATGTCCACGGCCTAGACCAATTTTTACTTGACAAGAAATCCTTTCTTAAATCAACCCCTACTCTACTACCAACTCGGGGCTGGATTACCAGCTATTTCGGTCCCCGAAAGTCACAGTTTTCAGGTCGAACAAAAATGCATGAGGGAATTGATATTGGTGCCAGAACGGGGTCAAAAATCCTCTCACCCGCGGACGGTACTGTTACTTTCGCAGGAAAAAAACCTGGCTTTGGTTATTTTGTACAGTTAGATCACGGTTATGGAGTAGAAACTGTGTACGCTCATGCTTCAAAATTGCTAGTATCTCTTGGAGAACAGATAAAAAGAGGAATGGTGATTGCCAGGGTAGGGTCCACGGGACTTTCCACTGGTCCCCATGTACATTACGAAGTAAGAGTAAACGGCACGCCGGTTGATCCGATGTATTATATTCTGGATTAGGAGAAGTTAAAAAATGATTGATGTTATGAAACTGCTTTTTGGCACAAAACACGATAGAGATATAAAAAAGCTCCAACCATTAGTTAAAGAGATTAATGGTTTAGAAGAAAAAATAAAGCAAATGTCTGATGAGGAGCTTAAGGCACAAACTCCTAAATTTAGAGAGATGTTAAAAAATGACAAAACTCTAGAAGAGATTCTACCTGAAGCATTTGCCACCATAAGAGAGGCCTCTTGGCGTGTTCTGAAAATGCGCCATTTTGATGTCCAAATTATTGGGGGAATTGTTTTATTTAGAGGGAGTATCGCCGAGATGAAAACGGGTGAAGGAAAAACCCTTACCGCAACTCTCCCGCTATACCTTCATGGATTAACCAAAAAAGGTGCCCACCTAGTAACAGTTAACGATTACCTAGCTTCACGGGATGCCGAGTGGATGGGGGAAATGCTGGAATGGATGGGAGTTTCTGTTGGTTGCATCGTTGCTGATATGACAGATGAAGAAAGACATGATGCTTATGGGTATGATGTCACTTACGGAACCAATAACGAATTTGCCTTTGATTATCTTCGAGACAATATGAAATTTAGCCTAGAGGACTACGTCCAACGGGGCCACAACTACTGTATTGTCGATGAGGTCGACTCTATTCTAGTTGATGAGGCAAGAACACCGCTTTTAATTTCAGGCCCAAGTGAAGGTGACACCGGACTCTATGGAAAAGCAAATAAAGTAATTCCTCAACTTACAAAAGAAAAAGACTTCACTATAGATGAAAAATCCCGTTCAGCAATTTTTACCGATGAAGGAATAACAAAACTTCACGAAATTCTAAAAATTGAAAATCTTTTTGAATCTAAAAATACGGAACTTCTGCACCACCTAAACCAAGCGCTTAAGGCCCATTATCTTTTTACTCTTGATAAAGATTATGTGGTTAAAGAAGGACAAATTATTATCGTTGATGAATTCACTGGTCGACTTAAAGAAGGGTCTAGATGGTCAGATGGACTTCACCAATCCGTTGAGGCCAAAGAAGGGGTTGAGATTAAATCCGAAAACCAAACCCTCGCCTCTATCACCTTTCAAAATTACTTTAAACTCTATTCCGTTTTGGCCGGGATGACCGGAACTGCTGACACAGAAGCTGCTGAGTTTCAAAAGATATATGATCTTAGTGTAACCGTAATCCCCACCAATGAGCCTGTGGCCCGATTAGATGAGGCCGATGTCATTTATAAAAATAAAGAAGGAAAAATACATGCAGTTATTAAGCTTATTAAAGAACTTCATAAAAAAGGACAGCCAGTTCTAGTTGGGACCATCGCGATTGAAGATTCTGAGCTTATCTCTAGCATGATGAAAAAAGCAGGCGTTTCTCATGAAGTTTTAAATGCAAAACAACACGAAAGAGAAGCTCAAATCATTACCAATGCTGGACAAAAGGGTTCTGTAACTATCGCGACTAACATGGCCGGTAGGGGAACCGATATCAAACTATCTCCTGAAACCATCGCGGCAGGAGGGTTATTTATTATCGGTACAGAAAGACATGAGTCTCGACGTATTGATAATCAGCTTAGAGGAAGATCGGGAAGACAGGGAGATCCTGGAAAATCCAAATTTTTCCTTTCTCTAGAAGATGACCTCATGAGAATTTTTGGCAGTGAGAGAATTTCCAAATTCATGGGAACTCTGGGCATGGAAGATGATGAGCCCATCGAACATAAAATGATCAGCAACGCAATTGCTAGAGCACAAAAGAAAGTTGAAGGCCATAACTTTGAAATCAGAAAACACTTGCTTGATTATGACAATGTCATGAACGAGCAACGGAAAGTAATCTACAAGGTCAGAAGGAATATCTTGGGTGATGAGGATAACCTCGGATTTATCCAGGAGATGATTGAAGATGTTGCAGATATAATTGTTGAAACTAATCGTCCCAACAAGAAAGTACCTCTTGAACTTTGGCCTTGGGAAGATTTAAACAAAGGCTTTCAAACCACGTTTAATTCAAAAAAGATTTTAAATGTTGATGAAGGTAATCAAAAATATGATGGTGATATTACTAATTATGTAACTAATGAGGCCAAGGCCCTATTAAAAGAAAAATTTGCTCACTATGAAGATGAACAAGTCAAAGCTGCCCTACGGGAAATTCTACTTTCTATCTTTGATCAATTCTGGAAAGACCATCTGCTTTCAATGGATCACCTAAAAGAAGGTATTAATCTTCGCGCCTATGCTCAAAAAGACCCCCTTCTTGAATACAAGAGGGAATCCTTCTTAATGTTTGAAAAATTGCGGGAAGACGTAAAAAAAGCTGTGGTAGAAACTGTCTTTACTGTTCAACTTTATAGCCAAGAAGAAATTGAAGAGCTCAAAAGAAGGCAAAAGGCCGAGCTTGCGTCCCAGTTAGCAGCACAAAAACATGCCCAGAAAATGAAAGATGAAGGTGGTAGTGCCCCAGTTACTAGAGGAAAGGTAAAAGTCGGCCGAAATGACCCCTGTCCTTGTGGTTCTGGCAAAAAATATAAGCACTGCCATGGCGTCTAAATTACTCAGGTAATTTAAAAAAAACAAATTCTATGGCAAAATCTAAGTAACAATTTTTTAAGGATATTTCTATGTCATCGGATGACGACGACGAAAAAACAGATCTTACTGCTATAGCTGATATAGCTGAATTTCTACATGAACTCGATCCCGATGTGGATGACCAATTAGAACATGGTGAAGGGGATACTGAAGAAACTAAGCTCCCTGAACCAGAGGAAGAAGCAGAAGAAGAAGAATTTCCCCAAGAATTCCAAGTTAGTAAACCAGAGGAAGAATCTAATCCTGAAATAGAGGCCTCTGCTCCAGAAGATGAATTAACCCAAAGCACTTCCACAGAAGAATTTGGAACCGAAATGGATATGGCCCCTGAAGAAGAGGCCATGGAGTTTCCCGAAGAAGAAACTACTGCCTTTTCATCTGAGGTGGAAGAAGAAGAAGAAGAAGA